>CAZZCS010000080.1:0-11287 GCA_964652645.1 uncultured Candidatus Cloacimonadota bacterium | reverse complement strand
ACTGTTCCCATGTCAATATCTGCTCTGAGATTTTGAGGGGACATCAACTCCGGAGGCCCGGCGATTACGTTTACGCTATAGGATGACTTTTCTCCGGCTTCATACACTGCCACAGCATAGTACATATAAATCTCGCCAAAGATTACGTCTTCATCCACAAATTGAGTTGCATTGAAGACATCAATTGAGATCTCGTTGAAGTCTGGGTCGATTTTTATGATTCTATAGCCGAGGAGCTCTCGATCGTCCGTCGGTGCTTCCCAAGACACCAATACTCCCTGCTCTGTGCCTATGGCTGCCAGGTTTTGCGGGGCTCGAAGCAGGTGGAAAATCCTGGGTGGACTATAGAGTCTATCCCCGTCACTGAATTCCAGGTAGGCCTGATACACTACTTCAACATCGTTTTGAACCGTGTAATCCGGAACTGAATAGCTTACGAACTGATCTGAAACCGGAATATCAGTCTCTACCCAGATCACTTCTCCATTACGGGTGAGATAGAGTCCCACCGCAGGCGCTATATCGTTGTAACAACCCAGAGTAAGATTGATATGTTCGTTTTCAGGATCATGATTAAAGTGCCAGATACTACGAATCACAACTTTATCGGCCTGGGTAATAGCGATGTTTGAGGCATTGGTTTCGCCATGGTCATATACGGCTTTTACATAATAGCGGTTTTGTGAGTAGCCAGGATTGTAATCCCAGTAGAAACAAAACACTTGTGGTGCAGGGTTCAGGAGAACATCATTACGATAAACGTTGTAACCCACTAGATTTCTCAGATTGTTCCAGCTGGCGTTTTTGGCAATGACCCGGATCATCGCCTCTTCCCAGCCCAGGTTTTCCCAGTAGTCTTCTTGATCTACGCTATAGTAGCTATGAGAATCGTCCGTTTCCAGCATTCCAACAGAAAAACTGTCCCCAGGGAGAAACTTGATCCCGAGGTAAAATGGAGTTTCAGCTGGAATAGCAGTATTGATGTAGAACTGAATCCATTCCGGTTCACCGGGGACAGTTGGTTGGTAGGTGTATACAAAATCCGTGCCTGGAATCGGGTTACTCATATCAGGAGAGCCATCGAGCTCAAAGTATCCCACCACGGCTACAGGAGTAACCATGTTTGATTTGAGCACCACCTTCATCGCCAGATCGCTGAGGTCACTGCTATGAACGAAGCGGGTAACCAAATATTCGCATTCATTGAGCATGAAGGGAGAGTAGAAGTACTCTGGCTGTCCATTGTCGTAAAAGAGTTCAAAGGCATTGGCATTGGGAGCATTCCAGTTTAATCCCACAGCCGGGCCATCGGAATTGAAGCTCTCATCAGCAACCAGGCCAAAGGCGTCTATCGAATTCTGAGGAGCGCTCATAACGAAGTCCTGGCTGAGCTCATCTCCACTGAGCACATTCACCAGGGTAGCCTGCTGAGTGGCATAACCGAACCCAGTTGCTACCAGATTCACTCCTGCTGCAGGCTGTACTTCCAGGCTGTATTCTCCGTTCCAAGCACTTCTAACAGCATTGGTGCCATCGCTTATCAGTATGTCTGGAATGGAGTTCTGCTCTTCATCTGTTATGACTCCATAGACATAAGCGGGAGACTGGTAAGCCTGATCGTACACCTTGATGTTATCCAGTTTCCACATGAGAATGTTTCCGGAATCCACTCCAGTAACGCGGAAGCGAACCTGAAACACTGTACCGAGGCAGGGAGCGAGATCGAAGCTATAAGGTTCCAGGGGATCTGCAATATTCATCATCTCGGGCATTAGAGTCTGGATCAGAGTCCAATCGCCATTTGCAGTCTTGTACTCCACGTGCATCATTTCTGTATTTACGGGATCAAATCCGAGACAGCCGATCGCATCGAATTCGAGGCTTAGCTCTGTGGATACGGTGCCATCAATAGGTCTTGATATCAGGCTGTGATTGTAGTTTTCGAGGGCTGGGAAACCTTGAAAGCGCATTTGATATCCGCTGATGTTCATAATGTTCCAGTTTCCCTGCTCTGGACTATAAGTCCAGTTGTTAGTAAGGATCGTCCCTGTCTCCCATCCTTCGTGCAGAAAATCTGCACGAAGGAAAGAGATGGCACTAATCAATATCAGTATGTATATTAGCTTTTTCATGATAGGCCTCATTTGATCAGGCTCATTTTGTGAGTTCTGACCTCTTCTCGGGTTTTTATCTTACAGAGGTAAATACCAGTCGCGCAATTGGATCCGCTTTGATCTTTACCGTCCCACATCAGCCTGTGAGTACCGGCAGTGAGGGGGCCATCGGCCAGAGTTTTCACCAATTGACCTCTGTGATTGTAGACCTCTACCAAAGCAGTTCCAGCCTTTTCCAGCTCGAAACTGATCGTGGTCTTTGGGTTGAAAGGATTCGGGTAGTTCTTCAGATTCAGGCTAGACACTGGAGTGATCGAGACGTCATTCTCATCCAATGTGGCTGTGTAAGTAAGGGCATAGAGTCCGTTACCATAGGGATTTATCCAGAGCGTACCATGGCGGTCAGAACAGATTTTGGCCACGTAGTTCGTGGGGATGGGGCTGTTCTGTCTTTTCCATTGATATACATCTTCACTATCCAAAAGCAGCAATCCTTCTTCTACGGTTGCTATCCAGAGGCGTCCATATTCGTCCTGGCTCAGGTCTGTGATTGCCAATTGGCCGATCTGACTATTGTATGAAGTCCAGACTCCATTATCCCAGGAGGCGAGTCCTTTATCGGTGCCAATCCAGAGTTTTCCAGTGGGATCTAGATGCAGGGCATTAATCAATCCGGAAGTCAGAATGGAGTTTCCAGGATGATACACGTCCCACTGATAGTTTAGGGGATCACTTACGTTTACTTTGTACAAACCAACTGTGGAAGCTATCCAGACCAGGGGCTGATCTCGGAACGTAGCTATGTCTGTGATCGTGTTTGTATAAAGATCTGGTGTGTTTTCTCTGGTGTAGGCTGTCCAGGAACCGTTTCTGAGTACTGCAAGGCCATCTGTAGCTGTTCCTGCCCAGATATGTCCGTGGGTGTCGATCTCTACTTCTGCTGCGTAGAGGAAGGGATAGTCGCTGTTTATCATGGTGTAGTTGGTCCAGCTGATCCCATCATAAATAGATACTCCGCCAAACATATCCATAATCACTGCGGCTTCATCACTGCTATCACCCGTGGCAAGGTAGAGATAATCCTGATCGTCGAAGGCAATATCATTTACCACGTAGTTTTGGTAATCGTTGTAGCCATAGTTGTTCCAAATCCCTTCGCCGATCTCGTGCAATGAGGTTCGGATGGGGATTTCACCGAAGGCATACCAGCCAGTGCCAGCGTAGAATGTGCCGTTGGGCCTGGCGTTCATTCCCCAGATATGGTTCATGGATTTGAAGGGATTGTTTGAGTTCATTTCTGCATGTACTACTTGATCATTGACGATCTGCGCCAGGTCACCATCGTATTTGGCCACCCAAATTGTCCCGTCGTTACCCATAAAGATGTTTTGGAGCAGATGACCGGAGATCAGGTTGTAGGGATCGGATGCCAATTGCCACTGATCGTCATCAAATATAACCACACGAAATATGATGGCATTGATGAATATTCGATCCAGAGAATCGATTGCGACATCCCAATACATGGTTACTCTCTCAAGTTCGTCCTCTTTTTGTTGTGGGATGAGATCGTCGGGATATTGATACTTTGTGAAGCATGTACCGTCAAACTTGAAGAGACCCGTATCCACTGATCCGGAGAGGCAAAACCACATGTTTCCCTGGGAATCTTCCACTATGTTTTTGATATACCAGTCTGGTCTATTCTCTGCTGGATCGTGAGCTATTTCAGTGCTGTAGGCAGTCCAGATGCCGTCTTGAATTCTCAGCAATCCACCACCAATGTAGGGCACGGGATCTACGTCACCGCAGGTTGTTACCCAAATGGAGTTATCGCTGGCGAGGTAGATTGACAACACAGTGTTCGCTGGCAAGATGGAGTTGTGCTTTGTGTAGTGAATCCATTCACCTGTTTGGGGGTTGAGTCTCACAAGACCACCGGGCGAATTGGGATTGAAGAAAAACCCAATCCAGGCATATCCTTCCGCATCGAATGCTATCGAAGAAATGGTGTTTGAGGGAATGTTGTTTGTCTCATAATTGTAGTACGTCCAGGTACCGTTCTGATGTTGGACACTTATGCCTCCACACACGGCTTCATCGATCGAGAAGGGCTGGGTGTGAGTGTACCACATGTTGCCCTGATTATCTTTGGCAATACTGTTTACGAAGTTTGAGTTCAATCCACTATTGGCAGTATTGAGGACTCGACTGGTGCTATTGGCTTTGTTATAGACAGTTACTCCAAAGGGACTGCCCATATAGATATCCCAATCGTCTTCAAACATGCACTGATAGTTGTAAGGATTTGTGTAACCAGTCCAGAGGGTCTCATCGAACTGGGGTTGGATGAAGTTGATTCTGCTTGGTTGATTGTCAGACCTAATCCCGCTCGAGGGATATTCTGTGAGTGGCAGACCAGCTCTGCCAGTAGCGTTTACTATAGCAATAGTTGCCACCAACAGGATCACCAGGATCCATCTTCTGTTGTAATGCTGTTTAAGTGTGTACGACATTGTTCCTCCCTGTGTCGTAATGGATAAAATCCAGTATTTCTTCCAATATTAAAGGCTTGATACGGTTTTCTACATGACCTGCACGATCCTTTGGCAGAATATCGATCTGAGCTGGGAAATCGCTGTAAAGCAGTACTCTGATGCTGGAATCGAGTTCAAAGACTCCGTCCAAAAAGCATTCATAGCTGACATGATCAATATCTCCATCCAGGATTATGCTTTCCACCAACCCGGTGTTTTCACGTATAAAAGCCATTGCTTCGGTGAAACTCTCCAAGCAGATTAGAGGCCTCTTTAGCCTCTGCATACTGAGAGAGACAGTTTTAAGAATCAGTTTATCCTTTGCTACGAGTACGATCATTTTTTTACTCCTTTGCCCTATCTATTATCAATAAACGTGCCAAAGTTCTGAACCAAGCGATTGTACCTGCATATCATTGTTTTACAGCAATTTAGGTACACCATTCTCCTCTAGTCTTACTAGCCATACGGGACAGCTATATCAATATTAGCTTGTCCATAGTGGATAATGATATAGGATTTGAACACCTTACTGACAGATTTCTCTTTACAACTTTCATAGCATCCTAAAAATGATGCTCGTATGGGAGTGAGATATGGATAAGATCAAATCCTTGGAAGAAAGGCTCCGGGAAGCAATCGACGAGCAGAAGAGGGCATGGCTCTTGATCAGTCTGGCTGAAGAATACTGGAAAGTATCAGACTACAGCCAAAGCAAGCTCTATGCTGAGGCGGCTCTGGAGCTGGGGAAAAACTTGAACGACGAAGAGGTTATTGGCTATTCCTATCATCTGATAGGTACGATTTACAGCTATTTGGATGCCTATGATGTGGCGCTTGAGTACCATTTCCGGGCTCAGAAATCCCATGCCCGGATGGGATTTCCCAAACGTGAGGCGGAAGCTTACAACAGTATAGCAGATATCTATCTCAAGCTGGGGAACCAGGAAAAAGCCAAAGAGTGCTTTCAGAAAAGCTACCAGCTCTTTCCTGAATACGAGCGCACCGTGAACAACCTTGGTTATCTGGAAATGCTCAAATCGAACCATGAGGCAGCGATTTCCTATTACGAGAAAGCTGGTCAACTCGCCGAAAAGTGCGGAAATCTACGCAGCAAGGTGATCTCTCTTGTCAACATCTCAGACGTTCTATGCAAGCAGAAGAATCCTGCAGAGGCAATTGCCCGTCTGGATCAAGCTTTAAACATCCTGAACGAGAAAGTAATCGAGACTCCCAATGAGATCAGGATGGCATTGTTGCTCAATCTGGGCTCTGCCTATTGTTTTCTGAACGACTCAGATAATGCTCTAAAACACCTGAACGAAGCCTACGATCTTGCCACAGAGCATCAAAACAAAGTGTATCTATCCAAAGCTACATACATCTTATCGGATTATTATAAGTACTTGGGAGAATATCAAAAAGCCTACGAATATCTACTTGAGCACAGCCAACTCAGTAGCAGCATTCTCAATAGCCAGGTGATTGAAAAAGCATCTCGTATCCAAAGCTTTTACGAAAAAGAAACTCGAGACCTCATCACGATGAACATGACAGAAAGATCATCCCGTCTGGCCACTATGGGCATCCTCTCCAATGGTATCACTCACGAGATAAATCAGCCTTTGTCCGCGATCCGAATCTCCGCCGAAAGCATCCTCTATTGGATCAAGAAGGAATCCGTAATCCTCCCCCTCAATTTTGATGAAGAACTAAACCACATAGTCGAGGGCTCCAAGCGCATCGAAGATCTCATCAGACAGATCAAGCGCTTCTGGAATTCCGGAAAAGCAGATCAGAAACAGCAAAACAACATTAATGTAGTGATAGAGAAGTGCATCTCCCCTCTAAACCGGAGGATATACTCCCACGGAATCGACCTCCAGATCGACCTTTCACTGGGTCTACCTGATTTTACCGCTTCAGAGATTCATCTCCAACAGATCTTTATCAATCTACTGAACTACTGCATAGACACACTCAGCCTCACGCAGCATAAGCAGAAACAGCTCTACATTCATACTTCAACCTCTAATACAGGAATGGAAGCTCACTTTCTGACCAATGGCACGGTCTGGACTCAAGAGCAAATTGACAAGCTCAAGAATCCCTTTGCTCAAGCAGGTCTAAACCAGGAAAGTGAGCTGGGTATGGCTATCATAAAGTATTATACAGATTTTTATAAAATCGGTTTTCAGCTTCATACCGATGGTGCTTTACAAGGCATCAAACTCTGCTTTCACAAGGATGATAGCATATGAAATTGCTCCTGATAAACAATGAACCTCTCTTCCATCAATCGATTAAGCACTTTGTCTGTGACCAGCTAAACCACGAGCTGAGACTCGCTCACAGTGTAGAGGAAGGGCTTCGCATCATCCACAAAGAACAGATCGACATCATTCTTTCTGATCTGAATATGCCAGGAGCGGATGGTTATGACCTCCTGGATGCTCTGGCAGAGCCGGGAAACACTTTTCAGGGTGCTACCGTAATGCTTCTGAATGAATACAATGTGGAGAGCGAAATCATGGCTATTGGAAAAGGGGCTGCAGACATCCTGGTCAAGCCTGTTTCGGTCGATCTTGTGGCTATGATCCTCAAGAAGCTGGAAGACCAGCTTAGTACAAAGCGCGAGCTGAATATTCTGCGCCAGGAGTTTGATCAGGAAGTAAACCTCCGCCTCAAATCCCTGCGAACCGAGCTTACAGAACTGCAGAAAGAACATTTTGCAGAATTCGGGACTGACAGGATCGGAGTCTATAGTGATACCATGCGTCAAATCGTAAACCTGGCAAAAAGGGTTCATGCCGACCGTCTACTCAGCGTTCTAATCACAGGAGAGACTGGTACTGGTAAAGAGGTCATCGCTCGCCTGGTTCACTTCGGTGCCGAGAATGTGAAACGACCCTTCATCTCCCTGAATTGCTCTGCTATTCCGGCCAGTCTCTTTGAAAGTGAGCTCTTTGGCTACGAGCGGGGAGCTTTCACGGGCTCAAATCGGGAGGGTAAGATCGGAAAGCTGGAAATGGCTAATGGGGGCACCATCTTCCTTGATGAGATAGGAGACTTGCCGCTCGACTTGCAGCCCAAGATACTGCGCGTAATCCAGGAACGCGAGATGTATCGGGTGGGAGGAACCAAGAGTATACCCCTCGACCTTCGCTTTGTCTTCGCCACTCACAGAGATTTGCATAGCGACGTTCGCAAGGGCACTTTCCGCCAGGATCTCTTCTATCGGATCAGCACTGTGTACATTGAAATACCTCCCCTGCGTCAGCGCAAGGAGGAAATTCTGCCTTTGGCCCAGATGTTTCTGCAGCGGATTTCCCAACAGAAGCACATCCCACTCAAGTTTCTCAAAGAAGAGACAGCCAGACTTATCAAGCAATACCCCTGGCATGGAAACATTCGAGAGCTTCAAAATGCAATGGAAAGGGCATACCTGGTGACAGATTCCTCTGAAATCCCGGCAGATTGCTTCCCGCTTCTCTTGCCCAATGTTCCTTTGAACCTCAGCGGTAAAAGGCAGAGAAACCTTTTTATCGAGTTTCCTGAAGGCGGAGTGAGCCTGCAAGATTTAATTGGGAAACTGGTGAGAAAGGCTCTGGCTTTACACGATGGGAACAACTCTCAGACAGCCAGATATCTGGGGATTTCGCTCAATAGATTAAAGAGGATAATCCGCGAGCAGGAAGAGCATAGCTAGCAAACACTCCTGGAAAGCATTTATGAAATCACCTTTTCTATGGGGAGAAGGTAGATCGTGGCGAGCTTTTTGCCGATCAAATCCAATCCGGAGTTCTTCAGTTCCTCCAAGGCAAATTCGATATCTTCTTCCTCCGCGATGCCCATTATGATGTTGCCATAGCCTTGCCTCAGAGCTGCCGAATCCTGAAAACTGACAAACAGAGGGATATCATAGAGGATCTTTTGTCCCAGGGTCTCGCCGCTGAGTACAATTGTATCCTCTATGCCCGATTCTGCCAAGGCTAGAATCACATCATCCAGATATTTATCATTGAAAAGGTGAAAAATCATATACATAACATCATCTCCTTCAAAGGAATCAATCCTTCTTCTTGAGTTCGTTTGCCCTGCCCAATCCATACTTGACCAGCACAGGCCCGATCAACATGATCAAAAAAGTAGTGGCTGTCATCACACTGATAATCTGCCCCGCCTGGTAATGAAGATCCAGATCTGTCAAAATCTTGGCAGCCCCCAGGGTGAGGCCAATCGCCACTCCAGCCTGTGATAAAAGTGTGAAGCCCAAATACTTGCGGACATTAGCGCTCGATTTGGCAACCTTAGCTCCAAAGAATGAACCATAAAACTTACCTATAGAACGAAACAGGATATAGGCTACGATCAATCCCGCATAGCTGCGGATGAGGCCAAAATCCAGCTTTGTCCCTATCAGCACAAAAAACATAAGATACACTGGTGGAGACCACTGCATCAAGGCATTGGTAAACTTGCGGATAATAATCCCATTTGTATTTGTCATGACGATCGCAGCACTCATTGTGAGAAGGATTGGGGATATGCTGTATACCTCTGCCAGTGAACACATGACAAACAGACTTCCCAAAGAATAGATCAGAAACAGGGATTGATCGTGAATATACCTGCCCAATCTCACGAGTAAATACCCTATTGCCGCCCCCAATACTATCTCCAGACCGATATCCATCAGGGAATGAAGCAGTGCCGCAGATACACTCAAGCTCTTTGACCCCAGCATTATCCCTGCCAGGGGAATGGCCAGAGAATACAGGATCAGAGCATAAATATCATCCAGGCCCATCACAGCATAGAGAGTGGAAGTCACCTCGCCCTTGGCTTGATATTGGCGGATCACATCAATAGTGCCCGCGGGAGCTGTAGCACAGGCCAGGGCTCCATAGATGATGCCCATGGGTACACTGCGCAGGATCAGCCCAGTGGCCAGAGCCGTAACTACAAAGGCAATGCTGGCTTCGAAGAGGACAATGATGACAATCTTCCTGCCCATCTTTTGCAATTCACGAAAGCGAAGCTCGCTTCCAATATTGAAGCCGATGAGAGACAGGGTGATGAGGTTGATAAACCCGAGCTGCGCAATCTGGATATTGGAGACGTAGCGCAGGATAGAAGGCCCAAAGATTGCACCTGTAATGATATAACCTATGATCACAGGGATCTTGGCATAGGAAGCTCCTCTGCCCGTAAGGATAGAAAACAGGAGGCAGATCCCCAAAAAGGAGAGCAGGAGAGTGTTATCCACTATTTCGTATTTTTTATCAGATTGTAAAGCTCAGTAGTATCAGCAGCGTCCAGGAGTTTTTTGACAAATTCTGGGTTCTTCAGGCGCAACATCAGCCTGGAAAGCAGCTTGATATACTGCTTGTCCTGTTGATCGGAAGCTACGATCATAAAGGCTAGCTTGACAGGTTCACCATCTTCAGAGCTGTAATCCAGTCCCTTTGATATCCTGGCAAAGGCCACTACAAAGTCCGGGACGCAATCCATCCTGGCATGAGGAATGGCAAAGCCCTTACCTATACCCGTGTTCCCGGCTTTTTCACGGGTCAATATTGCCGATCTCACCTTTTCTGGATCACTGATCTTGTCACTATGCACCAGGACCTTAATCATGGTATCCAGCAGTTCGTTCTTTGTCGAAACATCAAGATCCAAGACCATCTCCGGCTGAATATAGCAAGAAAGCTCCAAAACTTCTTTCATCTTCTCACTCCTCTCATTCGTGAATCGACAGACAATTTATAATCTCAATCCATCTGTCAACCGAAAAACGGGGAATCACTCCCAGGGTCACTAGCCCAAGAGGAGTTCATACTGCATTATGATCCGAACTCACCGAGCATTTCTAGCGACCCGGAAACCTAATGTGGGGCTCTTATCAGTAGGGGCATTGGCATACCTGTATGTATTAGTGCAGTATCTACTTGCCTGATCCGCAGAGCCACCTCGGCGTACTCTTTGAGTACCTTTTGAGATCCCTTTAGGATTTGTAAGATACCCTCTGGGATGATCGCCATAAAGATCCCAGCACCATTCCCACACGTTACCGCTCATATCGTATATTCCAAGTTCATTGGGGCGGAGTTTACCCACTTCCTGTGTTCTATTATTAGAGTTGTTCTTATACCACGCGACTATATTGATATCATCGCTACCGCTATAAGTATAACCCTTGGACTTGCTGCCTCCTATAGCGGCATACTGCCACTCCATTTCAGTGGGCAGCCTGTATCCAGATGCCTTATCATTGTATTTGACGTACTTCTGGTTACTGTTTTTCAGATTCCAGCCATTGGGCCAGTCATCAGGATTTGTGCCAAAGTTTTCATACTCATAAACTGGCTCCATCCCTTCGTTAATGCTTCGCCTGTTACAGTATTCTATAGTATCAAACCAGCTTACTCTCTCCACCGGCTTGTCCAGATGTTGATCGCTTGATGGATTCGAAAACATCACCAGCATCCACTCTCGTTTGGAGACTTCATGGATGCCGATGTAATATGCAGATAGGCTCACATTGGCAGAACCAGCACGAAAATTCTCCTTTTCAACCAAGACCATATCTGCCAGGGTATTTTCAGCTTCTTCAGATTCAGACATTTTGGGGCT
>CAZZCS010000079.1:0-11399 GCA_964652645.1 uncultured Candidatus Cloacimonadota bacterium | reverse complement strand
GTTTCCAGATGTTTTACTTGACTTTACGAATGCGCTCAGAAATCCTTGCAAAATGCGTGATTGTCTCTGGCAATCAGCAGCAAAGCATACTGAACGCGGAAGAGGAGGATGTGTGGCAAAGATAAAATGCTATCCCTTTTGTGACGATTTACTGGTAAAATCCATTGAGAATATCGAGGATAAAAGCATTCTGATCTACCCTACCCGAAGCTCGGCAACCATGGCTAGAAAGCTCTTCCAGGAGCGCTGGCAACTTGAGAGAGTCGATTTTATCACGATGGACGAGCTCAAGAAGCGCCTTCTGATCGGCCCCTTGCCTCTTCTGGAAGAAGAAAAGCGGCTGCTCTGCCTCTATAGTGTTCTGAGCGAAGAGGATAGAGAGCATTTCCACATCAATGAATACTCCGATGTCATCAGTTGGGGCGCCAAATGGTTTGCCTTCTTTGAGGAACTCGCGGAGGAACAAGTAAACCCTCAAACTCTACTCGAGGCCAGCAGCATCCCTTCCTTTTACCTGCAGATCTGGCAGGAGGAATACATCGACCGGATCTTGGCCCTGCGCGAGCGCTACAGACAATACATCCAGGCCAAAGGATTTGACGACAGGATCTTTGTGTATGGTTCGGTGCCGCCCCAGTTCGCCCCTGCTATCACGGGGTACACATTCGTAAATCAATACTATTACAGTGCCTTGGAGCGAAGCCTGATAGAGACCATGGAAAAGGAAGGCTTCGAGGTAACAATCATCTTTCAGGGAGAGGAAAAACAGCTCGATAGGTCTAAACTCAGCCTGAAGCCCCTGAGCTTGCGCAGCGTCTTTGAAAGCGGAGCCCTAAACACCAGGAAGATCCAGATCATCGAATCCGGCAGCGAAGAGCAGATGATCATAGGCCTGCTTCGCAGATTGGACGATTTCCTCTCTGCCGACAAGTCTTGCGCGCTCATCGATAGACTCTTTTTTCACAAGGCCTATTCCAATCTCTTTGATCCCCAAAAGTTTGGCCTGAAATATAACCCTGAAATCTGCTCCAGCCCGGTTTACCGGATGCTGAGCCTGATCTGCCACCACCTCCGGGAAATCAATACAGAAGACGGGCGTGGCTACCTGCCGCTTCGCCTGCTGCGCGATGCACTTACAGAACAGTGGTTTACCAGCTACTTCGACCTATCGGAGCAGGCTCTGGAGGAAGTGAGGAATGAGCTTTGTGCGCTCATAAACCAGGATTTTCTCTATTTAGACACTGATCTGCAGCTCTTTTTACTGATCAGGAATCCCGAGCATTACCAGAGTCTTGTTGGCTTCCTGAAGAGCTATTTCCCTATCCTCAAAGCTTTTGGCAGGATCAATTGCATCCAGGATCTGATGAGCCTGTTCGATGGCAATCCTGGCCTTGATATCGGCAAATTGGCCGGAGAGATCACCATCTTGTACAGCGACTTCCTGGATAAGTTTTGGGAGCGGAATAACAACTTCTTTGCCATCGAAAGTCTGGGAGTCGTGCAGGACTGGCAGCAGATATTCGGCCGCGAGCCGGGCTCCATCGCTACCTCCATCCTGGAGCTCTATCTGCAGTTTCTAAAGCCAGTTCGGATCTCGTATCAGAGCAGGTCCCAGAATGATTCAATCTGCAAGATCAGCGACCTCATGGACAGCAGAAATCTGAGGTATCAAAGCTTGATTATAAACAACGTGATCGAGGGCGAGATCCCCCAGAGTCCTTCACCTACCTGGCTTTTGAACGAGACCCAGCGCAGGTGCCTCTCGCTCAAGACCTGGGAGGATATCCGGGAATGGGACAGGTACTATTTTTACCGGCTGATCTTCGGGTCTGAAACTGCCCTGCTCTTCTGCTACAAGAACGCCGAGACCAATCAGGAACCAGGATCCTTTATCGGAGAACTGGCCCTGGCCTATCAAGAGTTTGGAGCGACTTTTGAGCTGGAGACGATTACGGAAAAACACAGCATTAGCCCCCTGATCCGGGGTCAGATCAACACTTCCGCCAGGGCAGCACACTTCGATCAGGCTCAGATAGGGAGCCTGTCTGCCCTCAAAGATCCAAAGATCTGCGGCCTGGATCGTGAAGACCCGGCAGAGTTCTTTTGCCTGCCTGCCGAACTGGATCGGGATTTTGGTGAATCTCAGGCCCTCAAAACTGGATACTATGGCCTCTCTGCCTTTTTGGAAAACGCCTTCTCCTGGTATATCGTAGAGCACAAAAAGATCAGCAAACTCGAGATCGAAAAGACGGAAAGCATCAGCCGTAAAGTCTTTGGAACTATCTTGCACAACTTCATCTCGTCTGTGCTGACCGATTATCAGAGCAAGCATCAGGACAGGTTTGTGAAGGACACTCAGATCATCTCTACCGAATATCTGGGACAGAAGCTCTTTGACCTCCTGAAAGACCCGGTTTACAGCTATAAGATCCCCAAGAATTACAATCGCGATTTCCTTCTGGGTATCATGGCGGATTGCCTCGTGGCGGCAATTGAATGGGTGTTCAACGCTGTTTTGTACTCCATCCCGGAGCTATCTTCCAGCACCACGAAGCTGATCCCGGAGAAGGATTACTCCACTGCGGAGGAACGGCTTCACAAACAGCTCGTACCTGCAGAGGACAACGAGGCCAGGCTCAGCCTCTGGATCAAGGGTCGGGCAGATCTCAGGATCGAATCTGCTGATGTGCGATACATTATAGACTTTAAGACGGGCTCTATGAATACAGATCAGTTGAGCTTTTACGAGTGGTTCTACTATTTGCTGGATCAGGAAGAGCTGCCACCCATTGAGATCAAATCCATGTTTTGCCACCTCCTGGATCGTAAAGTAGAAGCAGCTAAAAACCCAGAAGAGAGCAGGATAAAACTCTATGGCCGGATCTGCGAGCAACTCGATCTCATTGCCAGCCAGGGCTATAGGATAGCTTCCCGCTCGACCGGACGCCAGAGATTGAAGGAGATCAGCCGGGCAGACCTCTTTAAGAGCAGAATGTGGGGGAACAATGAGTAATTTCTTTGCCAGAATCATCACCGCCAGCGCAGGAACAGGAAAGACCTACAGACTCTCTGTGGAATACCTCTGCCTGCTACTCAAGTATTATGAAAAACGTGAATTCACGATCGATTCCATCCTGGTGCTCACCTTTACCCGAAAGGCCACCGCCGAGATCAGAGAGAGGGTATTCAAGCATCTACAGCTCCTCATTAGTGGTGAGGATTCAGACGCTAGAAAGGGACTTATCCAGAGCATCCGGGCTAGTATCCCCGCTGTTGAAGACCAGCCAGCAGACACCCTCAGCCCCAATGAGATAAACATTCTGATCTCCGTATTCAGGGAGGTGACAGCCCAGAAGAACCTGCTTCAGATCATGACAATTGATTCTTATATCAGCGCCATCTTTCGGAACCTCGTCCGCCCCGTTCGCAGTATCGACACTTATTCCATAGACCAGATGGCAATCGAGAAGCGACTGCCCTACTTGATGAACCACCTGATGAGGCCGGAATTCAGGGAGAAGGTAGATAGTCTGTTGCGACGCCGCCTCAGTCCATCCCTGGATGAATACAAGCATTTCTTTATCTCTCTGGTACAAAACCGCTGGGTCTTTTACATGATTACCAAGCGGGTCATAAATGCCGGAGAGAATTCCCTTTGCCAAATTTTTGGCAAACCTGATCTCTGGCAGGAGAGGGCGAGCCAGGAATTGCAGGAAGCAAAGGCTTCCCTACTCCAGATAATCGATCTAATCGCCTTGCGCGGCTCGCAGAAAGACTCCAAGGCACCAGAAGACCACCTGAAAGCAGGGCTTCGAAACGCCCTCAATCAGCAATTTCTCACCTACTCCGATCTCAGAGATGCTCTCATGGCAAAGCTGGACAGTCCAGAGGACTGCTTGAAGATCTATCCCGACATTATAAAAGAGCCCATGTGGCACAAAAACGATTTCAAGAAGAACCATCCTGAAGAGCTGGAGCTACTGGCAGAGCTGTATGAAAAAGTGACTCTAAAACTGGCAAACTATCTGGTATATAGCTATTTACTGCCGGAACAGGAAGAGCTGATTACGATCTGGAACAGCGTGTTACAGGAGTATGACAAACTGATCTACCGCTACAAAAACATGACCTACGACGACATCTCCTGGTTTACCTTTGAAGCTCTCTTTAGTGAGGAGCCGCCCCTCTTTGATCCGGAAGAAGAGGTGATTGCAAACGAGTTTTACCACTTCCTCTCCCACCGTTCCCGCTTTATCCTGATCGACGAGTTTCAGGACACCTCTCTGATCCAATTTAACATCCTCAAACCCATCATCAGGGAAGTGATCTCGGGCGAGGGATCTAAGCCCTTTGGAGGCTTCATTGTAGTGGGCGATGAAAAGCAATCTATCTTTGGCTGGCGGGGTGGCGAGCGTGAACTACTCACCAATCTGGATACGATCTTTTCCAGCTTTGTCAAAGTGGACAGTACAAAGCTCGCTCTCTCCTGGCGGAGTAGCGGTTTGATCATGAACTTTATCAATTCCATCTTTCAGAATGAGCTTCTACACCAGAGCTTGAACTCTGCTGGCATGAACTGGGACTATACCAATGTCCAGTGTGTAAAAAAAGAATTGGATCCATTGTCTATGCTCCAGCTAAAAATTCTTCCCTATCAAAGCAATTCAAAGACTATAATCAATACCAAGGATGATGTCTACAAGTGCTTTGTGCGGGATATGGTATACCCCTTTGTAAAAGATAACAAGACAGAGCGTTGCGCTATCCTCTGCCGGACGGGAAATGAGCTGGGCGAGATCCAGTCCATCCTGGATGAAATGAAGGAAGGCTCCATTTATCAGCCCTCAGCAAACCTGATGGAGCACCACCTGATCAGTCCTATCCTGTCCTGGCTAAATTACGTTGCCTACGGGGAGTGGCAGAGTTTTCTGGAGTTTATCCGCTCCGATCTTGTAATGCTAAAGCCAGGCCAGCTCAAGAAGGCTGTGGATGCGATCTCGGAAGCACTGGAGGGCTCTAAAGCTCCAGACTTTGGCTTCCTGCCGCTCCTGGAAACCTTTTACCAGGCAGGTATTGCCCACAAAGAAATGGGGCTTTACCAGATCTGCAGGCAAATCTGCCAGATCTGCCTGGCAGAGACGGAACTGAGTGAGCGAGACTACCTCAATCTGCAGGCCTTTATGTCCCTGGTGCGAGATTACGAACTCAATGATGCTCAAGGTTCGGCCTCAATTCCAGAGTTTCTGCTCTTTCTGGAGGAGAATATACAGCAGGACATCCTGCGTCAACGCTCCGTGGAAAACAGTAAAACGCTGGAGCTGCAGACAATCCATAAATCCAAAGGCTTGGAATACGATCGTGTGTTTGTGTTTTACAACCTCAGCGGCAGATCCGGGAGTACTAAACGTCAGTTGATGCCCTTCATAGATTACGAAGGCAAGGGTACCCAGCGGGATTTTGAGAATTTGAGCGACTTTGCAGCTACCTTCCATTACAAAAACATCCTCGAAAAGTCGGACTGGAAACACTTGATCGCCATAGATGATAAAAGAGAGCAACTGGAAGAGCTGAATACTCTATATGTAGCCTTTACCCGCGCCAAGACCAAACTCCATGTGTTCTTTACCTATACTGGCAGTGACGCCTGGGAAGACTATTTCGCTTCCAAAGACAGGGCCAAAATCAGCCTGCCGATGATCCTCTGTGATGCCTGCCGCAGCTATTTGATCCAAAATGAGGCAAGCCCGGAGACCGAGGGCTGGTTGCTTGGCAATAGGGATGCAAGGTGCGAGAAAGAGGAAGTGGAGAGCGATAAAGCTCCCGAGACCCAGCCAGAGATGATACTGCCGGATTGGGAAGTGACATCCCTTGCAGATCTCGTCCAGGATTGCACCCCCAGAGAGCTTCATCCCAAGAGCTACGGTTTGGGAAGAAGTTCTGCCCTATCTGGCAATGTTGCGCATTTTTATCTGAGCCAGCTCTACAGCAATAGTGCCCAGGAGCAAAGCTATGCCCTGGCACTTACACTACAGGAGTACTCATCCATCTTGAGGAGAGAGGAGTTGGAGGCTTTTCTGATCGAGATAAAGAGACGACTGGAAGGCTTTCCGCAGCTCTTCGATCCGCGCTATGACAGGATTTACAACGAGTTTAGTGTTTACTCCGGCTCCAGAGAGTATCGGATCGACCGTCTGGTATTGGATTCCAAAAGTAAGGTGGCCGTGATCTTTGACTATAAGACTGGAGGGATTCACGATCCGGAGCAGGTACAGGTTTACAAAAGGGCAATACAGAATCTACGGGCTCTACATGGCTACGAGATCAGGACAGAGTTTATCGAGGTGTAAACAAGAGGTGGCATGAGCCTCGCTCATGCCACCCTTCAGATTTATTTGATTTTCAAGACTTTATGGACAGAGCTCTGCGAATGAGCTTCGATTTTGATGAAGTAGATTCCATTGGGAGCTATTGCGCTTTTCCTATCCCTGCCATCCCATTCCAGAGAGTTTTCCCCTACCATCAGTTCCTGTGCATAAGCTCGGATCTTTTGGCCTTTCAGATTGTAAACAGATATCCTGGCTGATCCCGCCTTATTGGCATTGATAGCCAGCGACAGCTTATCTTTGAAGGGATTGGGATACAGAGTACTACTAAGGACTATGGGAACAATTGTATTCTCGGGAACAGAGCTGGGTGCAAATGTACCAACTCCCAGATATAGTTGTTTGTCTGTTGGGCTGGTGGACTCTCTCCAGACAATTGCAAACAGAGAATCTGCAGCAAAAGGTTTGATAGCAATCGCAGCCTTTTGATCGAGAGATTCAGGATTTGGATAGATCGGCGGCAAGTTTTCCCAAGCACTTTGCTCGGTAATGGTTCCATTCTGATCCAGCTCATAAAGTTCAATACTGTTATTACTGTGATTGTAAGCAGCTACTACAAAGCTCTCACCCGCGCGATTGATGGATGTAAGATGGGTATTCGGAGGGAGCGACAGGAGCTCTGAAACCTGGTTTTGCTCATGATCTGAAAGCATCAGTCTGTGGTCCTGGACGCCTGCCTCCTGCCACAATTGTAAAGTCCTGCTCTGAGACAGGATTCTAGCCTGCTTGATCATCCAGTTTTCAGGAGTCTGTTGTGTGATCTCGTTTTTCTGATTAAAGAGATGGTTGTTTAGGTGATAGAGATAACTATCTCCTTTACGATCAATAGATTTGAAGACAGGGCTTTCATTCATCCGTTGATACGATTCCTGATTGAAGACTCCGTCTGTATCCAGGCTACGAGTATGAATTCCCAAAGCTAGAAGTTCATCCTTGATTGAGGGTGGGTTCGTTCTGCTATCATAATGATAGTTTCGTTTGTATCCTGAACCTGAACCCGCTGAACCATCGGCGTTTCTTTTTCCGAAATAGTACTCAGGACCGCCTTCCACTATGGATTCTGTCCAGTTTATGTTGATAGGATACCCGCATTTGTCATTCTCAATGTCCCATATACCTGAATTTGAGGGATACTCAGCATCGTTTCCACTGCGGTGCACATACCCCTGACGCTGCTGAAACAAAGAGCCCCAAAGATGAATAGATCCTCTCTCGCCGTAGGGTTGGCGCTCGGGCCAGAGTGGATTGTACCAGGGATAATCCAGAGCAGGACGCGGAGTCACTAGAGATCCAGTAGGAAGGATAGGCCAAGTGATGGACTCAGTCGGGGGAAAGCGTCTGCGGTGGAGATCAATCCTCTCGTAAAGGACTCCTTCATGCTCATACGCCTCGGTGGAAGGGTGTGGATGCTGGTATTCAAAGGTAAACATACCGTCCTGCCGGGGGTTGGTTTCATGCTGGTTTAGCGCAATGAGATCTGCATAGATGATGATCCCACCTTCAGCGTCCGATCCGCAATTAGGATGGATTCGCTCGGAGCTGAGGGGATCTCGATAGCCGTATTTGATAATAATTCTCTTATCGCTGATCAGGGTCACCCGGTCTGTCGAGTTTTCTTCTGACGATTGTAAGGGAGTAGTGCCTTCCAGCAAAATGTCTCCAATCAGGTACATATCATCGATGCAATAAATCGTTCTGTTCCCGGAAAAAGATCCCTTGAGCCAGAGGGTATTTTTGAAGATCAGATCTTGATTCATCGAGATTTGACCCATGGAGACCCAAGTAGTATCATAACTTCCGAAATTGTTTCTGAAAAGGTGAGCTCCCGTGATTGGAGGGTAGCTGGAGTATACTGAAGCAGAATCTCTGCGTTCAGAAATGAAGCCTCTGATGTATGTGGCTGTATCTCCATCGACATCAAGAAAGTTTATGATATCTCCCTCGAATGCCTGGTCCAGGGCTTGGCCATCGCTCAATATTCTCTGTCTGGTCTGGTCTGTTGTTGGCTTGACAGGATCCACATTTTCGTAATAGCCGGCTCGGAACACAGCCTCTTCCGGGATCATACCACTGAAGCTTTGGATCACTCCAGCAGTATATACGGGGCCCCAAAATGTTGGCCAGGCATTATTGCTGCCGCCACCTGCCTGTTTGACCCATATATCAGAGTTAAAATGGACAGGTCCATACACAACATCGGGTCCCCAGAAGCAGTTCAAAGTCTGGTTTTGTGACTCCTGAGTGTTGTTGTAATACAAATAATCGCCACCCAGTGAATCGGATTTGGTGCTGAAGAGCTTGAGGCTTGTATCTGAAGCATGTAGAAGCGGATAGGGGTCGTTTGCCGTCCAATCAACCTCAGACCATAGACCCAGATCCCCAGGAAGCCAGTTCTCCCCATCGTCGCCAGAGACGAGATAGCGGGTCGTACTCCCTTGCTTATAGACCACATAGAGGTTTTGACCATGTCTGGCTATACTGGGAGCTCCTTTTACGCTGCCATCAGTACCGCCTGGTAGAAGCTGCTGATAGGTAAACGTCCCAGAGGGGGTACCTTTGGCGAAAATCAGGATATTCTCTTCATCCTCTACTGTCTTGTAAACCATGTAGACAGTACCAGCATCAATAATCATCCCACTCTCAGAAGAAAAATCGTATACAGCGGGGAGGTAGTCCAACGCTATTGGGTCTTGAAACTCAATGGCATAAACTAGAGAGAGCATCAATATGCTCAAGACTACTACAATTACTTTCATAAGAATCCTACCTTAGCAAAGATCATCACGCCTCCACACCGTTGTGGAGACGTAAGATGTTATCTGATATTTACAACAATCCTTATCTGATTGTTACTCTTTACATCCATCTATGCAAGTATTGTTCCGAAAAATGCACACAGGTAGAGTCGTACATCCTGCAGATGTGATCGTGAATAAAGCTTCTGAACGCTGCGCCGCTCGTAGTTTTACTCCGGAAGCTGGTACCACAAACCTTTATACATCTGCCATTTGCCATCGCTAGTGCGACGGAGGGTGAGCGTTTGCATGCGATAACCATCTGTAGCCCGGAGTCTTGCCCACGCTTCAGATTGCAGATATGGCAGGCGTTGATCCAGGACTTCATCCTCTCCCATGATGACATGCTTCTGCTCTTTCTGGCGGAGGAGCTCAGCGATACGGATGCTGTTTTCCTCGTGGTAACTGCCAGCTATGGCATAATCGAAACCTGCCATTTCAAGCTCTGCGATGAGGGGAAGCATGTCTGAGCTGGCTGGCTGCCAGTTGCTGGGGAAGTTGCTGGCGAGAACCAGAAGACCAAGAGGCAGTTCCACATCCTTCACTTCGAAATAGCTCAGGTTGTAAAAAGTCTGGCTGTCCGATATACGGTATCCGGTTTGCAGGTAGTACTCACCCAGAGGTAGAGTGGCAGAGTATGCACCATCACCGATATACTCAAACTGATGTGAAGTGGGATAGAAATAGCCATCTTGATAGAAAGAAACCAGGAGATTGCTCTCATCAACCCGCAGCGGAAGCTGCTCTTTACCCTGGCTTTCTTCCAGGACGCGGAGAAAGACCTCTCTGGTGATTGGCTCTGCTCCCTGGACAGCTTCGTGAAAATCGTTTTTGCTCAGGTCGTAATATCTCCATTGTCCATCCCAGTAAATGTTTATCACATTTGGTATTCTGGTGTATTCTGCGGGGAGACCATTTGCCCTGAGTGCCGATACCGCCAGGATTTTGAACTGGTATGGCATCAGATGTTTCATCCGGGTAGAGATATCCAGCCTCAGAAGACCGATGAGGGCCTTCGATGGTGTTTCCTTGTACCTCCTCCTGAGCATCTTGACGATGCTAGCCGGGAGTGGCTCCGATGATCTGCTCTTTACAGCAAAATAATCTGGATAGAGCTGTGGAATTCGCTTCCTGTAAAAGGGTCTTGGCAGCTCTTCATAATGTACTGTGGGGCTCAAAAGGCTATGAAGTTCCCTGCCTTTTAGCTCCCTGACTCTTTCCCCCAAGCTTTTATAGAAATGGAAAAGAGCGGCAAACTGCTCGCTATCTGCCTGCCAGAGGAATTTTGGATCGGCAGTTGACAGATAACTATAGAACCCTGGATACTCTATAGGATCTGCTTTGTATTGTCCGGCAAAGAGATCGAACTCTGCTATGTTGTTTCGGCAGAGATCCCAAACCTGGTAATAGAGACTATCGCTGTAGGCAGGTGATTGACCAACAGCAAAGCTATACTCCCGCTGCTGCCATCTGGCCCTGGTTTCGGATACGGCCGTGTGATAGCTCTCGGGCGGGGTCTGCCACTTCATCTCATTGGCTGGATAGTTCATAATCCCCCGCTCATTCATGATCTCCGTGCTGAGGACTATGTGCTGTTCGTTGACAGTCTGGCTGCTGGAATTCACTTTGACCAAGGCATGCAGAGAGTCCTTGAAAGCCATCAGATAGAAATCTCCCCTTCCAGAGCTAAAGGCAAGCTTTCCTTCTGAATCGGTAATGAGAGTGATTATTGGACGCAAGCTGGACCAGTTGTAAACCATTACATGGACGTTCAGGTTGGCAAGTGGGGTGGAATCGGTGGTTGTAAAGAGGAACTCATGCTTTACAGTGCGTTCTCTGGCATAGTTCGGAGTGGAATTGATCACGGATTCATACTTCCCGCGGATCAGCACTTCATCGCTCTCGGAGGGCAGAGAACCGTCCGCCAGGATCAGCACAGTCTTATCGATCAAGCCGCTAAACCAGGTCTGATTGAGGAAATAAGCGCTATCCATGTCCCCAGTATAGTGCCACTGACCATTGATGAAAATCTCCGCCCAGGCATGGTTGTTGTCTGTATGCGCCCAATAGGGTGTGGAAGCTGGTCTGGAGGGTATGCCGGCTGTCCGGCAGGCAGCTACTATCAGGATCTGCATTTCCTCGCATCGACCTATCAGGGATTTCTGGGTAATGTCGAGCGGAGTCTGGTCACGGCCAGATGTCTGTTTGAAGACCAGGCGTT
>CAZZCS010000078.1:0-11441 GCA_964652645.1 uncultured Candidatus Cloacimonadota bacterium | reverse complement strand
ACTCTAAGCGATCAAAACCACTTCGTCTGTACCCCCCCACCAGCCTTAAGGTATGGCCCCCCCCCAATCCCCGTTTTATGTGTATATGAAAAAAGGCGGATATTGCTATCCGCCTTTCATTTATGGATCGAGGTGATAATTATTTCATGAGTACCATTTTTCTGGTGGAGGAGAATCTTCCGCTGCGGAGACGATAGTAATAAACTCCACTGCCCACTGCAGAACCGGAGTTATCGGTACCGTTCCAGGTTACCTGGTGGTTTCCGGAGGGTTGAATCTCGTTTACCAGAGTCTTTACCAGCTGGCCTTTCAGGTTGTAAACCTCAAGGGTTACAGGAGCATTGTCTTTCACGCTGTAGCTGATGGTTGTGATTGGATTGAAAGGATTGGGGTAGTTGTTTCCAAGAGTGGTTTGGACTACTGGGATGGTGTTTTCCTGGTTTGGAGTAGTCTGATAGGAGTTGCCGCTGCGGTTGTAAGAACCCAGGAAGCAATACCACAGATAGGCCTGGGCAGGACGCTTGATATCGATCACGTTGAAGCTGGAATCGTTTGGCACCACGATTTCCATGTCCCCGTCCCGATCAATGTCGCCAAGCGCGGGAGAGACCTTCAGGTTTCCGCTCAGGTGGATGGGGAAGTTTGGAGACTGGTTACCATCAGCTCTGATGGAGTGTAGCAAACCTGCAGTATCGCCAAAGATGATGCCAGCGTAGTTGTCGCCATCAAATCTGGCAACTACAGGTGTGCCTTCCACGCTTTGGCCTATGCTCATGGGGAACCCGCTGAGATCAGTTCCGTTTGCGTTCATGATGTAAACTGTGCCGTCGAAGGTGACGAGGATGATCTCCTTGCTGCCGTCGTTGTTTACGTCTGCAATCACGGCTCCGGATTTGATCTGACCGCTCACGTTCTTCTCAAAGAATACAGAACCATCGTGGTTGTAAGCCAGGAAATGGCCTGAGGAACTGGTTCCGACCAGGATTTCCGGGTTTTGATCAGCATCGAGATTGGCGATTGTGATCGGGTTTTGAGAACCGCCGGGCATGGTCACTGGGAATCCTGGCATGTTTGAAGCATCAGAGGATTTGATCGCATGGAGGCTTCCGCCGATTGTGGCAGCGAGGATTTCCAGGCTTCCGTCCAGATTCAAGTCTGCCACTGCTGGAGGGGCAAGCATGGCACCGTCCAGAAGAATCGGGAAGTTTGGATATGCCTGGCCATCTGCATTGAGGACTACGAGGTAACGGTTTTGGGTGGATACAATAATCTGCGGACTACCGCTCAGGGTAAGAGCAGCAACGATCGGGCCGCTTCTCAGGGTACCGCCGGCAGGGACATTCCAGAGGATCTCGCCATTCTTGTTGAAAGCAGAGATGGTGTTATTGGACAAACAGGCGACAAACTCTCTATAAGCATCGCCATTCAGATTTGCCATGGCGAGAGAACCCACGATGTTTGCTCCAAGATTCAAAGGGAACCCTGGTAACTGGGATACGCCATCAGTACGCACCATGTGTACGTTTCCAGTATGATCGGCAAAGACAGTTTCGACGTTACCATCGCCATTGGCGTCAACTAGGATGGGGGAAGATTGTGAGGCACCGCCCAGGTTCACGGGCCAGCCCTGCTGGGCCAGGCTCAGTTCGACTGTAAAGGGTATTACCTTGTTGTAGGGATAATCGTCCTGCTG
Source organism: uncultured Candidatus Cloacimonadota bacterium (assembly GCA_964652645.1). Classification (GTDB taxonomy): domain Bacteria; phylum Cloacimonadota; class Cloacimonadia; order Cloacimonadales; family Cloacimonadaceae; genus CAZZCS01. The sequence continues at coordinate 9,748 of CAZZCS010000078.1, read as the reverse complement.
GTTTGAAGCGATGACCAGTTCGAAGGGAAGTGGCTCGGAAGGCAGGGCGCTGATGGTCTGGAAACTGAAGGGGCTGCTGTTGTTCCACATGGACGAACCAGCAAAGAGATTGCCGTAGGATGCTACGGAATCAATAATGGTTACGCCCGGGTAGTGGCAACGGATGGTAGCTGTCACGCCGGTAGCATTGGCCCAGGAGAGCCCGGTAAAGGGATCCAGATAGTTGTAAAGCTGGAGCTTGAGACGTACGATTTCGCCGGGGTTGGCAACTGTATCGCCATCGCCTTCGATTTCCTCGAGCAGCATGTCATCAATCACGATGTAGGGTATCTTGTCGTACATCGTGGCTGCAAAAGCGTTTACGCGTCCACTACCAAGCTTGCCCACGTAATTTGGGTTCTTATCATAAATATAATCGGCAGTCATCTCAAGGCGTTGTTTCAGATCCAGGGGAGGCATGCCGGGATGCATGGCTTTTACCAGAGCAGCCACGCCAGCTACTATGGGAGAGGCCATTGATGTACCATCGTAGGCGGCATAACCGTTGCCGGCAATGATGGTGGACATGATGCCTTCGCCAGGAGCGCTAATATCAATCGGAGCGCCATAATCGGAGAAGCTGGATTTGTAGTCACCAGAATTGGTGGCCGCTACGCAGAGGGCATTGGTGGCATCTGCTGGATAGTCGTTGTAACCGCCTACGCCATGCTCCAGATTGGAGTTACCTGCGGCCGTAACAACGAGAGCGCCCATATTGGTGCAATAATTTACGATCTGGTTTGGATAAGTTCCGCTACCGGGGCCACCCCAACTGGCGTTGATAATGTGAGCTCCCATTTCAGCGGCGTACTGCATCTGATTGTATCCATAAGAGATACCGGTAGAGTTCGATGTATTGGAGGCTCCTTTACAGGACATGATCGAGACGATGGGTGATGGGCCGGCAACGCCGATACCGTTGTTTCCCACTGCTCCTGCGCAACCTGCCACGTGAGTGCCATGGTCGTTATTGGTCCAGTTTTGCATGGGGTTGTTGTCGTTATTAAAGAAGTCCCAACCGATGAGGTCGTCCACTTTTCCGTAGCTGCCGCCATTATTATTGATGCCGTCTCCACCGAGAACTAAACCGTTTTCCCAGTCCAGAGACATGTTATGAGCTTCAGCAGCGTTGATCCAGATATTTCCTCTGAGATCGGGGTGGTTCCACTTCACGCCGGAATCGGTGATGGCTATCACCACTTCGTGAGATCCCATTATGTAATCCCAGGCTTCGAAAGCGCGGATCAGATCCAGCGCATATTGCTGGCTGATCATGGGGTCGTTGGGCACGAAATAGCTGCGGTTGATAGTTTCAAGCTCTGCATAGTGCAGGTATTCGTTTTTGGCCAGAGTAGCCACTGCATCATCTATTCTATCGTCTGAGGCAAGCTTGATGCGATAGATGTTTTGCAAATACATGCCATTGTCGTTCCATTCTGGCATTTTGACGGTAGGATGCATTTGCTCCAGGCCCACTATTTCAAATTCTTGAGCCAGGATATCGAAGGAAGCCAGGCCCGTTTTCACTATGCCGTCTTCAGTCTTAAAATCAAGTATTCCCTCAATATTGCCCACTGCTTCCATTGTAAAGCAAGATACGATAGATCTTGAATGGAAATAGTCGGGGTCAAATTTGAGAGCCGATATGCTACTAATTGCGATGAGTACTAACAGGGTTAATACTACTTTCAGCTGTTTCATTGTCACCTCGGTTCGTTTTTTTTCACGATTTGTGGATTGGGGGATTTAGTCAATACCTTTTTGAGTAAGGCAAAGACACTAATACTGGATAAGTCTTTCTTTGGCAGAGTATTGCCTTTCGAAGTATTGCTTGATTATTGTGTTCTTTTCAGAGCTCAATTCGGGGTCTTCACGGATTATGTCGAAGGCATCTGCCCGGGCCAGTTTGAGGATATGTTGATCCCGGATCAGGCTGGCAAAGCGGAAGCGGGGCAGTCCAGATTGCTCTGTGCCAAAATATTCGCCCGGGCCTCGCAGTTCCAGATCTTTTTCGGCAATCTCAAAACCATCTGTGGTGCCGGCCATGGTAGTAAGCCGTTCCCTGCCGATCTTGCCGATGGGCTGATGCTCGATCAGATAGCAATAAGCTTGATCGGCCCCCCGGCCAACCCTGCCGCGCAACTGGTGTAACTGAGACAGGCCAAAACGTTCAGAATGCTCGATCACCATCACAGAGGCGTTTGGCACGTCCACCCCTACTTCAATGACGGTGGTGGAGACCAGGATCTGGAATTCGCCAGCCTTAAAGCGGAGCATGATGCTGTCTTTATCTTTGGATTTCATCCTGCCATGCAAGAGGGCAACTGTGGAATCCTTGAATACTTTGGTGGCAATGTGCTCATAAAGTCTCTGAGCATCGAGCAGATCAACCTTGTCCGATTCTTCGATCAAGGGGCAAACAACATAGATCTGCCTGCCCTTGTGGAGCTCTTTGCGGATTTCCTGATAGACCAGATCGATCTTGGCATGAGAGCGGATGAGGGTGTTCACCGGTTTTCTGTTTGGAGGCAGCTCATCCAGGATGGAGACCTCTAGATCGCCATAGACGGTCATCGCCAGCGATCTGGGAATGGGCGTGGCAGAGAGATAGAGCAGGTCTGGATGCTGGTCTTTGGCGGCCAGGGTGGCTCTTTGTTCGACTCCGAACCGATGCTGTTCATCCACAGCAGCAAAGCCCAGGCGGTAGAATTCTACATCGTCCTGCAGGAGGGCATGAGTCCCGATCACGATCTGAGCCCTGCCATCGGCGATTGCCGCTTTGAGCTCTGTTTTCTGTTTGGATACGCCACCTTTGAGCAGCACAATCTGGAGTTCAAACCCCTCCAGCAGAGCGCTGATATTGGCATAGTGCTGATCTGCCAGGATTTCTGTGGGGGCCATCAAAGCCGCCTGGTAGCCGTTTTCCACTGCCAAAAGCATGGCAAAGAGAACCACTATCGTCTTGCCAGAGCCTACATCTCCCTGGAGGAGACGGGACATCTGGCGTTCACCCGTCATATCGTCAAAAATCTCACGGATTACCTTTTTTTGAGCCCCCGTCAGCTTGAAGGGAAGCTTCTTGTACAGGCGGGTGGTGAGATCCTTCTTATTCTCAAAACTGATCCCTTGAACCACCGATTTATGATAGTGATTGTGCCTGGCCCACATAACCTGCAGATAAAAGAACTCCTCGTAGGCAAAGCGGAAGCGCAATTCATCGATTTTGTCTGGATTGGTAGTAAAATGCATCATCTGCAGGGCTTGGGAGCGAGGGGCAAAGCTGTATTTGCTGACGATTTCTTCCGGCAAGCTCTCTTCCAGGGTAGAGGCAAACTGTTTGAAGGCATGGTATATTGCCCTGCGAATCACATTCTGAGTGAGATTGGCCGTGAGCCCATACACCGGCAGCACCAACCGCTCTTTCCAAAAACGCGATGCCGCATCCCCGGGTTCATCGCTTTCTTCGCGTAGGAGCTCAAACTCGGGATGCACAATCTGCAACTGACCGTTGTACTCACCTAGAACTCCGCTGATCCAGATCGTATCACCAGGGACAAAGAGCTCTTCATAGATCTTGGGATAGCTGAACCAGACGCAGGTCAGGAGTGCTTTACCATCGCTGATCCCAAGCAGGAGCTGGCGTTTGTTTCTGGTAGTGAGGTGAATGTCTTTCCACTGAATCATGGCAGTAAGAGCTATTCTTTGCCCCGGAATAAGCTCAAAGAGAGAGGGGTTGATTTGACGCTGGATGTAGGTAAGGGGAAAATACTCCATCAGATCGATCACTTTGCTGATCCCGACCTTGTTGAGCAAACGTGCCCGCACCTCACCAACGCCTTTCAAATACTGAAGGGGCATGCCTGTATTGAATTCTTTCCTGCCTGTATTTTCTCCCATGGTTCTGCTACAAATTCATCCTTTCTCCCATCATTTTTTGTCATAGATACTCTTGGCAAGCATTTTTTTTCTTGACCTCCATACTTTTCTCGGATAGTTTGTAAGAAAATAAACTGTTACGGGTGATCTATATGACCTACTTGCTATTCCAAAACTGATTTGCAGGGCAAGCGCAGAGAAAGCTTTTGCCCAAGCTTACTAAATTGAAATAGGAGAAACAATGACGACCTTTAGAAAAATGATATTGATAGTAGTGGCATTGACGATGCTATCCTGTGCCAATGCCAGGGTTAACCCCCGGGATGTGGGAACTCAGAATCCAGTAATTGATGTAGTAAGAAATGTACGCGAGGCGGTGGTCCAGATCAGGGTCGAGGCCAAGGTAACAGTTCAAAGCCAGACCAACCCCTTCTTCGACGACGATTTCTTCCGCTTTTTCTTTCCCCAGCAACCCCGAACCCAGCAACGCCCCGTCACTTCCATGGGTAGTGGCTTTGTGTACGAATTCAATCCCAAGACTAGAGAAGCTTTTATCATGACAAATAACCACGTGGTGGAAAAGGGAAGGGAAGGCACCATCACTGTGACCATGGCAGATAAGGTGACACACACTGCGACGGTGGTGGGTCTGGATCCCAATACAGACGTAGCTGTGATCAAGATAACCCTGAAGGAGGGTGAATCAGTTACCCCTATCCCTCTGGGAAACTCTTCCACGTTGGAGATCGGTGAGTGGGCAATTGCCATCGGAAATCCCTTTGGGGATATCGGCTTGGATCGGACGGTAACCCTGGGAGTGATCTCTGCTCTGGGCAGGGCAAATCTGAGATTTGGCCAGAATTCTCCCCAGTATCAGGACTACATCCAGACCGATGCCGCCATCAACCCCGGCAATAGCGGAGGCCCTCTGCTAAATATCAAAGGCGAAGTGATAGGAATCAATTCTGCCATTACCAGCACCAGTGGAGGCAATATCGGGATCGGCTTTGCCATACCCATCAACCTGGCCAGGAGAGTTGTGGACGATCTGGTCGCGTCCGGCAAGGTGATCCGGGCCTATATCGGCATCACTCCCCAGGAAATTACTCCGGACTTGATGGAATCTTTCAATCTCAAAGAAGTAGCTGGAGTCCTGATTGCCGACATCCAAAAAGATTCACCTGCCGAAAAAGCAGGACTCATGGTTGGAGACGTGATTCTAGAATTTAACCGCGAGAAGATTCCCAACGTACCAAAGTTTAGAATCGCTGTGGCTACAGCCCAGATCGGAATCGAAGTCCCTGTCAAAATCACGCGCGATAACAAGGAAAAGAATATCAAAGTCACCCTCGAAGGATTCCCGGAAGACCAGCCCTCCACTTCCGAGGAGAGACCAGTAAAGAGTACTATTTCCGCGGGTATCAGCGTGGAATCCATAGACAGCGCTTTTGCCAAGCGACTTGGCATCACAGGCGATAAGGGCGTCGTGATCAGCCGCATCGAAGTAAATAGCCCCGCTGCCAAGGCCGGCCTCGAAGTTGGCTCCGTCATCGTTTCCATCGATGGACGCGAAGTGCTCAATCCCGCCGACTACAACACCATCATGAGCGAAGTACAAAAGAACATGGAAAGCCAGGATAGAAAGACCATCCGTCTCTATGTCCTGGATCGCAACAACAGACCCCAATTTGTAATCCTGAGATTTGAATAAAGCAGCGTATCCGGGGCGGGCACTCCTCCGCCCCGGATACTTTAGCTCGTTTTCCCCTCATGTTCGCCTCGAGATGGCCTCGAGTACTCGAGGCCATCTCGAGGCGAACTCGAGGCGAACACGACGCCAAGGCAGGAGCAAGCAGGGGTCGCTCAGTATCTGCCATTCCCCCTATCCTTATTTCAGGATGATCCTGCCTTTTTGAGCCTCGTGGCTGGTTCATTTATGCAATCTGAAGCTCCCCTGATCTGCTTGCAAGTACCCATCTAAAAAAAACTCTTTACGAAAAAAGCCACTTCACAGAAATAGCGAAACAGTCCAAGTGGAGGTAAAATGCTTAGATTTACCAAAAACATAGTCCTCTTTGTAGCAATGCTTGCCATTACAGGATCACTGCTGGCAGCAGGCGAGACCATATATGATATTCGTGTCGAAGGCACTCAAAACGTAGATGCAGAGCTGGTTACATCAGCCATTAGTCTTCGCTTGGGTGATGCCCTCGATCCCGAAGAAGTGTCCAAATCCATCAAAAATCTCTATAAACTCACGATCTTTTCGGATATCGAATTTGCCTCGGAGCCCTATCGTACGGGCATCAATTTGATCATCCGCGTCGTAGAGTATCCGATCGTACAAGAGGTGGATTTTGATGGTTTCAAGGCTATCAAGAAGGATAGGATAGACGAGCTTTTGGGGCTCAGGATTGGCAGCTATTGGTCTCCAGCCATGGCAAACCAGGTACAGCGCAAGCTCAAAACAGAATACGAAAGCAAAGGCTTCAAAAACGCCTCCATTAGCATAGATGAGACAAAACTGGATAACAACAGGGTCAAGCTTGTAGTCTCCTCGGATGAGGGCAGAAGAGTTGCGATTCAAAAGATTACTTTTATCGGAAACGATAGCTTCGACGACCGCACTCTCAGCCGCAGAATGAAGACAAAAACCAGCAGCTTACTCCGCTCCGGTCGCTTTGAACAGGATAAATTTGATACCGACCTCAAGAGTCTGGTTTCCTTCTACCAAAAGAATGGCTTTATCGATGTACGGATCATGAACTGGGAGGCCAAACCTCTGAGCGATCGTTATCTGGAACTGATCATTACCATCAGTGAAGGTACGAAGTTTACCTTTGGCAGCATCTCCATTACTGGCAATGAACACTTTACCGAAGCAGATTTGCAATCTGTCTTTACTCTGAAGAGCGGAGAACCGTTTGACCAGGAAAAGTTTGACCAGCAGATGGGACGCCTCTACTCGCGCTATTTTGATGAAGGTTTTATCTATACCGTGATAGAGCCCACTCAGGTGAGAGAGGACGATCTACTGAATATGCAGCTCAAAATCAGTGAGGGTACCCGGGCCCGGGTACGGCAGATTCATTTTACGGGAAACCGCAGGACCAAAGAAAAAGTCCTCCGCCGCCAGCTGGAAGTAGCCCCTGGGGACTATTTCCGCCAGTCTCAGGTCATGAGATCCCAGCAGAATATCTACAATCTTGGATTCTTCGAGCCGGATATCAAGCTCGACTATAGCAGAATCAACAACGAGGGCGATATCGATCTGCATCTGGATGTGATCGATAAGTCTTCCGGCGTTGCCAATGGCGGTATCGGCTATAACAGCCAGGATAAATTTGTGGGACAGCTCAGCGTTTCCCAAAACAACCTCTTTGGGAACAACTGGAGCAGTGGGATCAAATGGGAATTTGGCGGAGACACTCAGAATTTTGAGCTGAGCTTTACCAACCCCAACGTGTATGATTCCGACATTTTGATGGGCACAAATCTCTATTATACTACCAAAAACTGGAGCTCTTTCTACTACGAGATCTTTACCCGTGGTGCTTCGATCCGCGCCGGACAAGCCATCCCCTGGGTCAATAACACCCGTTTTGTAACAGGCTATTCCCTCTATTCAAAGAAATACCGGATTACCAATATGAGCCAGATTCTGGCAGATTCACTTTCGAACCAGACTCTTTTGGCACTGGATAAGCTCTCCTGGCGCTATACCAGCTCCATGAACTTTACCATCAGCAGAGATACCCGCGACAATATATTCTATCCCACCAGCGGTTCACAGATCATGCTCTATTCCGAGGTAGCAGGTGGCCCCCTGGGTGGTGATTTCGATTTCTTCAAGCATATAGCTCAGGTGAATTGGTACATGGAAACGTTTTACCAGATTGCGCTGCGGACGAAATGGAGATTTGGTTATGTAACGCCTTACGGGCGCTCCGATGACGCTCCACCAGACGAAAAGTTCTATCTGGGCGGTACTGGCCCCGATGGTATCCGCGGTTATGCGGATCGTTCTGTCGGCCCCAGCGGTGGTGGTAAGAGATCGGTGATCTTTTCCACTGAATTGGGCTACCCTCTGGGCAGCGATCAGATCATAGCAATCACCTTCTTTGATGCTGGTAATAGCTATAACAAGCTGCGGGATTTCAACTTTATGGACTTCAAGAAAGGCACAGGTCTCGGTATCCGGATTCGCAGTCCCTTTGGTTTGATTGGCTTTGACTATGCCTATAATCTGGAAGACCGTACCTGGGAGCCCCATCTCCAGTTTGGTACTACCTTTTAGCCATGAAATACAAGCACCTTTTTGGTCCTGTGATGTCTCGCAGGCTGGGCGTTTCCTTGGGTGTGGATCTCATCCCATACAAGTACTGCCCGCTGAATTGCGTCTATTGCGAAGTGCAAAGAACCACACACCATACGCTTACCAGACAGGAGTTTTTCCCGCTTGAGGAGATAGTCTCCGAGTTGGATGACGCCCTCAAGAACTCACCACATCTGGATTATATCACTTTCTCCGGAGCAGGAGAACCCACGCTCTATAGCCGGATCGGGGAGATAATTCAATACATCAAAACCCACCATCCGGGCTATAAACTGGCCCTCATCACAAACAGCGTGCTCCTGGGTGATCAGCATGTGTTGCAGGAGATAAAGGCTTGCGATATTGCCCTGCCGTCTTTGGACGCGGTCTCGCAGGATGTATTTGAAAAGGTCAATCGTCCACTGGCAGGAGTTTCTGCTGCCAGCCTGGTGCAGGGACTGATAGAATTTCGTAAAACCTTCGCCGGGATTATCTGGCTGGAAGTATTTATCATCCCTGGGGTCAACGACCACGATGAGGAGCTGCAAAGGATCTCTGATGCCATAGCCCAGATCAAGCCGGAGCGGGTGCAGATCAATTCACTTGACCGTCCGGGTACCGAAGACTGGGTAACAGCTGCGCCTCTAAAGACTCTGCAGCGGATCGAGAAGTTCTTTGCTCAAAGGTTGGATTCCACGGTCGAGATCATAGCCAAGGTCAGTTACGATCGTAGTGCGGAAAGTCTCGATGATGAAGCAGTCGGTCAGATCAAGGCTATCATCACTCGTCGTCCCAGCACTGCTGAGGATCTATCCAAAAGCCTGGAGCTGCACATAAACGAAGTGAGCAAGATTCTGCGTCAATTATCCAGTGAGGGCCTGGTGAAGGTTGCAAGACAGGAGAGAGGAGTTTTTTACCAATGGAAATAATAACAAACAACGTAGCGATCATCACAGCAGCAGGTTCTGGAAAGAGGCTTCTCGGGGAGAAGAAGAAACAGTTTCGTGAGCTGGGCGGGATCCCTATCCTGATCCGCACTCTGGCTTTCTTTTTCAATTCGCCGATCATCAATCGCATCATCGTGACTGCCCCCGAGGAAGAAGTTTCTTCCTGTGAGAACCTGATCAACCAGTATTTTGAAGATTGCACCACTCCCTATCAGGTGATTGCAGGTGGAGTGGAAAGACAGGATAGCGTATTTGGAGCACTTCAGATCTGCCCCCGGGACACGGACTATGTGTTTATTCACGATGCCGTGCGGCCCTTTATCTCTCACGCCCTGCTCGAAGAGCTCTATGAAGCAGTGGTGGAGTTCAAGGCTGTGATTCCGTGCGCTCCCTGCAAGCATACAATTAAGCAGATTGATGGCGATGTTATCGATACAACTCTGGATCGTAAGAGGCTCATCCAGGTCTTCACGCCTCAGGTATTTGCCTTTGATCTGATCCACCAGAGCTATGTCAAAGCCTATCAGCAAGAGCAGTTCTGTACCGATGATGCCCAGATCGTGGAGCTCAA
>CAZZCS010000077.1:0-11524 GCA_964652645.1 uncultured Candidatus Cloacimonadota bacterium | reverse complement strand
AACATCGTCAATATGAAGCCCAGCTTTCAATATTTTGGAGCTGACCTCGATCTCAGGGTGTTGCTTCTGGAGCTGTTGGCTGAGCCCCAGGATGAGATTTAAGGGAGTATTGATGTTATGAATCAATCCTTCCAGGATGTGGCGAAAGTATAGCTTCTCTTGGATTTTGTGAGGCATACTCAGTGCGTTTTGATATACTCGGCAAAACCGGTCTTGAAGATTCGCATGGCTTTTTCAAGATCTTGCTCATTGAGAATGTAGGCAAGTCTCAGTTCATTTCTTCCCAAACCAGGCGTTGCGTAAAAACCTTCAGCAGGGGCCGCCATCACAGTTTCGCCATCTATCTGATAATCTGTAAGAAGCCAGATCACAAAGTCTTCGGCATCTTCTATTGGAAGTTTTACCACCACATAGAAAGCACCCTGGGGTTTCGTGCAGACTACTCCGGGGATTGTCATTACTTCTCTATAGACCAGGTCTCTGCGGTTTTTATATTCCTGTAAAATTGCAGCGAAGTAGCTATCTTCGAGATATACGCAAGCATTGGCAGCTAATTGATCTATGGTGGGAGGGCACAATCTGGCTTGAGCAAACTTTAGCACAGCATTCATCAGCTCTTTGTTTTTGGAGACGATACAGCCAATCCTTGCTCCACAGGCGCTATAGCGTTTGGAAACACTGTCCACCATGATGGCATTTTGGTCAAAACCAGGAACATCGAGGATGCTTGTATGCTCACCTTCGTAAACAAACTCGCGGTAAACTTCATCGGAAATCACATAGAGATTGTGTTTTTTGGTAATGTCTGCAATCCGCAAGATCTCGTCTTTGGAATAGACTGTTCCAGTAGGATTGCCAGGATTGCAGAGCATGATGGCTTTGGTTTTTGACGAGATTAGTTTTTCAATCTCAGCATCTCCAGGAAGCTGGAAACCATCTTCAGCATGCGTCGTGAGAGGTTTGATGTTTACAGATGCCATGGTGGCAAAACCATTGTAGTTTGTATAAAAGGGTTCAGGAACGATCACTTCATCACCTTCATTACAGACTACATACAAGGCAAAGATTATGGCCTCTGAACCTGCTGTTGTTACGATGATGTCGTTCTCAGAAACAGTAATGTTGTGCCTGGCATAATAGCTAACCAGGCTGTGTCTGTAGATATCCAGGCCTTGTGAGGGTCCATAGGCCAGTACTTTTTCATTGAACTCGTGATACACCTTCATCATCTCTGCAGGTGTTTCAATGTCTGGCTGGCCGATATTCAGGTGATAAACCTTTAATCCTTTTTGTTTTGCACTTGCTGCATAAGGCATCAGTTTCCGGATCGGCGATGCCTGAATCTCAATTGCTCTGGTCGAAATGTTCATTTTATAGCCTCTTATAATATTCTTCTGGGTACCAAACTCTATGATGCCGAGATAAAAGACAAGAAAAATCTTGAGGCCTGGTCTACAAATTGTAGTAAAAGCACCACAGTAAACCTATAAGTCTATGCTATAGTAAAAGATCTAGTGCTGATGACTGGCGCAAAAATAGTACAATGAAATGATCTGATGCCAGCGAAGAGAAGCTCAATCTGTTGGATTAATCGTTATACCATGCCTCAGTATAAGCCTGATATCCTCTGTTAATCTGAGTAGATCTATGCTTTCGTTTCCTATCAACCACTGAGTTAGAACTTGATCCATAGCTCCAATAATGATGTACGACAATGCATCATGATTAATATCTCGCAAGCCCTTAGCCACAGCAGCCTCCTGGATTAGTAAGCGAACATGCGAGAGATACCTATTCAGAGGGTTATAGCTGGGGTAGCGGGTATAAAACTCCTCACTTTGTCTTACCTCTACAATCAGGAACCTGGCCAGCAGAGGATTGCGAGAAAAGTGCATGATATGTTTAGCGATGAACTGGTACAGCTTCTCAATGGGATCCGTTTCCTGTGAGATTTCCTCAATCACTTCCTCCAGTACGCTATCAATGAGTTGATTCATACATTGGATCAGGAGGTCGTCTTTGTTCTTAAAATATAGATACACAGTTCCCGTCGCGACATTTGCCAATTTTGCCACTTCTTTGATTGTGGCCGCAGAGTATCCCTTCTGAGCAAAGACTTTTATTCCAGATTCCAAAATCAGGGCTTGCTTACTCCGCACATCTTTGAGCATTGCTTTTCTCATCGCCTGCGTTTCTCCTCTTGTTGTATTGTTTTCAAATGCTTCTTCAGGAATTGCCCCGTATATGAGTTCCTTACTTTCATGATTTCCTCTGGAGTCCCCTGAGCAACAATACTACCTCCCTCATCACCACCTTCCGGCCCCAAGTCTATCACCCAGTCGGCACATTTGATGACATCGAGGTTATGTTCTATCACTACGACAGTATTACCCATCGCCACCAGTTTCTGCAAAACTCTCAGGAGTTTGTTGATATCGTCAAAGTGCAAGCCGGTGGTGGGCTCATCGAGAAGATAAAGTGTATTGCCCGTACTGGTTTTGCTTAGTTCTCTCGAGAGCTTTATTCTCTGAGCTTCTCCGCCAGAGAGAGTTGTGGAAGACTGTCCCAGCTTGATATAGTCCAAGCCCACTTCCTGAAGGGTCAATAGCTTGTTTCTCAAGGATGGAATGTTCTCGAAAAAATCAACTGCTTCTTGAACGTCCATATCCAAAACATCGGAGATATTCTTCCCTTTGTACTTGATGTTCAGGGTCTCCTGGTTGTACCTTTTCCCTTTGCAGACTTCGCAGGTAACGTAGATATCTGCCATGAAGTGCATTTCAATTTGCTTCACTCCCGCTCCCTCACAGGCTTCACAGCGGCCTCCTTTGACGTTGAAAGAGAACCTCCCAGGTTTGTAGCCCCTCATCTTGGAAGCTGGCAATTCAGAGAACAGGTTCCTGATCGGATCAAAGAGTTTGATATAGGTACACGGATTGGATCTGGGGGTTCTTCCAATGGGTTGCTGGTCGATGGAGATAATCTTGTCTATGTTCTCGTGTCCGCTGATTGAGGCGTGTTTGCCCACTTTGGCCGTACTACGATAGAAGTAATTATGGAGAAAGGGCTGCAGAGTCTGATTGATCAGAGAACTCTTTCCAGAGCCGGAAACTCCGCTAATACAGACGAACAACCCCAGGGGAATTTCGATATCTATGTTTTTTAGATTATTGTGAGAAGCAGCTTTGATGAATATTTTCCGCTCATCTGGCTTGCTTCTCTTCTTGGGAGTTGGGATTTCCAATACTCCAGACATATATGCCCCTGTGAGCGACTCCTTACAATCCATCAGGTCTTTCAAACTTCCGTTTACAATGATGTTACCACCAAAAACACCGGCCTTGGGGCCAAAATCCACTATTCTATCTGCTGCCCGGATTGTATCTTCATCGTGTTCCACTACTATTACAGAATTGCCAATGTCTTTGAGCTGAACCAGCATCTCTACTAGCTTCGTGTTGTCTCTTTGGTGCAGCCCTATGCTGGGTTCATCGAGAATATACATTACCCCTACAAGCTGAGAGCCTATCTGCGAGGCCAGTCTGATCCGTTGTGTTTCGCCTCCAGACAGTGAGGGAGAGCGACGATTTAGAGTAAGGTAATGTAGCCCTACATTGTTCAAGAATCCGAGTCTGTTCCGGATCTCCTTTAGAATCTCGTCGGCAATAATCAATTGATTGCCCTTCAATTTGAGCCCGGTAAAGAAGTCGTAGGCCTGTTTGATACTCATAGCCGTCACCATAGCAATGTTTTTATCTGATACTCGAACGGCAAGGCTTTGGGGTTTCAATTTCATCCCGCCACATTCAGGACAGGGTTTGTCACTGATAAATTGCATATAGTATCTACGCATATCTTCAGAAGTGGTCTCACGCATCCGACGCTCGAGCTGGGGGATAATTCCTTCAAACTTCATCATGAAGCTTCCCGAGCCATGAGCGTTTTGCCAGGCAACCTTGAACCGTTTACCCTTTGAACCCCAGAAGATAAGTTGCTTGATTTCTTCTGGGAGCTTGTACCAGGGTTCTGCCAGAGAAAATTTGTAAGTGCTTGCTAAGTTTCGGATAGTGTTCATGGTCCAACTGCTTTGTTTGTCTTCAAGCCTACCCCAGGCTGCGATGGCTCCCTTGAGGATTGATAGCTCCGGATCAGGCACTATCAAATCTGGATCAAACTCCAGTTTGTATCCCAGCCCGTTACATACAGGACAAGCGCCAATCGGACTATTAAACGAAAAACTCTGGGGCGATAGTTCTTCAAACCCGATGCTACACTTGGCACATGAGTTCTTCGAAGACAATAGAAGAGGCTCTTGCTCACCCAGGAAATCTATCTTGACCAGACCATCAGTCACTTTGAGGGCCAGCTCGAGTGAATCGGCCAGACGGGAGTCTATACCATCTTTGATTACTATCCTATCAATCACGACATCAATATTGTGCTTACTCTTCTTATCCAAAACGATATCTTCATCCAGGTTTCGCAATTGACCGTTGACGATTACCCGTAGAAAACCCTCTTGACGTAGTCTTTCAAGCTCTTCTTTGTGCTCACCTTTTCTGTTTTGAACCAGTGGAGCAAGGATCTGGAGTTTTGTACCCTCAGGATTATCTATAAGATGTTGAACCATTTGATCAATGGTCTCAGAACCAACAGGATCCCCGCAGATATGGCAATGCTGAGTACCAATCCTGGCATAGAGGACTCGTAAATAATCGTATATCTCTGTGACCGTTCCTACGGTTGACCTGGGGTTTTTGCCCGAAGCTTTTTGCTCGATTGAAATGGCGGGTGAAAGCCCTTCAATATAATCCACTTTCGGTTTTTCCATCTGTCCCAAAAACTGCCGGGCATAAGCTGATAAAGATTCCACATAGCGCCTTTGGCCTTCTGCGTACAAAGTGTCAAACGCCAGTGATGACTTACCAGAACCGGATACACCAGTAAAGACGATCAACTGGTTACGAGGTATGGATAGATCAATACTCTTGAGGTTGTGCTCGGAGGCTCCCTTGATGATGATATCTGTCTTCAATTTTGATTTCCTTATCTCAGAATTCTATGCCCCATTTGAGAGATGTTGTGATGTTGTCAAATGAAATTCTCAGTAAATTCTTGACAGCTACTATTCCTTCAGGAGAGTGAACGTATTAGTAATAAAGGGGATTGAATGAGCTCTATGCAGCCCGGTTTTTTCACCATAGACGTGGAAGACTATTATCACTTTATCTCGGCCTCTACCAAAGTCAAGATCGCGGATTGGGATAAAATGCCCTCCAGAGTTGAGAATGGTATGGAAGCACTGTTCGAGCTACTTGCCAGCCACGACACAAAGGCTACGTGCTTCTTTCTGGGCTATATTGCAAAAAGAAATCCTATATTGGTGCGCAAAGCAATTGATCTTGGCCACGAGGTAGCCGCTCACGGCATGTATCACCAAGTGGTTAGTGGAATGAGTCGAGCAGAGTTTAGACAGGAAATAATAGATACCAGAAAGTGTCTGGAAGATTTAACTGGCACGGATGTAAAGGGCTGGAGAGCTGCTGGCTTTCACCTGAATTCGGATACCAGGTGGTACTTTGAGACGCTAGCTGAGAGCGGAATCCAGTACGATTCTTCACTCCTGCCCAATCGTAGAAAACACCAAATATACGGCCCGGTTGCCAATCAACCTTATCGCATAGATACGAGTAATGGCGCTATCTGGGAGTTTCCTATTACGGTGGCAGAGTTTCCTTATGGAATCAAATTCAGTATGTTTGGGGGTGTCTATCTACGCTTTTTCCCAAAAACCTTGATTGAGCAGATGGCAAAGAAGCACCTTGCTCATTCGCCTCTTACTATATATATACACCCCAGAGAAATGGATTCTCGACATCCTCGCTTGCAGATGAATCCGATTCTATATGCCAAAAGCTATCTCAATCTCAATACGGTAAAGCCAAAGCTCGACACGTTGCTCCAAACTACAAATTTCATCACTATGGGTAGGTACATTACTATATAATACATGCTGATACCCACATTCTGTAGATTGGGATAACCTGTTGATATATAATGCTATAAGACCACAATGAAGCAATTTGTTCTTGACAATAATCTGCCCCTCCATTCTAAGGAAATCATATTAAATGGTAAACATATGAAAAACAAAACTAATCTAATACTGACAGCTTTTCTGGGATTACAGATCTTGATCATAGGTCCCGTGATTGCGGAAGCTGCCTCCGGAATCGGAAGTGATGAGTATGGCATGGATTATTCCGAAGCCGTTCTTGATTCACTTCACACTCAGGAACCACCGGAACCTGAGATAATGGTAACTACGTATTATGCCAAGTACTTCCACGGAAGAACAACGGCAAATGGTGAACGCTACGACCACTATGCCTATTCTGCAGCACACAAGACCCTTCCCTTCAATTCAATTCTTCGTGTCACAAACCCCAAAAACGGTAAATCTGTCGTTGTGAGAGTAAATGACCGGGGACCTTTTCCTCCAGGAAGACAACTGGACCTGTCTTATGCTGCGGCAAAAGAGATTGGTATGATCCGCGCTGGTGTAATCAAGACAGAAGTCGAGTTTTTACCCGATGATTATACTATTACAGAAGAGCAGGAAGCTACTTCGGATTACGCAAGCAGATAATTCAACCATATTCGCATAGATGAGATAAGATTGGAACACCCTCTTCCAGCATATATCGCTCCATCCAAATCTGTAAAACAAGCTCTACTGGATTCCACTGGCATTGTCGCTCTCGAATCTACCGTTATTACCCATGGATTGCCATATCCGCAAAATCTGGAGACTCTTTATACTCTCGAAAAGATCATCAGAGATACGGGTGCTGTCCCCGCCACAATTGTGGTACTGAGAGGCAAGATACATATCGGCCTGGAGCACGATGACCTGGATCAATTGGAGAATTTACTAAAACAGCAAACCCCCTGGCAGAAAATATCTACTCGAGATTTACCCCTGGCAATCAGCAGAAAGCAAAATGGGGGTACTACAGTCTCTGCTACCATGCAAGCAGCTGCTTTATGCGGAATCAGCGTCTTTGCTACAGGTGGCATCGGCGGTGTGCATCGGGATTGGCAAAGGAATCCGGACCTATCTATGGATCTCATGGCACTGGCCAGGTTTCCGGTAATGGTGGTTTCTGCTGGCTGTAAGGCCATCCTGGATATCCCTGCCACGATCGAGCTGCTGGAGAGTATGGGAGTTCCTGTTTACGGATGGAAATCAGACCAGTTTCCTGCTTTTTACAGCTGCTCCAGCGGGGTTGACATTTCCAGAATCGACACTGTAGAGGAACTCTGTACGAGCTTTAGAATAATGCATCAGATGAGTTCCAGGAGCACAGGGGTCTTAGTGGCAAATCCCATACCCAGAGAGTATGAAATCCCCATTGAAGAGATTGAGCCCACGATCCAGGATGCCACTAGATCAGCCAGAGACAAGGGGATATCGGGCAAAGCTCTCACTCCCTTTCTCCTGAGCTATCTGGCCCAGGCCACGTCTGGCAGGTCAGTAAAGGCAAATCTTGCTCTTCTGGAGAATAACGCCCATCTTGCTGCCAACATAGCAAATCACTACGCTGCAACCAACAATCAATAGTTTTGGAGACAAGTATGAAGATCTATATTTCTTTGGACATGGAAGGAATACCCGGCACCTTTAACTGGGATCACGAGAAGAAAAACCCAGGCGCAGTCAAAAAGGCAATTCACGATCACCTCACAGACCTGATCGAAGGGATCCAATCATCGGAGCGAAACGCAGAAATAGATGAGATATTAATAGCTGATTCTCATAGTAGTGGAGACAATATAGATTATGATTTTTGTAAGCTGGATAGTAGAATAAACCTGATCTCAGGCGGCCCCAGGCCCACATATATGATGCCAATGCTCACCCAGGATTTCGATTATGTGTTCCTGATCGGCTATCATGCAGGAACAGGTGCCCTCAATGGCAATATGGATCACAGCTATTCAAACAGCAAAATCCAGAAAATATCAATAAATGGTAAGCCTATGAATGAAGCTCTGATCAATGCAGCTTTTGCAGGGTGTATGGGAGTACCTGTAGCCCTGGTTTCAGGAGATCTGGCCTTGCAAAAAGAGCTTATGATTCACGACGCAATACCCTGGATAGAATATGTCTGCACCAAAGAGGGCTTTTCCAAATTTGCAGCCAAGAACTATAACCCCATAGTAGTCCGCTCTGCTCTTCAGAAAGCAACCCACAAGGTTCTCTCAAAGCCGGCCCGGGAATACAAGCTATTCCAGTTTGATCCACCTATCACGCTGGAAATCGAATTCCACTCCACAGCCATGGCTGATATGGCATGCCTGATGCCGGGGACAAAGAGAGTGGACGGCAAGACGATATCCTATGCAAACGACGACTATCCCATTCTTTTCGAAGCTATTGTAGCCCTGATCACGCTTGCTTATTCCACCGGTATCTAGGGTCTCTCTTCTGCTGTGAGGCAAGATTGTATGCAAAAAGTGAGCGATTTGCAGAATAATAGATAATTTGGATCGATAATTGTATCTAGATATTCAAATGGAGGATACCATGAAATTGAGACTCATGCTATTGATTTTAATGTTGCCCGTGATCTTCTGGGCTGCGTACCTCAGTGATGTACCTACTGAGGTGGTTGAACCAGATGGTACCACGCTTTATCTCTATGCCAGTGGTGACGAATATGTAAACTGGCTACACGATGCCAACAATTTTACAATCATCCAAAGCCAGCAAGACGGCTTCTATTATTATGCCCTCGTTTTGGATGGTGAGCCTGCCCCTTCGCAGTATCGAGTGGCTGGTACAAACCCTGCCAATGTCGGTTTACAGCCCGGCATTCGAGTATCTGAGGCAGCCTACGAGGCAAAAAGATCCTTTATGCACAGACTTCATGATGCCAGGCCCAACCATCGAGCCCCAAACACAGGGGTAGTAAACAACCTCAATGTCTTCATCCGCTTCAGCGATCAGGATGAGTTTGATGAGCCCCGCAGCGCTTTCGATGCCAAATTTAACCCCATTGGCGATGACGACTATTCTCTGCGTAACTACTTCCGCAAGGTCAGCTATGATCAATTGGATTATGTGACTCATCACTACCCAGTCTGTAATGACGATACAAACCTATCATATCAGGATACCCACCCCAGAGCATATTACATGCCCTACAACGCTGTGACAAACCCTACAGGCTATATCGATTCCTGGCAGCGTACAGAACGGGAACATTTGTTGCTGGCAAATGCCATAAACTTTATCTCCAGTCAGGTGCCAGCGGGGCTCAATATCGATGCTGATAATGACGGCTATGTAGATAACGTCTGCTTTATCATCAGAGGCCCTCATACGGCCTGGGCAGATCTTCTCTGGGCACATCGCTGGGTGCTATATTATGAGGAAGCTTATATAAATGGAAAGCGGGTATGGGATTTTACTTTCCAGCCCGAGAATCATAACAATACCAGAACCCTTTGCCACGAAATGTTCCACTCCGTAGGAGCTCCAGACCTCTATCATTATACTCACAATGGTATTACACCTGTGGGATGTTGGGATATTATGGAAAGCGGATATGGACACATGGGTGCCTGGATGAAGTATAAGTATGGGGGCTGGATAAGTGAAGTCCCCACCATTACCGAAGCAGGCTATTATAATCTAATGCCTCTAACCTCAGAATTTAATAGTGTCTACAAGATCAATGTCCCCGGGAACAGTTCAGAATTCTTTGTCCTGGAATACAGAAAGCAGGACAGCGATATCTTTGAACAGAATCTGCCAGGCTCAGGGCTCCTGATCTACAGGATCAGGCCCAGCCTTGATGGCAATGCAGATGGTCCTCCGGATGAGGTCTATATCTACAGACCCAATGGCTCGGCCAATACAAACGGTTTGATCTTTGAAGCTACCTTTAGTGCAGATAACTATCGGACGGAATTTAATAACT
This sequence comes from uncultured Candidatus Cloacimonadota bacterium, assembly GCA_964652645.1. Classification (GTDB taxonomy): domain Bacteria; phylum Cloacimonadota; class Cloacimonadia; order Cloacimonadales; family Cloacimonadaceae; genus CAZZCS01. Next base: position 1,535 of record CAZZCS010000077.1, on the reverse strand, counting down.
GGACAAACCCAAACTGCTTCCTCTCCAATAATAATCTGGCGGGTCTAAACATCAGTGATGTCGGTATGATAGGGGAGACCATCAGTTTCTACTACAACCCCCAAAACACTGCAATACCGCCGCAGATCGAGATTGTAGGCCCTGCCAATGGGTCTGTAATACCCTTGGGGCAGATCGAACTCCGGGCAAACGTGAGCCATCCTCAGGCAGCTATTTCCTCTGTAAGCTTTAGCCTGGATGGATCGCATATAGGTACTGTCACTACGGAGCCATATTCAGTGACCTATGATGCCAGTATGATTGAGACGGGTGTGCATCAACTCGTAGTAACGGCCACTACTGGCACCATGGAATCCACAAGTGCTCAATCTACTTTTAGAATTGTGAATCCAGCCACCGAAAACTGGTTTGGCTGGATCACCGATGAGCCGGTTTATGAGGAATTTGGGCGTGGCATAATACCTCTTAAGATAGCTATTGATCTGGATTTGGGTGACATGGAATATGAGATCAGAAAATTGGCTTTTCACATTGAACCGGATCCATGGGGAGACCCTGTGGAGCCAGGCCTCGTAAGCGCTACTATAAATCGATTTTCCAATGGTATGATTACGGATGAAGTCCTGGTAAATCTTGGAAACATGTACGTCCCCATGGAAGGACGCTTTGAGCAGGAATTTGATCTGGAAGACACGATCTCTGGTATGATCGCTGTTGTCCTCAATATCAGAGAGTACAAGCAGATGATGTTTGATCATTCTGGAGTGTGTGGGCATAGCTGGATCACTGAAACAGGTCGTCCCTGGACGGATGCCATAGCCCGGGGAGTCGTGGGCGGAGCTATCATCGAGCTATTACTGCAAGCCCCTCAGACTGGCACTGAGGAACACGTGGTTCCTTCGCCCTTAGCGTATATCACAAACTATCCCAATCCCTTCAATCCCAATACGAGTATCCGCTATTCAGTTCCAGAATCTGGCCAGGCAAAGCTCTCTATTTACAATCTCAAAGGCCAGATTGTGAGCACTCTGGTGGATGAGCATAAAACCCCAGGGGCATATACAGTGCCTTGGGATGGCTTGGATTCTAATGGTAGAGCCGTAAGTAGCGGGATCTATTTTGTGAGGCTAAACCAGGGGCACAGAGCTCTTGGTATCAGGAAGATCCTGCTGGCAAAGTAAACACTGTTTATCCAGATAATATGGGAGGGGGGGGTGCCCCCTCCCATTCTCATATACAGGCAAACCTGTACGTGTACCGGCGCTCGCCGAAGCGCCGATCCAGCAGGAGTCATTTGCGCCTTCCGGGTGTACTTTATCCTGCATACTACATGGCGCATAGGACTCATGTGGAATGACGTAACACTGGCTTGCCCGTCTTCTGGCGCAGGCCAAAGGCAGCACTACGAGCGGCTGAATGGCTTGTGCGGAAAGGAGCTGCGCACCAAAAAGCCCCAGCGGGGCGACAGCCCCCGCGACGAAGTCGTGGGTGGCATAGGCGGGGGCGTGAGCCCCCGTACAGAAAGGAAATACGGT
>CAZZCS010000076.1:0-11705 GCA_964652645.1 uncultured Candidatus Cloacimonadota bacterium | reverse complement strand
AGGATGGTCTTGGCATTGCCTCCCGGGCCATTGCCGGTGATCAGAATATCTGCTCCCAGCTCAAATATCTTTTGTGCGGTTTTGGGCCCTGCGCCATGAGCCACTTCACGAATGGAGCGGTTGTCGATGGTGCTCAGTTGTTCTGTTTCCTCGTCGAAGAGCAGCAAATAGTCCGCTCTACCAAAGCGGGGATCTATTTTGGCATCCCAATCGGTGCCTGTGCTCGTAAATACGATCTTCATAGGGACTCCTTTGATTGTAATTGTATCCAAATCTGTTCGAAGCGCTGTCTCCACTTTTGGGGATTGTATTCCACAACGCTTACACCTTGCGTGATAGCTTTTTGAAAATCATTATCGTAGCCAAAACTATCCAGATATGTGATCCCTTCCCTGGCCAGGAAGGTCTTGATTTCGGCTGTCAGATCAGGATTTAAGTCACATTTGTTGATAATGCACGCGGCGGGAATGCTGAACTTTTTGGTAAGTTCCCACACCCTCTTCAAATCGTGCACTCCGGATTGACTGGGCTCCGTGATGAGTAAAACGAGATTTGCCCCTGAAAGTGATGAGATCACCGGACATCCAATCCCCGGGGAGCCATCTACCAAAACATGTGATATCCCGTGTTTCTCAGCAGCCAGATTTGCCTCTTTCTTTACTTTGGCTACCAGCTTACCAGAATTATCTGCCCCGATCCCCAGCCTGGCATGCGCCATGATGGAACCTGTCTTGATCCGGGATAGAAACATTTCTCCCACCAGCTCTTCATGCAGAGTGATCGCCTGAGTGGGACAGATGTAGCTGCAGTATCCGCAGCCTTCACATTTGAGGGGATCAATCACATGAGCTGTGTTTGCTGATGAAATCGCCTCAAATCTACAAACGGAGGCACAAACACCACAATTAGTGCACAAATCCGCTGAAATCCTGGCTTTTACGCCACTATAAAAATCTTCCTGGTGGATCTGGGTGGGATTCAAAACCAGATGCAGATCGGCGGCATCGACATCGCAATCCGCCATTACAGCCTCTTGCCCGGCAACGACTGCCAGAGCTGCTGCAAAGGAGGTCTTGCCCGTTCCACCTTTGCCGGATATGATCACTATTTCTCTCATGATACAGCTCCTATCTGGCTTAGCTTGCCCAGGATCGTATCCAGCGCGGATTTGATCTCCGGTACCTTATCGTAAAGCATTTCGCCTCTACTGTAGAGCTCTGCAATGCTGCGCAGATTGGGGATCCGGGCCCAGACGGGGATCTGCTCTCCCGCGCAATAATCCAGGACGTCGTCATTGCCGATGCCATAACGATTTACCACCACAGCCATGGGCTTTCCCAACTCTCGCATTGTGCCAATAGCCAGCTTCAGATCGTACAAGCCAAAGGGAGTGGGCTCTGTTACCAATAGTACAAAGTCCGCATCTCGCGTGGCGGCGATAACCGGGCAGGATGTTCCAGGAGGACAGTCCAGGATGCTGATCTCAGGCTGCAATTTCAATTGGGCGGCATAGTTCAAAGTCTGATTGATCAGAGGCACTGCCTGTTCCACCCCGATATTGAGCTTGCTCTCTACAAAACTGAGAGCGCCGACTTGGAACTCCTGCAGAAAACCCATGGGCAGCGGCTGCATGGGGAGAGCTTGCACAGGGCACAATTCACTGCAGGCAAAGCAGGAGTGACACAGCTCCGGTAAGACCATGATAATCTTATCGAGCTTGATCATAGCATTAAATCTGCAGTATTCCACACACTTTCCGCAAGAAATGCACTTGCCTTTGTCCCATTGCGGGGCTAAACGGTACATCTCACGACGCTCCAGCAAGTCTCCTTTCAGAAACAAGCCGCTATTGGGCTCTTCCACGTCCAGATCGACCAATGCCGTTTTGAACAGCGTGGCAGCATAATGCGCCAGATTTACAGCAAGAGTAGTTTTACCTGTACCACCCTTGCCGCTTGCTATTGCCAGTCTCATCAGTGGTCGCAGAGGTTAGCACCCGCAGTGAGCCTGCCCTCAAGATAACTTTCAACAATCGCCTGCAGGGGCTTGGGCTCTACCCCGTAAATCACCTTGATCCCGTTGGCGGCAAAGATCTCCTGCGCTTTCATACCCATTCCACCGGCGATTACAGTGCCGCAGCCCAAGTCTTTGAGAAAACGGGGATGCGAACCGGGCTCGTGAACGGGAGGATCTACTCTTTCTTCTCTGATGATTTTGCCGTCTTCCACGTGGAAGATGGCAAACGCTTCACAATGTCCAAAATGGGGGCATAACTCTCCACTATTGAGTGGTAATGCTATTTTCTGTGTCATTTTCTATCTCCTTTTAGCGGCAACGCCTGCATCGGCGGCAACCGCCTATAAAACAATCTGTCAAACTGATCAAACGCTCAGAATTGCATTGAGGACAATTGCTTACTGCCTCATCCTCTGATTGTACCACAAACTTGTGCTGGCACTCCTCACAGAGGTAATGTGTGCCCTGCAGCTCGATCTCCCCACCCTCGATGAGGAAGCTTCTCCCCTCTACCAAGGCCGTGGCAACCTTCTTGCGGGCTTGCTCGTAGATCCTGGTAACGGTGGGACGCGAGACATTCATACTGGCAGCAACTTGCTCGTGAATCATACCCTCATAATCGATCAAACGTAAGGCCTCGTATTCTTCCAGATGCAGCGTGATCGCCTGCCGGTAATTGGGACGCATCCACAAGGGCCGAAAGCCCTTTACTACAGGCAATTCTCCCAGGGTGCGCAATGCTTTTCCTCTTGGCATGAACTCTCCTTTGATCAATCTTTTCTTGCTCAACTATGTGAACATAAGTTCAATACAAATGAGAGTGGGATTTCCGTCAAGGCATTTGTTTTTTGGCCACAAAAAATGAGCTTGACTACTTTGGTTATAAAGAGTGAAAAGAGTCAGTGAAAACTTCAAATTGGCTCACTGAAAACTTCAAATGAGGAAAACATATCTATTTGAGTAGAAGAATGGAACTGCATCTTTCCCGTAAGGGCATTATTATCAACTTACTAATCAGCTGGGTGGTTCTTATTGATGAAGAGGAGCGAATGTCCAAGTGCTGCCTAAAACCGCCAGATTTGAAATTATTAGTGATCTAAACAGGATCGATCATGAGTAAATGTCCAAGTCCAACTTCGTGAAAGAATATGGCTTAACCTGTTCATAATCTTTCTGTTATCTGCTAATGTCCAAGTGAACCAAATTTGAAGTTTTGAGTGACTCTTTACACAGTATAAAGAGTCACTGAAATCTGCAAATTGGGTCACCGAAAACTGCAAATGCCAAAACAGATACAAATCCAAGACTACAAGTGCTTCCTTACGAAATCAATATAGGTATATTGCATATATCATTATGGGAATTGTTATCTTGATTTGAAGCTGATCATAGTGACAACCACTTGTACAAAACATTGCCCGATTTGCAGGTTTTGGTGATCAAAACAATGAAATTGACTAAAATTATGTCCAAGTGGTTTTCTGCAAATGCTTTTCGGATATTCTTTTCTCTCATCGACTTATCTATTTTGTCCAAGTGATCGCTACTTGCAGCTTTGGGTGTCAGTTTATACACTTATTAATAAAGCTGCCAAGCAGGAGTCATTTGCGCCTCTGTGAACCATAAGTCTATTATAAAACTATATGGGCATAGGACTCATGCGAAAGAAAGGGATTACCCTTTTAAGCTCATAGGGACGATAGTTACATGAAAACCCCGTCTGGATATTAAGAGTCCAAGTGATCGCTATTTACAGATTTGGGTGACTCTTTGTAAGAGAATTGAGGATGAATGTGTGGTGGATCATGATGGGATCGGACATACAAGACATAATTCTAGCCGTATGCACTAAGACTACTATAGTATTGGGGTACTACCTATACAAACTCCCCGTCAGGTGGGATATTTTAGCAATACAATAGATGCAACACACGATAAATCTGTACCAATCAATCTGCTGGTCATCGTCACCATCCTGGTTCCAGGATCGCCGGTCTGAGGATCTCCAGGGGGCACATCAGAGGCAAAAAACCGGATATTGATTTCTGCCAGGCCATCCTGATGGGTATATATAACTGCTGTATCCTCTCTCTGTTTAGGAGTGTTCCTGGCTATTGGCTCGAAGACTCCACAATCAGTGGACATCTCTATCCCGGCATTGTTTATGGCACAGCCTTGCCCATCAAAAAGCGAAGTTACGACCATACATACAGCTGAGCTTGGGACTGAATTCTCGTTGCCATGAAATACCAGATCAACAGGCGAGAGAAAACTCGTCAATTGGGGTTGGTTGAGAGGAAGAATCAGTTGCGCTTCGCCAAAGATTATATTGCCGTTGTATCCCATGCTAGTAGCTCTGAGCCTGATGCTTTCAAAAGTATAAACTCCGGAATAGGTCAGAGTAGAATATGCTACACCGATGGTAGATTCGCCAAACATGTTATCGTTACCGGTATAGGATTGGCTTACAATCTGGCTGCCAAACGCATCCTCTGGCAGGGAAAACCACACACTGACACCCCTATCCACTGGATTACCGTGGAGATCAGACACCGTAGCTCCCACCACTATGCTCCAGTACCCCATTCCCATATTCACTCCGCTGTCGTACCCACTACCAAACACTTCAATCCAGTATGGCGCACCAGCGTGAATACAAACATTTGGCTGTACCGTCTGAATGTATGTACCCCCAGACTGGCAGGAAGCCTGGATCGCGACCATGCCCGTACCGGTTCCGCTATTGACGTTTATCTGAGCGAAACCATTTGTAGAGACTACGAGAACCGAATCCCCCACTGGATGATATTCCAGATTTGCTCCTACCGGAGGAGTAGGAGAGATTATCCGGAACCATACATTATGTGGTGCTAAGACCAGATTTCCCTGTTCGTCCAGTAACCTTACCCGCAGGACAGCAGATGTAGCTCCACCTGTACCCGCAGCATTCAGATCAATCTGACCGGGTTGTGTAAACTGTAGAGACTGTACCTGCTGAGCAGGTTGCAGGGGCAGTATTCTCACATCTGTTCTGAGAGTATCCGCAGAGATAACAAAGTCCGGATGTTCTGGATGGAACTTTCTGGCGATGGTGGTAATCTGAGCTGTACCAGGAAGATTATCCCCTCTTAAAACAGCAGTGGCAAAGCCGGATTCATCTGTGAGAGATTCCGGGTGGATAGTCCCCAAACTCGTCTGAAAGATTACGGATTGCCCCTCTACTCCCAAATTCTGATTATCCACTACTTGTACTCTGATGAGTGAAGTGGTGGTGCCACCGTCCGCATAGATGCTATCTGGATTTGAGCTTATGTATGACAGATAAATCAGATCAACAGGGGCAGGATGATATATTTCGTACGCCGCAACAGCGATAGCGCTTTGATTCCAGCCTTCCTTATACGCCACTGCCCGAATGGTTTGAGTGGAATCCAGTACTATTGGAGCCATATAGAGCATAGCATTTTGATCAGGATTTGAGCCATCCAACGTATAGCGGATCGTGGCCCCGGACGTCTGGCATGTAATGCTCAGTTCTTGTGAAGGCAGATAAATCCCTGAAGCTAAATTGAATACAGGAGTTGAAACCGTATTGGAATAAGGCTGAGTCGTTTTTTCAGAACAGCTCAGCATGAGTAGGGCAAAGCCCAAAGCAAAGAGGATCAAACTTGTAGTTTTCATCTTGCCTCCAAAGCAGTTTAAATGCTACAATTTTTATATTTATCGTGCATTGAAATATGTCAAGCAGTTTTTTTTCCGCTCATCCTTATGCATCCTTGCCAGTCAGAATACGACATTATTTTTGCCAAAAGGGAATAAATATTGCAAATGAAAACAGGGCATAAGATCCGGGCCTATCCGGAGCTAAGGAGCGGATTATGAAGAAATTAGTTACGCTTTGCGCGGTGGTATTCTTATTTGGCTTATGCCTGGCAAATCCGGTGGTTCCACACCCTCTGCACAGGATATGGTTTGACAGTAGCGGAGACTGCTTTATGGAGCTAAGCGGGGAGTTCCCCATAGGTAATATCCACTACATCGGCTTTTCAACTGGAGGTGAGATTTATACCTTACCATCGTCGGTGGAGGTGAATCAACTGCCCTTTACGTTCAACGCCAGCCAGACGCTTCCAGAACTGAACCTATGGGTATGGGAAACCGCTTTGCAGGTCTACAATTCCTATGGCAACACCCTATTTGTGAGTTGGGGAGAAGGTGACGATGTGGATTTCAGGCCCCTGGAAGAGGGGCAATCAGCCGTCCTAATTAACCATGGTGAAGGATATTGGGACATGAGCGGCTGGGCAAAGGATATCGGCCATGGAGAGAATGCATACTATCCCCAGATGAGTTCGATGCTGCAAGTGACTGCCCAATATAGCGATGGAACCCCCGCTGCCAACGTGAGTGTTTTTGCCAATAGTATCTACGGATTGATAGGTTATACAGGTGCGGATGGCGTCTTCAGCATGCCCGCTTATGCCGTAAAGGTGAGAATCTTCCTGAAGGATCCGGAATCCGGAGAGACGCTTTACAACCAGTTGCATTTTATCGAGCCGGACAGTGTTCATGAGATCAATCTTACTCTCAGCGGAACCGGGGTCTCGGACGATCAAATGATTCCCGCTGCCGGGATTCTGGAATTGCGTCCCAATGTAATCCGGCTGAGTGAATCCCGCAGACTGCAGATCTCCTATAGTAAAGAGGCCACACCAGGTGCAATGCTCTCCATTTTTGATCTGAGGGGCAGGCAGGTCTTGTCAGCGAGCTTCAACGACGAGATGAGCCTGGAATTGCCAGCAATGAGCAACGGGATCTATTTTGTGAAACTGCACAGGGAAGGACACTTACTGGGACTAAAGAGGTTGATAGTATATAATTGAGCAGACTTGATAGAAACAGCCCGATTTTGCGCCTTTGGTCTCTGCTAATACTGCTCAGCCTGGTGGTGGTACTGACAGCAGAAGAGGCAGCGCCTGGCCGCCTGAATTTCGAGGGAGAGGAGCTGCGCTTCGAGCTGAAACGGGAGGGGAACGGCTATCTCTGGAGCTTGGAAGGAGACTATTACTTTTCCAATACAGGTACCGCAAAGTATGAGGGAGCGGTGTTCTTTCCAGTTCCGCAGAGGCCGGGTGAAGAGGGATTAAGAGGCTTGGAGCTGGCTCTGATCGAAGCTGATGGCATAGGCAGAGTGAGCCTGATCAAGCAGAATGAAGAGGGATTTAGCTTTCGCCTGGAGCTGGAAGGACTGAGTTTTGCAAAGGTGAGAATCGCCTATGCGCAGCTCTTGAGCGGCCCCCCTGCGACTTATGTGGTTAGCAGCACCAGAGCCTGGGGGCGACCACTACCCTTTAGCCGCATTAGTATTGGTGTGTGCAATAACCTCGAGGTGCATAAGCTTCCTTTTGTTGGTGCAACGGTAGAAATGCTGGAAGATAAGGTGGTCTATAGCTGGGATTTTCTGGATTTCTGGCCAGAGAGTGAGCTGATCTTGAGTTTTGGGGACCGCGAATCAAGCTACAAGTGACCGTTCCCGTTACTTAGTGCCCAGCACAGTAGAAACGCTAACCCAGGCCCAGCTCTTGTTTGGCAAAGGCTATATTTGCTTCGGCTACCTCGCACCAGGGATGCTCGGAACCCAGGCTATCCTGGATGATCTGCAAAGCTTCCGTACAGTACTTCAGTCCAAGCTCTGCCTTTCCCATATGCACATATGTTTTCCCTATGGCGTCTCTGCACAAGCCAAACCAGGGATGCTTTTCGCCCAGGCTTTCCTGCCAGGCGTCTTCCACGTCCAAGAGCAGATCCATGGCTCTCTGGTGCTTGCCAATCTTGTTGCAAACGAGAGCGATATTGTATTTTGCCACCAATGTGTCTGAATGCTTGGCTCCCAGCCCGATTGTTCCCAGTCGGATTGATTCTTCGTAATACTCGAGGGCTTTGTCGTTATCACCCATTCCATGGTAGATTTTCCCTGCATTGTTGTACAATATGGATCTGGACAGATAGCGTGGCTCAGGGATCCGGCTGTAGATATCCATCGTCCGTTCTATATAAGCTTTGGATTCTGGATAGTCTTCCAGATCATAGTACAGGCACGACAAGTTCATTAGGGTATCCGCAACCTCATAGTGATGCGGCCCAAAAATGTCTTCTCTCAGGAGCAACGCCCGTTTGTAATACTCCTTAGCCTTCTCGAAATCTGCCTTGGCATGATAGCATCCGGCGATATTACAATATCCGGTAGCCACATAGGGATTACTATCGCCAGAGTGCTTTAACATTGTCGCCAATGCTCTTTCAGTATATCCTAGACTTGTCATATTCACCCATACTCTTATAGACAGATCCCATATTCCCCAAGCAGGAAGACAGTGCCAGAGAGCCCTCTCCGCACACTTTGAGATAGAGTTTCTCTGCTTGCTTCAGATAGCCAAGAGCCAGATCGTACTTTCCAAAGTTGAGCTGAAGAACCCCGATCGCCATCAAGATATCTGCCTCATTCCTCTCTTGTTTTGGCAAGTAGGTACGGGCAATATCGAGTGCTTTATTCAGACATTCCAGGCTGGCTTGCTGTTGAAAGAGCTCCTTGCTCCATTCACCTGCCTGATAATAGTAATCGCTGGCTCTTTCATAGCTTTGCGCTTTCTCAAAGTGAGCCGCTATCTCGGAGTATTTGCTTCGATCCCCCTGCCAGTATTCCACCATGATCTCCGCTGCTAGCAGGTGCAGCTTTTTGAGGTGCTTACTCAGTTGCATATCGTAGGCTGTATCCCTCAGAAGTCCATGACTAAAGCTGTAACTCACTTCATTGAGCATATCCCAAAGCCGGATCTTGCGTCCATTTTCCAGGATTTCGCCCGGATTGGTGAGTTCACTGCTAAAAGCCTGGGAGCGCACCAGCAATTCCTGCAGAACTTCTGCAGTAAATTCATTTCCCAATACACTTGCCGCCTGCAGGGCTTCTTTCATGCAGGTGTCCAGGCGGTCTATCCTGGCCATCAGCATACTATTGATGCCGGAGGATAGCTGCAAACCAGTGTCTTTGACATAGAGCAGTCCATCGATGGATTCCAGCAGGCCATTGGCCTCCAGATGGGCACAAATCTGCTCTATATACAGTAGATTTCCATTGGTTTGCTCGCTGAGATAAGAGGCCAGGGATTCTGAAACCGCGTGCTTCAAAAGGCTGGAAGCAAAGGTCTTGACTTGCAGCAGATCCAAGCTTTGCAGATGAACTGTTCTGGACGGGAGCTTCAGATCCAGGCAGGGACTGCTACGATCATCATTGTAGCGGGCACTGCACAAGACCAGCAATCTGCTGCCCTTGAGGGATGTGATCAGAGTTTCCAGGATTTGTCTGGACTCATCATCCAGCCACTGGATATCCTCCACGATCAGGATTGTGGGTGATGCAAGAGCATAGTATTCAAAGAGTTTGATCAGGGCTTCCTGAATTGCCCTGGCTCTAGCTGTCGCACTGCTCTTCCTGAATTCCGAATCCTCCCAATCCAGGGAGATCAAACCTGCCAGGCTGGATTCGATCTGGCTATACTGCCTCAGTTCTTCATCATTGAGATAGTCTTGCAAGCTCAGCCTCAAAGCGCTAAATCTTCTCCGGAAATTCTGCCGTCTTTGCTCCATGGAACCAGATTTGAGACCGTTGAACTGCTTTTTTACAAAGAAGATAAATGGATGCAGGGATGTTTTCAGGATGCCATCACATTGCAGAGTATAGCTTTGCCACTTTCCCCTCATAGCTTTGGCATGTTCAAATAGCAAGCGGCTTTTCCCAGTTCCCGGCTCACCGTAGATATAGCACAGAGACAGCTTTTCCCGAGCGGTGACATCAGTAGTGCATTGAGATAGCTCTGCAAGCTCGGCCTCTCGCCCCATAAATGGACTGAGGTAGGTGGCATCGAAATCCTCGATCAAGGATCCGAAGGCATAACAATTGACCGGATCCTCAAACCCCTTGATGGCACGTGCACCCAGATTTTTGTAGCTCAAAAAGCGTGCCGAAGTGTTTAGCAGCGATTCTTCAAAACAGATCTCACCGGGCTTGCTGATAATGCACAACCTCGCCGCCAGATTTACAGAAAGCCCCAAAGCGGAGTATTCGCATCTGCGCATACTGCCGATAAAACCGGCATATACCGCCCCCATACTCATCCCCATTTTCATCTTTCTGCCAAAAGTATTACGCAGATCATTCACCAGACGAAAGGCCCGTAACACATTATCTTCATAAGACTTCGGTGCTCCAAACAGGAGCAGGGCCATCAAGCCATGCGAACTGTTGAACACCTTGTTTAGATGAGCTCCATACTTTACACAGAGTTGGATCAAGCTGCTCAGATCTGCAATATTCGATCCCCGGAGATTTACAAATAGAGATACTACCTCCCGAAATTCCCCCTCATCTCTTCTAGCAACTATTTCCTCCGGGACATAGGCTGCCTGGCTGAGGCGACATCGGGATAGCCTGGCCTCCAGAGCTGGTTTCAGCACTCCTCCAATCACCATTCGATCTTGCTCAGATTCTACAAGCACCAAGTTTTGCCTCTCCTTCTTGATAAGCACTTTCTTGCAGAGAACGATCTCATCTGCCTTTGCAGATTCCTGGCAGACGATGGCATCCTGGATACAAGCTCCGCTGAACCAGTATAGGTGTTTATTAGGATCCGGTAATATCTGCCAGTTTACCACTCCATGAGAGAGGCCAATCCGTGAAGACATAGGCACCAGAGAGCTCTGCTTCACGATATCTCTGATCCTGCAGGCAGAGGTAATGGCCCTCAGACCCGATCTATCATCCCGATCCGGAAACAAGGCAATAAAGGCATCCCCCGCAAATCTGGAAATAAAGCCCCCATACCGCTCTATACATTCGATCGCGGGGGTAAAAATGGCATTGATTATCTCTGAAAGCTGTTCTGCTCCCTTGTCGCTATCTTGCATCAGCCTGGTGGAAAGCAGACTGAAATCGATCAAATCGATTTGGATCACCCAAGCGCTAAACCTTCCGCTGTATTCCTTGTTCAAGCTCTTCCGGAGGATAAATTCCGGCACCATACGTCTGTTCATATTAGACTCCCTCATCTGGCTCAAAACCATTGTGTGTAAATCAGGCCTGATACCCGTCTGAAGTCAAGTCAAAAATCTATGAGGATGCAGTGAGGTGCCGCCCCGCTGGGGCTGGACCGTATTCCCTTCTGTACGGGGGCTCACGCCCCCGCCTATGCCACCCACGACTTCGTCGAGGGGGCTGTCGCCCCGCTGGGGCTCGCTGCGCCGTTTTCGCACAAGCTCTGAAGCCAGTGTTACGGCGCAGCTCATCGTACATTGTACATCATAAATTGTAAGTCGATAGAGCGCAGCTCTTTTAACGTTTAACCTTTAACTTTTAACTAAAAAAAAGATCCCGCTGATCCGGTCAATCCAGTCATCTGCGTTCTATTCTTTTTGGGCGAGCTACGTCTGAGCACCCAATGTCTTCGCAGGCTCAGCCCTGGGGACCCCACGCTAATTGACGGGCGAGCCACGTCTGAACACCCCACAGACTCGCTGCGCTCCTCTGCAGGGCCCCACGCCCCTACTATGCTTTTTGCTAGATACGGGGTTATCAATTGAGCGCAGCCAATCGTACATTGTACATCATAAATTGTAAATCGATAGAGCGCAGCTCT
>CAZZCS010000075.1:0-12182 GCA_964652645.1 uncultured Candidatus Cloacimonadota bacterium | reverse complement strand
CTTCGTGCCTTTGGGCCCGGCTACAGCTGCCGTGCTCCGCACTCGAAAGGTATCGGCTGCGCCGATGGTTTGTGAGCCCGAGGGGACTCATTTGTATCATCTTTATCAATTTTCGCACAAGCTCTGAAATCGGCGTTCCAGGCGTGTACCGGCGCTCGCTGAAGCGACGAACTTCTACCCCGCCGCGCCGCGCTGCGCTGCGCCTTATTTGCATAAGCTCTGAAATCGGCGATCCAGGCAAAGCACTTGACACTAAAGCGAGCTTTCAGAAGTGGATACAATATGAAGGGAAGCAAGATTAGAAAGACCTATAGAATCTCCATCATTGAGGGGATCTTTGCCCAGGTATATGGTACTCTGGCTACTATAGGCAGCGGGTTCATTGTGAAGCTCCTCGTGATCCTGGGTGCTTCTCCGCTGCAGTTCAGTATGCTAAGTGCCATTGGGCAGGTTTCTCAAGTCTTTCAGCCCGTGGGAGTGGCCGTAAATCACCATCTCAAGAACAGGAAGAAGAATTGTATCTGGCTCACGTTTGTGGGGCGCTTTCTCACATTCTTTTTAGGTCTTAGCTTCTTGTTTCCAGATTCCAGCCACGCCATCATGTTTGTACTTTCGCTATTGCTATTTAGCGCAGCCTTCCAATCCATAGGAGCCAACCTCTGGATTGCCTGGATCTCAGATCTGGTGCCTCTTCGGATTAGGGGACGCTTTTTCTCCAGACGAAATCAATTCCTTCTCAGTGCTGGCCTGATCGTGAGCTACATTGTGAGCTTTCTGATGGATATGTTTGAGACGGATCGGAGTGGGCTTAAGCAGTGGGTAGTTGATCTCTTGAGAGTGGAGAGCTTCTTTATAATAGAGAATCAGGCCAAGTTCCTGAGTATCATTTTCGTCCTGGCTACTGCCCTTTCGCTGTTTGGACTATATATTCTTTCCAAGCAACCCGAGAGGAGAAGCAGATCAGTTGCGCCAATCAGCTTGATGGAGCTCTATCTCACTCCGCTGCGGGATGCAAATTTCAGGAGATTCTTGCTCTATGGTCTGTGGTGGATGATGGCTATCGGTGTGGGCTCTGCCTTTTGGTCTCCTTTTATGCTTCAAAAGCTAAAAATGAGCCTGTTTGAAATGCAGGTTTACGGTTCTATCCATACTGCATCGATGCTGATCTCGTACAATTTTTGGGGGAAGTTCATAGATCGTTACGGTAATAAATCTGCGATGAAAATAGCCATTTTCCTAGGGGGTATAAACCCCATGATGTGGCTCTTCATGCGAGCAGATAACTACTCTATCATCTGGGTAGAAGGGATATTCTCTGGCTTTATGTGGGCAGGAGCAGGAATAGTGGCCACAAATTTTGTCCTTTCCATTGCAAAACCAGGCAGCGAGCAGGTTTACTCCGGGATTTATGGAGCCGTCGGTGGGCTGGGCATGATGTTTACCACAATGCTGGCAGGTATATTTTATCCTGCCTCTACCACGATATTTGGGAAATTTTTGGAATCCGAACAGATCATCTTTGGGATTAGTGGAGTCTTGAGATGGACTGCCCTGATACCTTTATTGTACATAAAAGAGGCTCGTAGTGTACCTTTGAGGCACTTCTTCCTAAATATGGCAGGCTATATTCATCTGAAGCTGAGCACTATGAGGGAGTGGATAAAGTAGCTCAGAGGTATGCCGTTACCAGAAAACCTTCGCCCATCTTTGCCAGCTTTATGTCTTTCAGGACAAGCGCCGAATCGATGCTGGGAATCTGGAGCTGGTTGAGGATGGATTTGTCGCCTCCCAGGATCTTGTTACCATAGTGGATCAAACACTTATCCACCAGTCCTCGTTTGAAAAAGGAGGAGCTGAGTTCTGAACCAGCTTCCAACAAGATGGAGTAGTGCCCCCTATTATGTAGGTGCTTCAAGACCTCATCCAGATCAAGTTTATCATCCCAGGCAGGCACAGATACAATCTCTACACCCAATTCTGTCAACCTGTGGCCTTTGCTATCCTCGACACCTGTGTCACTACAGAAGATCAAAGTAGCAAAGCTGCGTGCTGTCTGGACAATTTTGCTATCCGTGCTAATCTCGAGCATGGGGTCCAGTACCACGCGCAGGGGTTGTTTTTTGGGCTTGGAAGAGCGTGAATTGAGCAGAGGGTCATCGCAACGCACAGTATTGATTCCTGTGAGGATGACGTCCACTTCCTGGCGGAGCTTGTGAACGGCTCTTCGGCTTTGCGGGGATGATATCCAACGCGAAGACCCATCCTGAGCGGCATATTTACCATCGAGGGAGAGAGCTGCCTTCCAGATGATAAATGGCCTCTGCTTTTGAACCCGGCAGATATGGTACTCGAGTTGACGGGAGATTTCGTGTTCATAATGACCAGTCGAAACCTCTATCCCGCTTTCCTGCAGTCTCTTAATGCCTTTCCCCGCGACAAGAGGATTGGGGTCTGATATCCCGATATAGACCGCTCTGATGCCCGCTTTGATGATTGCCTCAGCGCAGGGAGGAGTCTTGCCGTAGTGGGAGCAGGGCTCGAGGGTGACGTACATTTCTGCATCCTGGGCAGCAGCACCAGCCTCTCTCAGAGCAATTACTTCGGCATGATGAGAGCCATAGCTTTGGGTGCTGCCTTTGCCGATGATGGCCTTATCTTTTACTATCACGGCTCCGACAAAGGGATTGGGGGAGCAGAGACCGCGGGATTTTTCTGCCAGGCGGATTGCCTGACGCATAAAGATGGGGTTATATGCCATTATCGAGTTTGTCCAAATTCATCTGAGCCAGTTCAAATTCTGGAAAGCGATTTCTCAGGCCTTGCCAGATCTCTCGGGCTTTATTGGTATTCTTCAGGCCGGCATGACAGGCTGCTATGTTATTCATAACTTTGGGATCGTCCGGCGTGACTTGGTCGAGCAGTTCGCACCAGTAGAGGGCTTCAGTGTAATTATTGGATTCCAGGTAGAGCGCGGCAAGATGATAATATGGGGTAGACCATTGGTTGTCGAGCGCTATGGCGGAGAAAAAATCCACTTTGGCTTTATCGTTTTGTTTGATGAGCTGCTTGTGTAAACCGCTGTAATAATAGATGTCTGCGCTGTCTGGATAGAGTTTTTTTGCCTCTTCGATCAGATGCCAGGCGTTTGCTTCATCACCCTTACCGAGGGTTTCGGCAATTTGGGTAAAACGAGCATTCTGTTGATAGTATTCCTGAGGTGAGCCGTTGATGTTCTGCCGGATGCACCATCTCTGGTCACGGGGGGTAAGGATCATAGTCCAGGAGGTTTTGCCGTTCAGCTCAAGAAAGACAAAGGAGGTAGAGCCATCTTCACTGATTCCAGCTGAAATGATCCGAAATTCTGTTAGCTTTTTGAGGGCAGCAATGGCAGAGATGGTTTGCTTGTATTGATTGTCCAAGTCATCGCTGGTAAGGTTGTTTATTGTAAAGCCGCGGATCTTGTTCCACTCCAGGGCAATAATGGAATTCATATAGTTTGTCACGATAGCTTCCGGATCACTCAGCTCCAGCTCAGGCACTTCATTCTGGAGTCCTAGCCTGTCCATCAGGTATTTGATCGGGAAGCCAGCCGGGAATTGGTATGTGCTGAGCCAGTGCAGGACAGCTTCACTATCCTCTTTTGCCGTATCAGCAGGGCTCTTGCCATTGAAGAAGGGGCTGCTTTGATTGATCCAGAAGTCGATGTACTTTCGGATCAGGTGTTGAAATTCGGTTCGTGATTCAGCTTTGAAGGCTGGGAAGGCTGTCTCTGCGCTATCTTTGAGGGCAAAGTCGCAATTGATCGGGCACTTTCGATCTGCCCTGGTATCGTTGCAACACTGCCAGCCGATCATCTTGCTGAGGCGTAGACAATTACGATTTCCAGGCTCGTTGTAGCAACGTCGGCAGCGGTCTTTTTTTAGTATATTGAGCATTATTTCAGTCCAGTATGGGGGGTAGTTTTCTTTTGTATTCGGAGGATTTCATCAGTTTGATTACGTGTTCAAACATGGTTTTTGGATAGGGCAGATTTTCACTGGCGTGGATGTTTATGTTCTCTTCAGTGAGCAGGTACAAGATCTCATCCAGCTCGGGATATGTAATACCCAGTTCGGCTTCATCAGTCTGCCCCTCCCACAGATCTGCCGTGGGAGCTTTATCGATTACGCATTGGGGAAGACCCAGTTCCTGCGCCATCTGTCTTACCTCTGTTTTATAGAGGTGTCCGATCGGTTCCAGGGCACAAGCGCCATCGCCATGCTGGGTAAAGTATCCCACCAGAAGCTCCGTGCGGTTTGAAGTTCCCACCACTAGGGCATTATACTTTGCCGACAGGTCGTAGAGCATCAACATTCTGCAGCGTGCTTTCCAGTTTCCAATCCGTAAGGCACTGGCTTGGGGCTCTATCTGGCTAAAGTATTTCTCGACTAAAAAGCCAATCTCTCTTACTTCATGTTTTATCCCCAATGCCCTGGCAACTTTGGTGGCATCACCCTCACTATCCGGGCTGCTGTCGCTGCTGGGCATCAAAATGGCATAGACATTTTCTTTACCAACTGCCCCTACGGCCAAAGCTGCCGAGAGAGCAGAGTCTATCCCACCGGAGAGTCCGATAATGAGCTTCGCAAAGCCGTATTTCTGGCAGTATTCGCGAATGAATTCTTCGATTCTCCGAGCTTCATGTTTTACGTCTATCTTTCGCACGGGCACACTCCCTATTACAAAAATCAAAAAAAAGGGCGACCGGTTCAGATCGCCCGAGTTAATTTGATGTCTGTCTGCTAAGTAAAGCCTTAGACAGAGATTACTTCTACTACTTCTGGGATTTCTTCTTTGATTACTCTTTCGATTCCGGCTTTGAGGGTGATAGTGGCCATCGGGCAGGAGCCACATGCTCCTTTGAGGCGCACTTCGATGACGTTGTCTTCGCGGATTCGAATGAGTTCTACGTCTCCACCATCAGCCTGGATGGCAGGACGAATCATTCCCAGGAGCTCTTCTACTTTCTTTTGATCAATCACGGATTCTCCTTAATTTGAAGAGAGATCGATTGCCAGGTTCTGTCCATCAGGATAGATGAGGTTTAGAGTGTTCCCATCCACAGTAGCAATCTTGTGACTGCTCTGTCCATCGTTTAAGAACCAGGATGATGTAGCAGCGTCAAATTGTAAATCAATAGACGAGCCAGCATCAGGGCCTTCGATTTCAGATATGCTAATTCTGTTTTTTGAAGTAGTGACTTCGTAGGTTTTATCTTCAGTTTGGACGGTTCTGATGTCTTGCTGACCTTCTGTCATTGCAAGTGGGTTTGAGCCTGTCCAGAATTCAATGGTGTTCAAAAAGACTACGTCGATGAACACAGTTGATGAGTAAACAGGTAAAAAGTTTAATACCCAAAAGACTACATTTACAGTTAGTTTGTCACCAAACGAACCATTCCAATCCCAAACCTTTCTTGTGAGTGTCATGTTGCCATAGCAACCAAACATGCTAACCATCATCATAATGGCTACCATTGCGAATACCACAGGCTTAATCATCTTTTTCATAATGATACTCCTCTTCCTCTGTTTTATGTTATCAATCTAATCGATTGAGACTTTTTTGTCAACCCCGATGTTTCTGGTCGTCAGGTAATAGAACGCCGGAATCACCACCAGGGTCAGAAATGAGGACATAATGAGGCCACCGATACTCACGATTCCCATGGATTGGCGAAACTCTTTGGCCGATGACCCCACTCCCAAAGCCATAGGCATCATGCCTGTAACGATCGAAATGGTGGACATAATAATGGGTTTGAGCTTCATTCTGCCGGATTCGATCAAGGCATCATGAGAATTCATGCCTTCCCTGCGCTTCATATTCACATAGTCCAGGATGAGAATAGCGTTATTGACCACAATACCTACCAGCATGATGATCGCCATCATGGAGAAGATATTGATCGAGAAGCCCGTGATAAACAGCGATAGGAACACGCCAATCAGAGCCAGCGGAACTGTGGACATGATCAATAAAGGCTGGGCAAAGCTTTCCAGTATTGCCGCCAGTAGCATGTAGGTGAGAAGTACTGCTAGAATAAAGGTACGGATCATATCCAGCATGGTTTCTTCCAGCATTTGAGCTTCACCACCCCAACTGATTCTGTACCCGGGAGGCAATTCAAAGGCGTTTAGAACTCCTCTGATCTCTGCTGTAACCTTTCCAAGGCTTGCTCCCGGCCCGACACCGGCTGAGAATTGGATGGACTTGTATCTGTCTCTATGAGTAATCCGGTTTATCCCGTCGGAGAAATCCACCTCCGCTATTTGCGAAAGGAGGTAGGTATTGCCATGGATTACCAGGGTGAGGTTTTTGATCTTATCTGGGGAATCGTAGGAATCGCTATCGATGCTCAGCTTGATGTCATACTCATTTCCCATTTCCCTGTATCGGGTAGAAACCATCCCTTCCACGGTTGCCCTCAATGCCAGAGCCACTTCATAGGCTGTAGCTCCAATCTCGGCCATTTTGTCCCTTTTGGGGTAGATAGTCAGCTCCGGTCGGCCAGTTCTGGTACTTGTATCCAGATTGATCAGGCCTTCAACCCCTGAAAGTTTGGCGAGTAGCTGAGGTTTCAAGACTTCAAGTGCATCGTTGTCCTGTCCCTGTAGATAGAATTCTATGGGTGCTCCACCACCACCAAAACCTTCCTGCATACTCACCTTGATACGCGCATTAGGGACGCTGGAGAGCTCACGAATCATCACCGCCACCATTTCTGGGGTCGTGCGCTTACGCTCACTAGCAGGAGTGAGTTTGACGTCTGCAGAGGCCAGGTTCGTAGCTTTATCAACCATGCCACCAGAACCTATGTTGGTGATGATATGTTCAATTTCTGTGTATTTCGACAATCTGTCCGTAATCTCTTGCAGGGACTTCGTAGTCTGTTCGAGATTGAATCCCTGCGGCAGTTCTACGCTCACAGTGATATTACCCTGATCCATGGTGGGCATTAGCTCAAATCCCAAGCCGGGAACCAAAGCCAGAGACAAGACGAGGGCAAGACCAGTCCCGATCAGCAGCAACCCGCTTCTGCCTTTGGAGAGGAGTATACCGCTGAGGAACTTCGTATAGATACTCGTAAATCTATCGAACATCCGATTGAACCCACGGCTGAATTTGTTGTCCAACTGTTTGTCTGGCAGAATTCTTGAGGCCAGCATGGGAGTGATTGTAAACGAAGTAATCAAAGAGAATACTGTGGCATAAGTAACTGTGAGGCCAAATTCCTTGAAGAACTGTCCCACCATCGAAGTCATCGATGCGATTGGCAGGAAAACCACGATATTGGTGAGCGTGGAGGCAAACACAGCAATCGCGATCTCATTTGTCCCCTTCTCCGCAGCTTCTTGTTTGCTATTACCCATAGCTTTGTGCCGGAAAATGTTCTCAATCACGACCACGGAGTTCGTCACCAGGATACCCACAGAGGTGGACAATCCCATCAAGGTCATGACGTTTATGGTAAAACCACTCATCTTCAGGAATACGAAGGTAGAGAGAATGGAAACCGGCATGGAGAGGGCGACGATGAGGGTGGAACGAAAGTCGTGCAGGAAAACCAGCAGGATCAACCCAGTGAGCAGGATACCCATCCAGATCGTATTTAAGGTGTCTTCCACAGTAGATTTGGTAAAATCACTATCGTCCCTTATCACCCGTAACTGGACTCCTGCAGGGAGCTCTTTTTCGATCTCGGGGAGTTGTTTGCGGATCTGAGCCGCGATATTGACCACGTTGCCATCGGAGGTCTTGGTAAGCGACAAGCGGACAATGTTATCTTCCTGTCTCTGCTCTGGAACGTTAAAATAAGTAGCTCTCTCACGGACTTCGGCCGAGCCATCGAGTACCTCTGCCAGTTGGTGAAGCCTTTTCACTCCGAAAGCTGTGGGGATCTGAGTGTCGCGAATGTCTTCGATACTCTGGAATTCACCTTTAAAGCGGACGGAGTATTCCTGAGTACCGCGTTGGAAATTGCCAACCGGCATATCCAGGTTTTGGGCGGCAAGGATCTGCATCAATTGCATCAGAGATATCTTGTTTTCATAGACGGTTCGATCCTTGAGTTTGATAGAAATCTCACGCTGGTCGCCACCAGTCATCTCTACCTGGGCTACGCCCTCAATCTGAGAGAAACGATCTTTGAGCTTGGTGTCGGCCAGTTCATAGAGCGCTTTGCCATCCAGTGAGCCTGATAAAACCACATCCATGAAGGGGAAAGCTCCGATATCAAACTTTTGGACGCTGGGTTTCTCTGTATCGGCTGGGAGATCTCTCAGGATTGCATCGACCTTGTCTTTGATCTCCTGGCTGGCAATGTCCACATTTTTCCCCAGGTTAAATTTGATCAGCACCAGGGAGAAACTATCCATCGAGTAAGACTCTATATAGTCGATCTCTCCCACAGTGGCAATCGCATCTTCAATCTTCTTTGTTACCTGGTTTTCGATCTCACGAGGGCCGGCTCCAGGATAGATAGTTTGCACAGTTACAAAGGGAATCTGGATATCTGGCATCATGTTTAGGGGCATGTCCAGGTAGCCCAAAATCCCAAAGACGATGAAAACCAGGATTCCCATCGTGACCATGACTGGTCTTTGGATTGACAGTTTGGATAAAAACATCGATATCCCCTTATTCGACTACGAGGAGTTTTGCGTTTTCTACGAGCTGATGCATCCCCTGGGTTATGAGCAGATCGCCTGCGCTCAAGCCAGATAAGATTTCGAAGCTCAATTGGTTATCAAGGCCTATTTCCACGATTCTCTTTTTGGCCAGGCCTGATTCGTTAATCCAGACATATCTGCTCCCATTTTCAGAGAAGAGGAACTGGCGGTCTACCACGATGCAATTTGCCTTGTTTAGTATATCCAGTCTGATATCAGCTGTGATGCCAGGAGTGAAACGACGGTTTGTATTGGGGAATTCTGCTTCCACTCTAAAGGCCTTGTTATTGGGGTCGAGCGCCAGAGAGATCTGATTGATCCTTCCGTTTAAGACTTCTTCATTCCAGAGGGCCCGTGCTGCCGTCCCCTTGCGGACTTTGCTCACGTCTGATTCAGGTACCCAGAGTACAGCTTTGTAGCTGCGGGTATTGGAAACTGTAAAGAGATCCATACCCGGGAAGACATGATCAGCAGGGCTCACCATGATGTTTGTAATGATGCCGTCTATTGGAGCAGTGACTTTGATCATCTTTCTGGAGGCAGCCAGATTTGCTTCGGCTACTTTGTATTGGGTTTCCACATTGTCCAGATCCTGCTGAGAGATAGCTCCCTGGGCATGAAGCCTTTGCATTCGCTCGTATACCTGCTTGATGCTATTGAAAGCGGTAGTGGCTTGTTCAAATTGGGCTGCAGGAGTGTTTTGTGGGAAGGTTACGATGGTCTGGCCAGCTCGTACGCTATCTCCTATTCTGGCCTCTATGGAGACCACGATATCGCTTACCATGGCCTTGGCAGTGCTCTCTTCAATTCCGCTAAGGGCAGCGTTGTATTGGAGCTCCTGTCTGAAGGTACTGGTCTGAATCGCAGTTTGCCGAACGGGAATCCCCTGCTCTGCCTGTATCTGCTCTATATTTCTGTTGTCGAGTTCTTTTTTTCCGCAAGCGCCTAGCAGTAATGCAGCGCTGATAGTGATGATTATGAGCTTTCTCATCTTGTCTCCCTTAGAGTTTGTTACCAATAGATTTCTTGAAATTTATATCAGCCGATATTACTTCGAAGATCGACTGGAAGTATTGCAGTTTCACAGCATTTAGCATCACTTGAGCGTCAAATACCTCGAGCTGGATGCCTACCTGGTTTTCATAGCGGATCTGAGCAAGCTGCATGGCCCGCTCTGCCATGCGAATGTTTTCCATCTGGACTTGATAGTTTTGGATTGCGTGCTGCAATTTCTGATGGTTTTGTTTGATTTGCAGCTCTATCATATCCTCGGCATCAGCTTGTTTTAGACGGGCTTGATAATAGTCGTGCCTGGCATAGGCGCGCTTTGAAGTATTGGACAAGCCAGTGAATAGGGGAAGCTGAAAACCAATTCCTACACTATATTTCCTGCCAAAATCGTCACGCTGAATGGCGTATTCATCCGCTACCGTAAAGAGCGAAAAATCGGCTTGGAGGGCCACGTTTGGCAGATGATTTCCTCTTTCCGCATTATAGCGGATTTGCATGATTTCAGTATTGATATCCGCGAGGGTCAGCTCAATCCTGTTTTGTTTTCCTTCTGCAATGGCGTCAGGCAGGTTCATCTCAGTTGTAATAGGGAGGCTAAAAGAGCCTTCAGGCTTCAGATCTGCATCAGTTGCGCCGATGTGCTTTCGAAAGGCTTCCAGTACCAGTTCGTATTGGTTTTTCGCAGTGAGTACCTGAGGCCTCTGCTTGGATACTTCCAGCTGTGCCCTCAAAAGGTCAAAATCCGATACCTGCCCTTCGACGTTGAAGAGCTGAACTCTTTGCAGGTGTTGTTCTGCCAGCGCATAGGCCTCTTCCTGTACCTGGTAAAGCTTTTCCAGGAGCAGTACCTGGTAGAAGAGCTCAGTGGTCTGCACTATTAGATCCTGTTCTGTGAGCTTATACATCTGATTCTGGATAGAGCGATATCGATCGACGGCTTTGATCCCATTGATCAATTTTCCACCCAGAAACAGTACTTGTTCCAGTTTGAGCTGCATAGCCAGAGAACCCTCTTCCTGGGTTTTGGAGGGGATCATAGCGCTCATCACGCCGTTCATGGCTCCGGCAAGATAGTGATCATTGTCTGTGGCAAGAGTATCCAGCCCCATACTAAAATCGAAAGCAGAAGGGATGGCTGAGTTTGGTAAATGAGTTTTATTGAGCGAATAAGCACCCTGGAGGCTGAGCTGGGGCAATAGATTCCCTCTCACATCCTTGTAGGTATTATCGGCCTTAACGATCTCTTCGGCGGCCATTAGCAAGGTCTTGTTGTTCTTTCGTGCCATCTGAATGCTCTCTTCCAGGGAGATGGAATACATCCCTGTAAACAGCAGTCCGAGGAGGATTAGAAGTATACTTTTTTTCACACTAACCTCTTTTCAAAATTCCTTTTAACAATATCTTTATGATCCATTCGTGGTCTCGCTGGATTCGATTGATCAGCTTTGTCTTGTCCATTACTGTGATGTTTTCATCTCCCATCAAAAACCAGTCGTTGATAATCTCCGAAAATCTATGGGTGGGGATGTCTTCATTGATGATACCCTGGGCAGCTCCAAAATCGAGGATGTCATAGAGAATTCTTCCTATCCTTTTCTTGTTTTCAGTCCGGAAGACATTGATCTTGGACTGATGTGCCAGGGATAGAGTGTTGAGGGCCTCAGAGAGGATGGAAGAATGCTCGCTGAGGATCTTGATCGGAGTCTGCATATAAACGGTGAATTTGCCTTCAAAGGTGGTTTCTCGATCAATCATATCCCGGAGCTGATTGAAGAAGACATCGACAAACACCTGCACCACCTCTATGAACAGCTCTTCCTTGTCTGGGAAATAGTAATAGATCGTACCTTTGCCTATGTGTGCCTCTTTGGCAATGTCCTCCAGGGATGTCTTGTTGTATCCATATTTAGAGAACATCTCGGCGGCAGCGGATAGGATCAAAGCTTTCTTCTGTCCCAGCTTTCCGAAGATCTCTTCGGGTTCTTGCGAGTTTTCTTTTTTATTGTCCATATAGTCGGACATATCGGGTACTCCTTGGAATTATATTATTGAAAATAAACAAATTACAAATATCAAATTGGACTATTCGACCAATCTTACAGAACGGTCAGTTTGTCAAGAAGTATCTTTGATGGTTTTGGATTTTTCCTCATAGGAGGGGGAGAAGGGGGAGTTGGGGGAGCATTTTCTATAATCTATATAGTATAGAAAAATCCCATGCAACTGACAATATAGATTTTACTCCCCCAACTCCCCCAACTCCCCCTTTTTCAGTTTAGGGTATGAAAGCGTGCAATTGCCTAACTGTCATAATTGAGAGATTGTTACGTGGCTTATACGGAAAGATGCCTTGGTGGGTCACTGGTTTTGATGCTCCAAATCACTGAAAAAGATGCGTCAAAAATACCTGCTTTTGGGGCCTTTATTTGGTCCCAATCGGGGTATTATGAGCGTAGGGCA
>CAZZCS010000074.1:0-12349 GCA_964652645.1 uncultured Candidatus Cloacimonadota bacterium | reverse complement strand
CCGGCTACAGCTGCCGTGCTCCGCACTCCAGAGGTATCGGCTGCGCCGATGGTTTGTGAGCCCGATGGGACTCATTTGAATCATCTGTATCAATATTCGCACAAGCGATAAGCCAGTGCTACAACTACTATTCTGCTAAGCATTGTTACTCCTTGTTGCGTGGGCTGAAGCCCACACTCGACAGACTACAAACTGCCTCGCACGCTCAGGCCGATACTGCCAGCCCCATCCCTGTTCAAGACTTGTTTCCCAAAGAGCCCAATGGACATCCTTTGGTAATTGTATCTGAGGTCAAAATAGCTGGAAAGAGCAGAGCCCTTGAGGATGGAATAGGCCTCGTTTCCCGCAGGATCATCGCCCAGGACGTAGATGTGGTTTTGGGTATGCCAGGTAGAGAGTCCCAGCTTCCAGGAGAATGATTTGGTACGATTTGAATAAGCGGAATCCCACCAAAAGGAGTTTTTATCCAGACTTCCCTTTTCTTCATGGGCATAAGACGCTTTGACGGTCAGGGAAGATGTGCCATTTAGCTTGTGAGAGAAGCGGTAATGAACGCGATAGTGCTCCGGATTTGTGTCCTGAAACACCGAATCGGCAAAGCTGAGCAGTTCTCTATCCAGCCTGATGAATCTGAGATTGTGGCGGCTTTGCCTTTCTTTGAAGTCCAGCTCCAGTATCGTTCTGGAGAGCAGTTCCGCGCTGCTGATCCTATCCCGTCTGTTTCCCAGGGCCAGATCCAGCTTTGAGGTAAAACTATCCCCAAGCCTGGCTGAGAGCTGATACGATATCTCGTCTCGCGGAGCCAAAACCCCCGTCTCAAACACATTCACGCTATAGGCAGGCTTGAGCACTGAGGGGAATCTGGCATAGCTCACCTGATGTCTGAGCCCCCCAAAAGCATAGCCCAGAGCATAAAAACCTGCGATCTCTCGATTTAGGAGCGCTGTTTCGGAGCTGAAGACCAGGCCGTCACTTCCCAAACCCAGGGCCAGTGATACAGCCTCCTCATATACTGCTCTGGCTGCCGGGGCAAAGGCTTTGTCATAGGCCTGATGATAGTACATCGCCCCGATCTGCAGTCCCTTTGCTTCGTAACCAATAGCCGCCCCCAGAATGCTTTCCCGGGTGCTGGCCAGGCGGCTGGATCTGGAACTGGCAAGGCTGGAAATCAGGCTATCTGAGGTGCTGATCCCCCGTTCCTGTGCCGAAGCAAAGAAGAGAGTTTTGAGAGAACCGGTGCCGAGCTGCGCTCCTGCGCCCCAGGGTGTGTAGCGGGCAGGGTTTGAAGCTGGAGTCAGCGCTGAGACAGTGTCATGCTTTCTGGAGAATCCCGTGACAATCCCCCTCCCAAACTGGACCCGATAGGAACCCAAAACCAGTTTCTGCAGCGGGCCCTGGCCAGGTGAGATCCCCAGCCCGATGTTGTAATACTCCTTTAGAGGTTCATGCCGGTGATTGAAGCGGAGATCCAGGAGCTTGCTCTGGTAGCTGATTTGGTTTTGAGCCTGGAAACTATCCTTTGTTTCAGTGTTTTGGTATCGAAAAGTGGAGTAACCTTGCAGGCGACCCGGACTGGTGGTTCGCTGGTCTTGCACTGGAAAAGTCTGTTCCCAGAGGTTGTCCTCGATCTCCTCCAGCCTGGTTTCGGGGATCTCAAATTCTGCCAGGAGATAGCCGGGAACGATGATGAGCAGGCAGATCAGGCATCGTGCTACCATCTGTAGCTCAAGTCCAGAGCATGAGTGGGATCCAGCCGGGAATGAGTTCGCACGGCATAGAGCAGCCCGATCTTGCCCAGGCGGAAATCTGCTCCTACGCCCAGGCGGGGAGGTTCATGCTGCCAGGAGGAGAGCAGATAGAAGGCATCGGACACCCGGTAGCTGCTGCCCAGGCTCCAGCTGATATCCTCGTATTCGTCCCGCTTGAGGCCGGCTCCCAGGATCATCCTGTCTGCCAGGGACTGGGTAAACTGCAGTTGCACGGTTCGCTCTGCGGAAAAGATAGATTTTGAAAGCAGCCAAAGGCCGCAGGATTTATACTTGAGCTCCAGGGCAAGATCGCTGTACCAGCTTTGCAGAGCCTCATCCGGGCCAATCACTTCAGTGGAGAGATTCTGGACAAAATACAGGGTGGCCCAACCAATACTCTGAGCCAGGCCCAGCGCGTATTCCTGCTGGCGATAGTCATCGGAGCTGAGCTGAACGAAGCCAAATTGATAGCGCCTGCTTCCTTCAAGGAGTTCAAAGCTGAGGGAATAGAGATTTATCCCGGCTTGGGAAAAGAGGCTCTGATAGCCACAGCGCAAGCTGGCAGTGCTGTCCTGGGGAGCGATTTGCAGGCCGCTGAGGGCAGTATCCGTAGCGGATCCATCCAGCCTCAGGCATAGTAGCCCGGCTGGCAGTAGACCCAGAAACAGACTTATCCCTACGATGATACAGATGCGCCGCACAGCTTACCGTAATCAGCTTAGATAATGCATTCCTCAGTGACAGGATCGAAGAAATGAGCCTTTTTCAGGTCCATGGTGACCCCGATCTTTTTGCCCACTTCGGGAAGCTGTTTGGGGTCAAACTTAGCCGTCATTTCGATTGAATTTACTTTGAGAAATACGTGATATTCGCTGCCCAGGGGTTCTACGAGATCGCACAAGGCCTCAAAGCGATGGGGCTCTTCTGCCATGGCATCATATCTGGAATCGTACATGTCTTCCGGGCGGATGCCAAAGATCACTTCCTTGTCCCAGTATTTGCTCAGCACTTTGAGCTGTTCTTTGCTGGGCTCGATCCTGATACCATCTGCCACGAAGGACATTTTGGTAGCTTCTTCCACGATTTTGCCGGGGAACATATTGATCGCCGGACTGCCGATGAAGCCGGCTACGAACATATTGGCGGGGTGATTGTACACGTTTAGGGGAGTATCGACCTGGTGGATAATACCATCTTTCATGACGACGATTTTATCGGCCATGGTCATGGCTTCTACCTGATCGTGAGTAACGTAGATCATCGTGTTTTGGAGTTGTTTGTGGAGCTTTATGATCTCGGCGCGCATCTGCACACGGAGCTTGGCATCGAGATTGGAAAGGGGTTCATCAAAGAGGAAAACCTTGGGATTGCGGACGATGGCACGCCCCAGGGCGACACGCTGTCTCTGCCCACCGGAGAGCTGGCCAGGCTTACGATCCAGCATCGATTCTATGCCCAAAAGTTTGGCAGCATGATCCACCTTTTTTTGGATCTCGGCTTTGCTTTCTTTGCGGATTTTGAGGGCAAAGGCCATGTTTTCATACACTGTCATGTGTGGATAAAGGGCATAATTTTGAAAGACCATGGCAATATCCCTGTCTTTGGGAGGGACTGTATTTACCAGAGTTTCGCCGATATAGATATCACCGGAGCTGATCTCTTCGAGACCCGCTATCATTCTGAGGGCTGTGGATTTTCCGCATCCGGAGGGTCCCACCAATACCACAAACTGCTGATCTTCGGCTTCGAAAGATACGTCCTTCAGGGCCTGAAATCCATTGTCGTAAAACTTATTCAGATTCTCAACGATTACTTTTGCCATGGTTCACTCCTTGTGTGAATCATAAGATTTGAGCTTTTGACTTATTGTCAAGATTGATTTGATTTATCCGACGCAAACCCTGTTTCTCCCGGTCTTTTTTGCCTGGTATAGGGCAGCATCCGTCTTTGCAATCACCTCTGGAACTACGATTGGAGCGTTGGTGGGGAAAGTCCAGGAGCTGATTCCTATGCTGATAGAAAGAGGTATGCGGTGTTGGCGAAAGACAAATTCGTGTTTTTCCACCTTCTCCCTCAGTGATTCAAAATTTGCCAATACATGCTCTTTGGGCATGTCGTAGAGAGCTATGAAGAACTCCTCTCCACCGTATCTGACCACGATGTCGGATTTACGAAAATGCGCTTTGATCATGACTCCAATTTGCTGGAGGATGTAATCTCCGGCGAGGTGACCATAGGTATCGTTTATGGGTTTGAAATGGTCTATATCAATCATGGCAAAGCTGATTGAGGTTCCATGCCGGGCAGATAACAGGGCGAGTTGGGGCAGGTTGTCCTCCATATAACGTCTGTTGTGCAGCCCCGTGAGGGTATCCGTGAGTGAAAGCTCCTCCACCTTTTTGTAGAGTTCATCGATCTTGGTATATTCTGCCTGCAGGGTTTCTACGTAGGCATTGTTCTGGAGACTGATCTGGTTTGTAAACTCCACGAGTTGAAGCTCGATTTTGGCGAGGGCGGAGATCAGCATTTCCGGTTCCAGTTCAGCTCTCAGATAGGAGGAGATGTCTCGTAGATACTGCCAGGATTTGTAGATAAAGTAGTTTGAGTACTGATAGTACAAAATGGAATCGTTAAAGCGGGATTGCATCCCGGAGCTGTAGTATCCGGCAAAGAAATAGACCGCCTGGACTTGCTGTACGTTCAGCAGGCTGATATCGCTTTCGAAGATCTTCTTTACCATGTGCATCTTTTCCGGAGGCTTCAACAGCCTGTCCTCCAGGGCAAAGAGGTTATAAAGTAATTGAACTGTAAGGAGCGGAACCTTGCCGTCGTTTTTGGCAAACAAATTGAAGAGGAGGCCCATCCTCAGTTCTGGATTCTTCTGGCGGGGCAGGCAATTGATCCAATGCAAGATCGAATACATGGCTGCATCGGGATCCTGGACATCCAGGCAGCTATAGATCAGTTCCAAACGCAGCTTATACTCATGCCAGAGATCGTTGCGGGCGTGCCACAGACTGGCTTGCTGGAGCTCGTAGACATAACGGTTTGCCCTATTCAGGTGGATGATGTCGCCATCAAGACGTGCACTCATGATCCCGGCATTGTCAAAATCGTTATTACGGAGCAGTACTTCAACCGTCTGGAGCTTTAAGAATAGCTCCATCTGTTTTTCGGGATTCTGCTCCAGTTTGGCAAAATATTTTGTGAGGGCTATAAAACTCTTGTGGGCTGGACAAATCGGAGCAGAGACGAGCAGCTTCATGATCCCGATCATGGGGGAATTCTCCACATGCTCGGAGCCTTGCAGAGCTCCTATGAAGAATTCAATGGTGCGGATGGTGTATGGGATTATGGTTTCTTCATGTTCTTCGCCGGTTGATAGCCTGGCAGAGAGATAGCCCAGGACGGCAAGACGGGAAGGGACATCCCGCAAGGAGGATTCCAGTAAAGAAGTAAATTTGAGATCTGGTTCTACCAGCATGTTTGACAGTTGCTTTTCTGTTTGCTCAAAATCCATATCACTCCTCATCTGGGGATTGAATAAACCTGAAGACCTTTTCTCCGGGTTTGACGAGGCCAAAGCGTTCTCTGGCCGCCTTTTCTGCTGCATCGAGGCTGGTGCTCAGTTTTTCGTTTTCGCTGCGCAGACTGTCGTTCACTGCGACCAGGCGATCTACCCTGGTACGCATCTGGACCAGTTCTTTGCGCAGGCGATGCGTGTTGTAAAAGCTATTTGAGCCCCAGAGCAAGATCCAGCCCGTTAGTATGAGGAGGATTGCCCAAAACACATAATTTACCAATCTGGGGGTTTTATATTTTTTGCTCTTCATAGTTAGCCCATTACCATTTTTGCCAGGAATGACTTCTTGATATCAATCGCCCGATAGGTGCACATCTCGTGACAGCACATGCACTTTATGCAGATCTGGGGATCGACCACAGGAATTGCTGGTTCGCTGCCCGTTTTGTGCCATGAGATGGCTTTCACGGGACAGCTTTTTACACATACTCCGCAGCGCTGGCAGCGTTCCGAGACCACCGGATGGTAATAATAGAACTGCTTGAAAGCTTTGGCTGCGATGCCGGGGACATACTTGAGGATGTCTTTTCTAATCTTGACAGTCTGGATATCTACATCGGAAAGGGTATAGTTTTCAAAGCTTTTGGGGATCTGGATGCGAGAGGGCAGAATGCCATCAGTGTGCAAAGCTGAGAAGAGGTAGGGAACGTCTTGGAGTTTGAAACCCATTAGTCTGGCAGCGGCGTGATCCAGAGCCGAAGCGGATACCGAACCAAAGGCGAGGTTAAACTGCCGTTTTCTGCCAGCAGAAGGGCCTGCCCCGTCCATACCTTCGATGCCATCGATCACGTTGTAGATGATTCGATCTTTTACCAGGCTGTAAATGTCCGAGATCAAGTCGCTAAAACTGTCGGTATCTGGATTGTCTTTGTGATATTCGGATTTGATCATGCCGGGGACCAGGCCATAGAGGTTTTTGATTGCCCCTGTAAAGGCCATGAGGCTGTGCGTCTTGTATTTAGCGATGTTTATGATACCGTCACAATCCCAGATTACCTCCGAGAGCTGAATGGTTCTGCCTCCCAGGCTGAACTCTCTAAACTTGTAAGTAGAGAGGTTGATCAGCTTGATGGGATACCTTTGGGCCAGATCGCTGAGTCCAGTAGTTTCCCAGACTTGTTCCACGTTTACAGAACCTCCGGGGCTATCTCCGATCCAGACCTTCTTTTTGAGCTTCAGGAGTTGGATGATGACGCTCTCTATGAAGAGAGGGTGCGTGGTGACAGCTCGCTCTGGGGGGTATGCTCCCAGGCAATTGGGCTTGATCAGAATGGTTTTGGCTTTTTGTAAGCGCTTCAGCCTGGCAGGAGTAAGATACTCCGCTGCTGCAGCTTCCAGCTCCGAAAGCTTGTATCCGTCAAATTTTCTGATCTCTACTTTCATCTCAATCTGTGAGATTCTGGGGCTTTCCTTTCAAGAAACTGAGGTACAAACTGAGCGATATATTCACCTGAGTTACAGGATAGCGGCCTGCGGCATCCTGGAGCAGGGAGACGTTTACGGTTCCTTCCCTGTGGTGGAAGGTAAATCCGGCGGTTATCAGGTTCTGGTCGTTCTTGGGGATTCTTCCTCCAGGAGCTACATCCTGCCAGGCAAAATTGATCTCTTCATCGTCTGTGAGATAGGCGGGATAGACATATTCTCCCTCAAACACGCCCGGACGATTGATAAAGCCGAGCTTGTAACTGATGAGACCGATGCGTTGCTCGTAACCTGCGAATAGACTCAATCTATCCTCGAAAGCACTGGAGATCTCGCTGCATTGTTCAAACTCTGCCTCGAGGCTAAAGCTCCGGTTTTGGTGAGTAAAAGTGATGCCTCCGCCCATTTTGAGGGGAAGCACTGATTCATAGACGGCGTAAGGAGTATCGACTTCCATATCCTGCGGAGGCATGGCTGTGAACCCAAAACCAAAATTGCCGGCTTGATAGAGCAGTCCCAGCTCTGGACGCAAGACGTATGCCTGACGCTTTACCCTGTCGAAGGTGCGGAAGAAGATGATGTCGTCCAGGTAGTGGAGCTGATTGTGGAGGTTTATTCCGGCATGAAAATCGTTGTGATGATAGCCCAATGAGGCTGTGATCTGATGCAGATAGTAGGCGGGATATCTCTGCAATAGTGAGGCACCTTGCGCCAGGATCACGCTGTAATCGTCCTGAACGATGGATTTGGGCACGGAGTAGGCAAGGGCGATATTAAATTTCTCGCTGAGCTTTGTTCCAATGGCAAACATCCCAAAGGGTACCGGAGAGGTATAGCGGGAATCTCCATCACGGTTGAGCTCGTCCATGGGCGGTTTGATGCTCATATCGATATAGAACTGTCCCTCATCGATCATGGCAGAGGCAGGGTTTTGCAATACCTGGTTCAGGCTGCCCATCCTCGATTTTCCGGTGTAGCCTCTTCCGGTGGCCGCAGCATTCGTGAAGTTTTGCGTGAATCCATCGTATATGGGATTCATAAACTGGGGCAAGGGGAATTCTAGAGGGCCATCCGAGGGCTGGCTATCTTTGGCCTGGGCATACGCCCCTACGCAAAGCATAACGCTAAGCGCTACAAGCATTAATCTTTTCATAATGTACCTCTCAATTTGAGTACTGGGATAATCATTCCACTACAATAGTCTGAGTCCTGTCTTTACCCACTGAGATCAGCTCAATGGGAAGCTCGAGGATCTCCTCGATGGCCTTTATATATTTTCGGGCGTTTTCCGGCAAGGCGGAAACGCTTCTGATGGTCGTGAGATCATCATCCCAACCAGGCAGAGTCATGTATTGGGGCTCGACTTCGGATAGGATGTGGGAATGGCTGGGGAAACCTGTTAGTAGCTCGTTGTTGTACCGGTAACCAGTACAGATCTGGAGCTCAGGTAAACCACTGAGGACATCCAGCAGGGTAAGAGCCATGCTATCTATCCCGTTTATCCTGGCAGTGTATCTGGCCGCAACGGCATCGAACCAACCGCAGCGTCTGGGACGTCCGGTGGTGGAACCAAATTCATTGCCCTGACTGCGGATGCGATCTCCAGTGGCATTGAAAAGCTCCGTCGGGAAAGGACCGTCGCCCACTCTGGTGCAATAGGCTTTGTACACTCCAATAATCTTGTCTATACTGCGCGGGGAGATTCCTGCTCCCGTGCTGATCCCACCTGCCATGGTATGCGAAGAAGTCACAAAGGGATAGGTGCCATAGCGGATATCGAGCAAAGTGCCCTGAGCTCCCTCAAAGAGGAGCTTTTTGCCTTGCTTTCTCCATTCGTAGAGCTTCAGATCGGCCTGGATCACATAGGTCTGGAGCCTTTCCCAGGCCTTGTTCAGGGCATCCAATTGCAGATTGAGCTCGATGGGATTGATGTTTATCTGGTGAACGCTATACATGCTCTTGATGCGTTCTTTGAGGATATCTAGATACTTTAGATCTATCAGACGCACTCCGATCCTTGAGGTCAGATCCGTATAGGCAGGGCCAATGCCGCGTTTGGTAGTGCCGATTTTGTTGTTCCCGGCTTCATAGGCATTATCCAGAAGTCTGTGAATGGGCAGTACAATACCGGCTCTCTCGTCGATAAACAGACGGCCTTCAAAACTGATGCCCTGGGCTTCGAGGCCGGACATCTCTTCCAGTAAATCGAGGGGATCTATCACTACGCCAGAGGCGATTACGCATATTGTATTGGGATACAAAATCCCAGAGGGTACGGAATGAAACACATACTTTTTGCCATCCAGGCAGATTGTATGACCGGCGTTTGATCCGCCTTGAAACCGGACTACTACGTCCGTCTTGTCACCCAGGAAATCTACAATCTTGGCCTTGGCTTCGTCGCCCCACATGCACCCCAAAACAGCTATTGAATTCATCTATTACTCCACTATTGTTGTAAAAGCATGATTTCTCATAAATACATAGTTGTCAAATAAAAAGTTCCAAAGCGGGATCAGGCAGATGGATCTGCAGCTCTAGCGGGGGTGAGCCATGGATGAAAAGCACTTAGAACTGGTGCATCCAGATGTCGAGTTCATATTCGCTGCCGCTGCGTCCCAGTCCCACGAGAATCCGATCAGATAAAATCTGGGTAAGTGGATCAATCTTGGTTTTCGCAGTCAATCGGATATCAGAGCGTAGCCATTGCTTTGTCTGCGGATCGTAGGCTATGAATGTCCTTCCCGGATCTCGTTTGTTTCCCATCCCCAGAAACAGGTGATTATTCAAGGGAAACATACACATCCCCTCCGCAAGATCCACAGGCATGCTTTCCACAAGGTACCACTTGTTATCTGTTGCCCGGAAGTAGAACAATTCGTTTTTCAGAGCACCATCAAAGCCAAGGCCTACATAGGCATCGTTCCCGATAACGGCATACCTGGCGCTTCTTTGAGGACTGCCAGGATAGTTTGTCCGCCTCAACCATTTATCAGTGGCTGCATTGTATTCCCAAAAATCCCGTAGATAAGATCCCGTTCCACCCAAACCAATGAAAGCTCTATCTCCGATCGCAAATGCTACTGCTTCATATCTGCCTCCACCGGGAAAGTTGTTCTTTTGAGTCCAGGTGTCAGAGCTGGGGTGATACTGCCAGACGTCTCGCAAAAACTTCCTGTTTCTGCCGGTTCCAACGATCACAGAGTTATTTGCCACTACGGCAAAAGCGCCGTAACGGGGTGCACCAGGGAAGTCTTTTAACCTGAACCATTGATTCAGAACCGTATTCAGCATCCACATATCGTTCAGAGTATTCATGTTTTTGTCAATTCCCAATCCGTAATAGACAGTCTTATCGACGCTAAATGATATTGCCGATTCGCGTGGTTTTCCTGGGAAGGGAGCCATAGCCAGCCAGTTCCAGTTATCTGGAAGAGAAGAATCACGATAGGTAATGGTGCTCTCTATTCTATCCTGACTTGATGCTCCTTCGGAAAACACGACATTGGATCTTGACGATCCCTTAATGGCACAGATGCGATATACTGAGGTGGGCTTCGCCTCCTTGTCTACCCAGAATTCCTGATCTGCTGATACAAAGACAATGCCTTGATTCCACTCTGAATCATCATCCCTGCGATCAATCAGGTATCCATCAGCTCCTGCTACTTCCAGCCAGGACAAAGTGTTCACATTGCCAGTTCCCTTAGTAACCGTGAGCTGGCCCTGGAGTCTGAGTCGATTGCTCTCATCAAGAAATCCAAGGGCGTTGATGGGCAGCATGATAGCATTAAATCGTGGCTTATCGCCCAGTATCAAAGTGAGGGTGGCATGATAATCCAGATATTTATCCTTGGAGGCCACTATTTCGTAAGTACCCGGCCACAGCTCGACAGTAGGTACTACCAGACCATTATACACTGTGCTCTTCTTTTCTAAATCGACAATCCGGATGTTTGTATACGGAAGATCGGAATTTAGGCTGAGATGGATGGAGTTTGTCTCATATCTCGCAGATATGGCTTTCTTTTCACCCATGGCGAGAGAGAACTTCTGTTCAAATGGTTTATACGAACCAGCTTTGTTTCCGGATACTACTACGCGAAGAGAGTACTCCTTGGTGGCAAGTGTGATTTCCTCTCCCCTGCCCAGTTCGTTATGGAGCACTCCATCAAGATATACTTCATAGGGGGATACAGCGGATGAAACGCTCAAGTACCCTACAGATTGTCTCAATTGGACATCGATTACTTCTGTCTTACCTGCGAAGATCTCTATTGTTCTGGTTTCTGGAAGGTACATTTCGGTGCTGGGTTCAATCCTGATTTCATGTGATCCCACAGCCAATCCATTGCGAATTCCTGCAGCCATAAAGGGTGTGTTGCCAACGAACTGACCATCGATCAACACTCTTGCTCCGGGAGGCTCAGAATTAATCGCGACCCCCCCAAAGAGGGCTTCAAGATTGAACGTCTCCGTATAGCTCTTTCCCGTTTCGATCACCACATATTTTTCACTCGTGCCAAATCTATCGGAGCTTACCTTTACCAGATATCTACCTGCATCAAGACCGTTTTCTCGTCCTGCCAGATTTAGTGGAGTAGTGCCTATAACCTTGTCATTGATAAAGACCCTGGCATTGGAAGGGTTTGATTGGATGGATAGACTCCCATAGGCAGGTTTGAGAGCCACATTGATTCTTCTTACCTGGTTATCTGTAACTGTAGCAACAAATGTACTATCCTGATAGCGATATGCCTTCAGTGTGATTCGATACTGCATCGCCATCAGGTCTTCAAAGCGATCTGGAGTAATGCGGCTACTAAGAGGAATACCTTCGATGTGAATTTCTGCCCCTTGAGGCTCAGATTCTATTATCAGCGTGCCTTTTCCAATAGTGGATTTATGTTCTTCGATACTATAGTATTCCACTACATCTTTGGCCCTTGGAGTACCAGGACCCCACAGCTCTGCTTCGATAAATCCAATGGCTTTGACCACCACCTTCTGCCTGACCGGTTTGAGAAAAACAACATACTTGCTCTCCAGAGCAGAATAAGTCGTCTCCTTTATCCCTGCCATATTGGATTCAAAGATGAGTCCGCGTAGTGATGAATAAACTACTATCTGCCCACAATCAGGATGATCGATATTGATACTGAACTTCGTGGGAGCAGGTATAGGCTTGATCTCAAAATGCTTTACCTGCGCAAAGATCATTACGGGTATAATACAAACAATAATTAAGGCTAGCCTTCTTACATTCACCTCAAGCAACTCCATGTAGATTTTCAGCCTCTGAAGACCGTGGGGGCAGTTTCTTGCAAGCATAGATATCAGTCAAGAATTTTACATATTCCCCGGTACGATTGAATCATGCTTAACGCAATTGGTCTGGCAGCACAGGTTTTACGCAGACAAAAGCCAGCCCAAAGCTCGACTATAGAGCTTGTGGGTATCGGCTATGCCGATGGTGTTTTCGGTGCCTTTGGTGTTCTCGGTGGAAAAAAAAAAGATCCCGCTGATCCTGGAGATCCTGGAGATCTGCGTTCTATTAAAAATCTTCTTTTTCCTTTTTTCTGTGTGCTATTGGTGT
>CAZZCS010000073.1:0-12473 GCA_964652645.1 uncultured Candidatus Cloacimonadota bacterium | reverse complement strand
ATAGAGCGCAGCAAATCGTAACGGATAACGGATAACGCGTAACAAATCGCGCAGCAAATCGTACATTGTACATCGTAAATTGTAAATCGATAGAGCGCAGCTAATTCTCAATCCTCAATTGAAATGCGCAGCTCCTTTAACCCCAAAAACTACTTCTCCGTCTTGTCCAGGATCTCGCGGCAGGTGCCAAGCAGAGTGCTGATCGTATAGGGTTTGTGGAGGAAGTCGTAGCCTTCTTCCAGGGCTCTTTTGATCTGGGGTTTATCTTCTGTATAGCCACTGGAGAGCAGGAATCTGGCGGCATGATGTTTTTCCTTGATATACTCCAGCAGATCCACTCCACTGCCATCGGGCAAAACGATATCTATGAGATAGAGGTCGTAGCTCGCCTTGTCGGTTTTTTCTATTGCTTCCCGAATGTCTTTGGCAGTTTCCACCACGTAACCGTGCATGGAGAGCACTTGAGAGGCAAGATCCGAGACCATGGGGTCATCTTCTACGACCAGGATACTGTCTGTATAGCTCGTCTCGGAATCGAGTGTTGAAACTTCTGTTTTTGCGTTTTGGGAGGTGCCATCGGCTGCGGGTAGATAGATTTCGAAGACTGTGCCCACATTCAGTTCGCTGTGCACTGTAATGATTCCCTGATGCTGGCGCACAATGGAATAGACGGTTGCCAGTCCCAGGCCCGTACCTTTTCCGCTGGCCTTGGTGGTAAAGAAGGGATCAAAGATGAATTCCAGTTTGTCACTATCTATTCCCGTCCCGCTATCAGTAAAGCGCATGAGCACATACTTTCCCGGTTTGGTGAGATTGAGCTTGGAGCAATCCATCTCGGAGAGCACACAGTCACTGAGGCTGATCTTGAGTTCCCCACCCAGTGGCATGGCGTCTCTGGCGTTTACTGTCAGGTTCAGGAAGATCTGCTCGATCTGGCTCTCATCTGCCACCAGATGCCATTTGTTTCTGGATTCTTCGATCTTGATGCAGATGTCTTCGCCGACCATGCGAGAGAGGATTTTGTGGAGGTTTGAGATTGTATTTTTGGGGTCAAAGACTTTGTATTCGCTTTCCTGTTTGCGGCTAAAGATCAGGAGTTGCCTGGTGAGGGAAGAAGCTTTGGTGCCGCTGGTGAGGATGATATCCAGGCTGCGTTTCAGCTTTTCGTTGTTCTTTACGTGGGCTTGCATGATCTCGCAGTGGCCGATGATCACCTGGAGGATGTTGTTGAAGTCGTGGGCGATTCCGCTGGCCAGGCGTCCCACATTTTCAAAGCGTTTGGATTGGACCAGGGCCTGAGCCAGTTCGTTTTGCTCGCTGAGGTTTTCCACCTTCTCGATCAGGCCACTTACCGTGCTGCCATCGCTACTTCTGATGGGGGAGAGAGTAAATTTGAACTGAAAAGTTCGGTGCTGATGGGCAAATTCGCAGGAGAATTCGTAGTCTATACCCCGCTCAAAGACGTGCTTGATGATCTTTTCGTGCTCGATTTCCGGATTGTATTCCAGGACTCTGCCATAATCCGTCATTTTGTCGATAAACAGGGCCTTTTTGCGGGTCAGTTCCGGGATCCACTTGTAGGCAACTGTGTTTTGGAAGGAGACATTCAAGTCCTCATCTGCAAAGCTGATCGCGATGGGCATATTTTGGAAGAGACCTTCCGCGGAGGTGGCAATCAATTCCCGTAAAGTCTTATTCATAACAAACTCCCTTACAATATCTTTCGCTCAAAAACCCTGATAGCTGCTCGATGGGGGATTTCATCTTCCCGAATGGCCCGATTCAATTTATCTATGATCTTGGTTCTGTTTTGGGTGATGCCGGCCTTTAGATTGATCAGAAACATGATGCTGGCAATCTCTTCCTCGTTCTCGTCCCACACTTTGGCCAAAAGCCGTACTTCCTGGTCGTGATCTTTGAGGTTTTGGATCTTGTAGCCCAGTTCGATATGCCCGCTTGAGAAATTTACCACCTTCACTTCCGAGAGGACGATACTTTCCCGCAGCTCCCTTTGGGTGCACTGATGGATCCATATCCCCAGAGCTACTGCCAGGAGCACCAGAAGTTTGCCGCTATTTGCCAGCGGGAATTTACGCGGAAAATCCATTCTTTCAATCTTGGGCATCTACAATCCTTTTATAAATAAGATAACTCGCCTCTGTCCGTTGTCAATCACGCTTTAGAATCCTGCCGCAAAGAACATCGTGGGGAGGAACTTATCTTCTCTGTTTAGGGAGAGTCGGAAGCCTGCTGAGCTCGACGCCCAAAACAAAGCCGAGACTTCAAAGGCAACTTCTGCCCCGTAGGAGTACTGGGTCTTTATTCCTTGCCCGGAGGCCGGTGCTGCCAGATCAAAAAAGAGGCCAGCGCTGATGTCTTCGAGGTAAAACTGGGGACTCCAGATTCCGGAACGCACCTTTGCTATAACCCTGGAAACGGTGTTTTGGGATATGAAGCCTTTGGTGGCAACCAGGCCGTCTGAATAACCGCGAATCGGCTCGAAAACCTCGTCTGAATCTGCATCAGGATCAATCGTCCACATGTTTGCTGATACGAGCTGTGAGCTCCTGGGCAGGAGGGCTCTGAAATTGTGGATGGAGCCAAAGCCAAAACGCTCCCGATCGGAGGAAGTAAACTGCTTTTCCTCGATCTTGCTAAAGATGCGGTTCACATTGTTAAATCCTGGGATGTTGATATAAGACTCCAGATAGGGCGTCCAGATCTTACGCTCAAAGTTTTCCTTTGTGAGGATACTAAAACCCAGATCGAGACTGTTCAATCCGTAATTGTTACGGAGGATGAGGGGCAGGCGTTGATCCAGGCTGAGAGTCTGTTCGTCAACGGTGCTATAATAGATGCTCTGGGATAAAGGTGAGAAGAATTGGTTCTCAAGCATCAGATCAAACCTGAACTTCTTTGGCTTGCTCTCGTACATCAGGCTCGTTTGCCAGAAAGGAAAGTGCCCGATCACATCACTGCCGGAGAGGGTACAGCCGATCAGGAAGCTCTCCTCTGTGGTATAAAAAACCGGCATTCTGGCCTGTCTGGGGTTGATGAGGTGCAGCAAATTCTGAAGATACCCACCTCTATCAAAGGAGATGTGGTCGAGGCTTGAGGGATCCGGAGTTTGGGCCACGGGAGTGTAAGGAGCAGGGTTGTCCTCGTATTCATAGACCTCGTAGAGTACAGGATGCAAAGAGTCGCGGCACAGCTCATAACCCAGAGAGGACATGCTGAGGTAGTAAACATCCCCTCCGATGATCTGGGCATCGCTCATATAATCTGCCCCGCTGAGACGCTGGATAGTGGCGTCTTGCAGGTTGTATAGATAGGAGTGGGTAAACTCCTCATAATTGGCATCGAAGATGAGGTTGTCGCCGTCAAAGCCAGTGATCGCCTCCTGGAGGGGAGTGTCGATCAGAGGGATGAGCGCGTTGTCTTTCAGCTCGAAAATGCTGCTGTTTCGCCAGAATCTACGAGCGCTCACAAAGAGCCTTCCGTCGTGCTCGTGAATGCTGTGGATATGCTGATCTGGATTATCGTGGATCACTTTCTCTGTATCTGCAGAGAGCTGTAAAATTTGCGAGCCTGTACCAGTAGTGCTGTCTTTGGCGATCAAGATAGAGCCATCAGCTTTTACATAAAAGGCGCGGTAACTCCCGCGATAGATTCGCTTTCTGGCACCGGTATCCAGGTCTTTCTGCCAGAGCTCGGGCTGGAAGCCAAAGCCCAGATTGGATACATTGGCATAGCCTCTGCGCAGCTCGTTTCTGCTGTAGTAGAGCTGGCCTTCGTGAATCTGGTAGCCGCTGGGGAATTCTCCACGTTGTTTGAGCAGGGTTTTATGTTGCTTGGTTTGGGGGTCGTACTGGATCAGCTCGTAGGAGCCAAAGCCGCTGGTGGTGGAGGTCTTAATGAGCTCCATCTGGGTATAATAAAGCTTTTCATCAACAGCTCTCAGCCTGGCTTTGAGCCAGCCATTACTGGTGAGCTGCTCCTCTGCCACAATCATCTCTTCTGCCAATTGCTGTTCATGAATCTGCCAGTCTTCCCAGAGCTGGGGGAAGGTCTTACCATAAACCTCAAGGGCTATTTTATCGATGCCCAGGTTTGGGAGTAGAGGGGATATGAAAGAGGTAAGATTGGCCCCATTTGCCTTGAAAAACTCGGCGAATTTATCTTCCCCGTAAGCGCCGGCCAGGTATTGGAAGAAAGATGAGCCATAGACGTAGATATTGCCCAGAGGCGTGTCCGAACTGAAGTAGCTGGCTTTGGTGGCCGAGGGCAGCTTTGCTTCTGCGGCTACAGTGCGCACGATGGCCGGATAGTTACCGGCGTTTAGTCGGCCGGAATAGGGACTGTAGTTCGATTCTCCATAGACCGTGATCCCTTCGACGATCCAGCCTGGGACGAGGATGTTGGTGTGGAAGAGATTGCCAAAGAGCATGCGCAAGACCTTGGGAGTCCCGCCTTCATTTGTCATCTGGAGTATGTGGATGTACTCATGAACGCCGACCTCCGTCCACCAATCCTCCAAAAAAGCCAGAGAGCCGTCGGTGGGGAAGTGGTTGAAGAGGGTGATGCTATTGCCTACAGGGTTGGCGTAGCCATTTGCCATAAAGCCGATGTCTTCGATCAGGATCGGGATCTTTTTGCGGCTGGATCCACAAAGCTGCTCTACATAGCTGCGATGGTGTTCCATGGTCTGCAGGAGGTCAAGAGCTTGTGGCTCCATTTCGGTCTTGTAATACACTACGAAATAGTCTGTGGAGACGGTCTTCCAGTCTGTGATCCCCATCAGGAACATGGGGAAGGCTAGAAGCATCAGAAAAGCTAGTCTTTTGTACATATCTATCTCCTTGTCTCGTTGTTGAACACGATTTGATAGGCGGAGATTGCAAAGGCAACGCCCACATTTAAAGAATTCTTCCAGCCCAAGACCGGCAGATCAACGATCTGGTCGCATAGGCTCAAAATCTCTGGAGCTATCCCCAGGCTCTCATTGCCCAGGAGCAAGGCCATGGGGAAATCGAAGCCGGTCTCAAAGACCGAAGCTGCTCCCCCGGCAGTTTCCAGGGCGTAGATCTTGTAGGAATCGCGCTTCAGCTCTGTGAGCGCATGCTCTGTGGTATCAAAGTAGCGCCAGGGTACATGCTCGTGAGTACCCATGGCCGTCTTGGGCAGGTTGGGATGCTCTGGAGTGGGCGTGATCCCGCAGAGATACAATCCTCCCAGCGCCAGGCATTCGCTAGAGCGGAAGATCGAGCCTACGTTAAATACGGATCTCAGATTGTCCAGGACTACTATAATCTTTTGGGATTGTATCAATCTCTCTGGTTGCAGAGATGGGCTCCCATCCCGGGTACGGATATGGATTTGGCTGTCTTTGAAGGTTTTGTGCTGTCTATCCTGCCAGGCGGAGATGATGGGGAGTAGCTGATGCGGGGTTGTGGCCTGGTTTAGCTCTCTGGCTATCTGCGAGAGAGGATCAGAGGGAGGCAGGAAGCTGCTTACTTTATCATATTCGGCGATCAGAGCCCGGCAGGAATCCCAATCTGCGATCATCAGGGCTAGCTGATCCAGGATTTTGGCTGCAGCTTTGTGGATTTGGATTTCGCTCATTGCGAGTAGCTTGGTCTCGCTGTAGGCAAATCGATGTCTCATGTAAAGTGTTTCAATATCAGTTTTGCTGCCGTCAGCAGGTTGCTCACGACAAAGTCTGGCTTGATCTCCCACTTATGCATCTGATTGTCAAATTCTTCCTGTCCATTTCCAGTAAGGAGGAGGATCGTCTTGAGGCCAGCCTTGTGTCCAAAGACAATGTCCGTATAGCGATCTCCGATCATCCAGGATTGGCCTGTGGCAAAGTGAAACTCTCGTTTGGCCCTTTTGAACATGCCGATCCCGGGCTTTCTGTCCTCGTGATCCACGTTGTAAGGCTCTACAATCCCGTCTTTGAAGTAGGGAGAATAATACACGGCATCGATCTCCACACCTTCCTGGCAGAGGAGCTCCAGCATGTGGTCGTGCACCTTCTCTACGGTATCTGGTTTGAAGTAACCTCTGGCGATGCCGGATTGGTTGGTAACGATGAAGAGTAGGAAGCCAGCATCTTTGAGGAGGCGGAGAGCTTCCCCTGTAAAGGGGTAAATCTTGTAATCTGCGGGGTTGGCGATATAGCCATATTCGTCGGAACTGATGGTGCCATCCCTATCCAAAAAGATGGCGCGGGGTGGATTAGTATCTTTTGCTGTCACGTGTTTGTAACCTCAGGGCATCGGGCAGAGCTGTGTTGAAGAAAACAATCCGATAGTCCCAATATTCGTTTCTGCGGGTGTAACTGATGTCTATCTTCCAGCAATGCAGAGTGCG
Source organism: uncultured Candidatus Cloacimonadota bacterium (assembly GCA_964652645.1). Lineage (GTDB taxonomy): Bacteria > Cloacimonadota > Cloacimonadia > Cloacimonadales > Cloacimonadaceae > CAZZCS01. The sequence continues at coordinate 6,101 of CAZZCS010000073.1, read as the reverse complement.
GGAGATGTCTATGCTCTGTGAGAGCAATTCCTTGCTTTTCAAACTGTAATAATTGGCATAACGGAGAGACCAGTTTGTGGTGAGCTTGATGCCTGCGTCCATACGCAGGTTGCTGCTGACAGGATCAAACAGATCCTTGGGCGCGGACACATCATGCGAGATACCCAGGCTCCAGCTTTCTTGGGCAAGAGCAACCTGGGCTTCAGCTTCGGCTCTTTGCTGCAGGGTATCCACCACGGTGTAGGCGGAGAAGAGATCGTTCTTTTTGCGGGGAAAATAATCCCGGTAGGCAGAAGTGCCGCTCAAGCGGAAGCTCTGGGAGAAATAGAAATTGCGCAGATGGGGATCGTCGAGCTTGACCTTGTATGGGTCTTGTCTCATGGATACATCGGAGTTGTAGCTCATCTTCAGGCCAGAGAGGCTGTAGCCTCCGGAGCCAATACTCAGATCTCTCAAGGCGAATTCATTAGGGCGAAAGGAGAGCCTGTGGCTAAAGGGCGAGAGTTTCTTTTCGTCCTGCTCAAGGTTCAGGGATGCACCTGTGCTGAGAGAGAACAGTTCGTTTATCTTGCGCTCAGTCTTGCCATCGCTATCCAGATACTTCACCTGCCACTTCTGATTGAGGCTAAAGCTCAGGTTTCGGCTGCGCTGTCCCGAGGGTAATCCGATTCCCCCAAAGCTGTAGAACTTGCTGTTTTCAGAGAAATCGGGAGCATAGTTAAAGGAGAGGGAGGGGCTCAGCAGGTGGCGGATGGATTTGAGCCTGCCGCTGCTGAAGTTTCGGATTCCGTAGATGTTGAAATTGGCCGATGAGGTGGCAGAATAGTAGTTTCCCCGCACCCACTTCTGGTCGTTCTTATCCCGGTCGAACCAGCTTTCCTGATAGTTTAGGCCCTGAGATAGATTTAGCCAGCCTCGTAGCTTCCAATTGTAGCTGAGGCCCGCGTTGTGCCTGATTCCTGCGTTGTGTTGATTGATGTAGATCGTCCCTGTGGTATCGCTGGGGTTCAGGGTATTGTCCCAGATCAGGTCTCCCAGACTATAGTTTTTCTCGGTTATCAGGCCTGTGTGCGAGAGCTGGATATTGTAATTTGTATTGAAATTTGTCCACCAGGCACCGCTTGTGCTGGATTCTGGATTGATAAAGAACTCGTAGAGCGGACGGCTGGGCATCCGGTATGAGGCTGTGGGCAGGGTGAGATTGACCCTGTCGTTTTGCAGGTCTTGAGTGTAGGTAGAAGCGACGTTTAGCTGAGAGCTGCCGAGAGGTTTGCGATACGATATGGAGGAGGTCACCTGCTGAGCAAGGCTCTCGTTGATATTATCGCTACCTTCCCAGATGCTTTTGCTGCTCACATAGTCGATATTGACATCAAAGGCAGATTTATCCCCCAAATCCTGGTGATGATTGGCGCGGATGGAATAGTCGTTGCTGGTAGTACCCCCCGAAAAACGCCTCTGATAAGCGGTATTGAAGTTTCCGCTGTAGTGGTACCTCATGGTATATTGTCCGTTCAGGGAGGCACGCCAGCCGGTCTTTTCCATTACGTCCATGGCGGCTGTGATGTCTGCAAAATCTTCAATGGGATAATAGTACGCAATGTTGCGGATAAACTTCCCATCATAACTGTTGTAGCCTGGCTCTGGCACCAAAAAGCCCCGATGCCTGCCCCGGCGGAGAGAAAAGGTAAGATAGGGGAAGTAAAATACTGGGAAGTGGTTTACGTACATCACTACAGGCCTGCCCACAATCTTATCTCCCCGGTACATGCGTAACTCGCGAGACCAGAACCAGAAATCCGGCTCTTCCGCATCACAGGTGGTAAAGCGTCCATCATCCACATCGTAGATATCCTTTCCGGTCTTGCGGATGCTCTGGCCATAATAGAACCCCTTCTCCATCCTGCTCAGACCGCCTTGCATCATCCCCGTCTGAGAGCGAACGTCGTAGTAAACTTCTCTGCCGATCAGGATTTGATCTCCATCCTGCATTACGGTGGGGCCAAAACTGAAGGCCCTATCTTTTTTTAAATCGATCTGGAGCGAATCCGAGGAGATGGTGGAGCCAGCGTAATTTATGCTGGTATTGCCGGTCAGGAAAATCTGTTCATCGGCATAATGATAGCGTACCTTGTCCCCAAAGTAAAAGAGAGAATCTGTCTTGGCCGTGGTATCAAGCGAATCGGAAACGACTACCGATGTGGTATCGGCAAACTCCGGGACCACGGTCTCCAGTTCTGTATTCTGAGCCCTGAGAAGAAAAGCGCTAAGAGCCACAAAACTTAGGATGAACAGGTACTTACATCGTATTTTGAACATCATCTTCCAACTAAGCACGATTTTTATGGATATGATAATGTCAAGAATTTCGTGAACTTAGCCCCAAAAAAGTATTTGACAAGGCTTTGCCAGTTCAATTCCTTGGGAACCGTTTGGGGATGCCATAGGCTTGGGAGACAAAATGGAAATTATTGTTCAAAAGCTAAACAGCAAGGAAACTGAAGACAAGGGGATTAGTAGCTGGCCAATCTGGACCAAAGATGTGTCTGAATTTGACTGGTATTATGATGCCACCGAGGAGTGCCTGCTCGTGCAGGGCCTGGTCGAAGTTACTACTCAAAAGGGAGTAAAGGTTACGGTTGAAGCTGGAGATTTTGTGATCTTTCCACAGGGACTTGCCTGCACCTGGCGGGTGATTGAACCAGTCAAGAAACACTATCGGTTCACCTAAGTAATGGCTCTGATAATACAAAATGTGCTGGCCCGCAGTCTGGCCGCCAAGGCTGGTATCCTGCCAGGGGAATTACTTATCTCCATCAACGACAACAGGATTCAGGATTTCTTTGATCTGCAGTATTATAGCTCTGATTACGAACTCAATCTGGAGCTTCAAAATCAGGATGGAGCCGTGCGCAGCGTTCAGATCCTGCGTGAGCGGAACAAACCCCTGGGGATCGAACCGGAGACATACCATTGTCGCTTTTGCCAGAACCGCTGTATCTTCTGCTTTATAGATCAGATGCCACCCCAAATGCGAGACACCCTCTATGTAAAAGACGACGACTATCTCTATTCATTTATCTTTGGGAACTACATCACACTTACCAATCTTCGCAATCAGGATTTCCAAAGGATAATAGACCAGCACATCAGTCCGCTCTACGTTTCGGCACACACCACGGATGCGGGGTTGCGCAAGCTTATGATGCGTTACCGTCAGGATTTCGAGCTGTTAAGGTGGCTCAAAAAGCTGTCTGCCAAAGGGATTGAATTCCATCTCCAGATCGTGATCGTGCCGGGCTACAACGATGGTGAAGCCCTCAAGGAGAGTATTCGTACTCTGCTCCATCCCAAGATAAATTCTCTCTCGATAGGTCTCGTGCCCGTGGGTCTCACCAAGTACCGGGACAATCTGGCCGAGATTACTCCTTTTGATTCTGCCAAGGCTCGGGAAGTGCTGGATATAGCATCAGAGCTCAGTCTGGAGCTGGATTCAAAGATTATCTATTGTGCGGATGAGCTTTTCGTGCTGGCAGATCAGCCGATTCCACCTCCGGATTATTACCAGGAGTATCCGCAGATCGAAAACGGGATCGGAATGCTGCGTCTGATGCTGGAGAACTTCCGTAAGAAGCGCAGTGCTTTCCTGAAGGAAATCAAGGCCAAGGACGGCGATCTTGTCTTTGTCACGGGATTGTCTGCCCACAAGTCCCTCCTGGAAGTATCAGATTATCTGAACCGGAAGCTGGAGACGGAACGGGTCAGGGTACAGCCTGTAATCAATAACTACCTGGGCACGGGGATCACCGTATCTGGCTTGCTTACTTGCCAGGATATAGTCCGGCAGGTGAAGGTAAGCTCCGATACCATTGTGGCTCTTCCCAATAACATTTTTAACCAGGATGGGGTCACCCTCGACGGTTTTGGACAGATCGATCTCAAGGAAAAGCTCGGTTGTGAAGTGCTGGTCGTAGATCACCTCTTTGAGGATTGGGACTGGATTTAGTAGAAAAAAAAGCATTGACCAATTTTGGATATGTGCAAGACATGAAACAAAGAAAGGTCGGGAGTGTGTCCAGATGATAAAACGCGTACTATCGATAATATCGATTCTCATATTGGTGGTTCTATCTGCTTGTTCTGACGCAGATAAAAAGATCGAAAAGGCAAATCGCAACTTGGGGACAAAATCGAACCCCATCAAGATGTACTTCGTTCCCTCGATGGAAGCAGGGAGAGTGGTTACCAGCGGAGAAGCAATAGCCGATTACCTGCAAAAAGCTACGGGCTATCATTTTAAAATTGCCGTTCCTACCAGTTACGCTGCCGTCATCGAAGCCCTTGGCACCAATCAGGCAGACGTCGCCTGGCTCTCCACCTACGCCTATATCCTGGCCAAGCAAAAGTACGATGCCGAAGTGCGGCTGATCACGGTTCGCAATGGCCTCAAGGCCTATCGTGGACAGTTTGTGGCCAGGGCCAATAGCGGGATCAAATCCATCGAAGATATCGAGGGCAAGATCATCGCCTATACAGATGCAGCCAGTACTTCCGGCTATATCTATCCCTCGGCTATCCTGAAGCAAAACAGCATCAAGCCCAAAGATTTCTTCTTTGCCGGTGGTCACCCCCAAGCAATTCTGGCAGTCTATAGCGGCAGGGCAGATGTGGCTACTACCTACTGGTCTCCCGAAGATGAAACCGGCACACCCAAGGATGCTCGCGAGAAGCTCCTGGAGACTTATGCAGACATCTTTGAAAAGATCTCGATCATCGGTTTTTCGGATTGGATTCCAAACGATACCGTTACTTTTAGAAAATCCATCCCCGAAGATATTGAGGCGACCATAGTGAACGCTTTGATCGAATTCTCCAGCACTCCCACAGGACGCCAGACCCTCAAAACCCTCTATGATATCGATGGTCTGGAGCTGGCAACTGATGCGGATTACGACGTTGTCCGCGCTACTCTCAAAGCTTTGAACATGGATCCTGCGGAGATGCTGAAATAGGTCTATGAGTGTCCTCAAAATAGAAAACCTGCGCAAGACCTACGATAGAAAACACTGGGCTCTGGATGGCGTATCGATTAACGTCGAAAACGGAGACTTTGTAATCTTGCTGGGGCTGTCCGGCTCCGGTAAATCTACCCTCCTGCGCTGCATAAACCGTCTGGTAGAGCCTACTTCTGGCTCGATTAACTTCCTGGGGAAGAACGTTCAAAGCCTCTCTGGAGCCTCGCTAAGGGAAGTTCGAAAGGATATCGGGATGATCTTTCAGCAGTTCAATCTCGTGAAAAACCTGAGTGTGCGCACCAATGTACTCACAGGGCGGCTCGGATATCATTCCAGCCTCGGGTCTTTCAGTAAAGCAGATCTGGAACTGGCACAGCACAACCTGGAGCGCGTGGGCCTGCAGGACTTTCAAGACAAACTGGTCAAGCAACTCTCGGGCGGGCAGCAGCAGCGTGTGGCAATAGCCCGGGCTCTGATGCAGGAACCCAAAGTAATCCTGGCAGACGAGCCAGTGGCCAGCCTCGATCCCGCTACTGCAGATTCCATCATGCAATACCTGGGAGAGATCAATAAACGCGATGGCATTACCATCATCTGCTCCCTGCATTTCCTCTCCCTGGCCCGCAAATACGGCAACCGGGTCTATGCCCTCAAAGATGGTAAATGCGTCTATGAGGGACTCCCCACCGATATCGATAACGACCGCTTCAAATCCATCTATGGGCAGGACGCCCAGGAAATAGATATCAGATAGAGCTCCGCGAGCTCTTTTAGCCTTCAAGTCCCAAGCTCTCTCCTTATACACTTCTCTCTATCTCACCTGTATCTTACCTGTATCAGGTGTGTTCGAGAACACGCTTGATACACGTCTGATACACGGATGACTATATGGAAGAAGGCGATTGAAAGCAGCGAAAAACAGCGCAGCGAGTCGAATCGGGACGTCTCTGCCAATTTGGAGACAGGCAGCCAAAGACCGCGGAGCCAATCCTACATTGTACATCGTAAATTGTAAATCGATAGAGCGCAGCAAGCCCCAGCGGGGCGACAGCCCCCGCGACGCAGTCGTGGGTGGCATAGGCGGGG
>CAZZCS010000072.1:0-12682 GCA_964652645.1 uncultured Candidatus Cloacimonadota bacterium | reverse complement strand
TATTGTCTCGTAAAACAAATTAGAATCCAACTGACCCGATTGAGGGGATTGAGACAGTTCAGGCTGGTTTTTTGGGGCTATCTCTTCATGATTAGAATCCAACTGACCCGATTGAGGGGATTGAGACTCTCGTACTCGGTATTCCAGTACAAGTATTTATCTGATTAGAATCCAACTGACCCGATTGAGGGGATTGAGACGGTGAGCCTTCCCCCCAAGCTCTGAAGCTGTTGCTATTAGAATCCAACTGACCCGATTGAGGGGATTGAGACTTGACTCTGGGGTGGTTGATTACTTTTACCTGTATCATATTAGAATCCAACTGACCCGATTGAGGGGATTGAGACTTCGAAGGCTACCTCAACGCTGAGGTCGTAGTCGTTCTCAAAATTAGAATCCAACTGACCCGATTGAGGGGATTGAGACTTTTTCAGCCTTCTTTTCAGCATTATCTTTGGTCTTAATTAGAATCCAACTGACCCGATTGAGGGGATTGAGACAAATTACGTGAAGCTTGACCGACAAAGAGCTGCATTTTCTATTAGAATCCAACTGACCCGATTGAGGGGATTGAGACTTGTATTGCGATAAAAAACAAAAAACCGTCAAGCGATTAAATTAGAATCCAACTGACCCGATTGAGGGGATTGAGACTATAATGGTAAATTGCTTTTCAGAACCGCTTTGGAGTCGTATTAGAATCCAACTGACCCGATTGAGGGGATCAGTGATCTGATAAATATGACAGGGAGGTTTATTGTGTCGCATTATGAATCTCGTGAATGTGGTCGGTGCATCAATGGAATCGTGTTTACAGGGGTTGGGAGGAAACCATGTCCCTATTGTATGGGGAAGGGATATATCGTCATCGAAGTAGAAGACGAGGATGATGCTTCGTCTTCTCCAGAATCATATTCCGGGAGTAGCGATTCATCGGGAGGAAGCTGGAGTAACGACAGTGATGATGACAGAAATCAAGATTCGAACTTTCGGCCTCTGGGATGCCTGACTGTAGTTGCAGTGATATATCTGTTGTACAAGTACACGAGTATCTTCGCCTCTTTTGAGCTTTCGGTGGGATGGGTGATAGCAATCATTGTTGCGTACTATGTGGCAAAGAAACTGATGTTCAAAGACTGAAGATGATAGCATTGCTGAGCCAGGTGCACTACAATATTGGCTACATCTTATAAAGATTCTTCCAGAAGCCCATGAAGTCTTTGAGCCTGAGTAAAAAAAAGCGGCAGGCCGCTTTCGCAACTCTGCCGCATTTTAGACACCTACAGATGATCGATTTGTTTATTACTTGATGGCTTGGATGATTCCAATTACCGCTTTCAACACAACCACTATGACAATCAGGACTGTTGTTGTAGTATTCATAATCATTTTCCTATTTGATTTCATGGCGGCAGCCTGGCCTTCCAGACTGCCACCAGGTTATAGCTATTTGTTGTGCAGTTTTGCGTGCTGAGCAGGCGATACTACAGTAAGATTCGAAGGACGATTGTTTGTTTTCACACCATTGATATGGTGAACTTGATAACCCGGGAAGATGCTACCTCCCACTTTCTTTGCTGCTACGGTACGATGAGTGAAGTTCCAGCCGGAGCCGGTATTGTACTGACGGTATCCATTGAAGGATCTGAAACGTGCCATAATAGGCCTCCTTGTTATTTTTGGTTTTGATCTTTTTGATCATTCCTTTCAGAAGCCAGAATGTATCGTCTGTGACTCCCGTTCATCAGCACACGATTATAGGTATGGCAGGTCATAGGCAAGGTCTGACAAAAAAAAATTTAAAAAATGCTTGACTGGATTTTGGGGAGGATCAATCTTTGCACTGTGACTATGGGAGGTGGAGTGGACTTCGTTGAAATCAAGGTTCATTTTGTTACAGATGCTCCGGTTATATCGGAGATGTCTTCTGCGATCAGGGGCTTATGGGGAAGATCCCTACGGCGGATTTACTGTATCCAGAGGAGCATCAATTGTGATAACTGCCCCTTTTACAACTGTAATTACTTCACAATCTTCGAAAAGAAATATGGCGACTACGAACAGTATCATCCCTATATCATCCGCTTTATCGAAAGTTTCGAGCAAGGATTTATCGTCAGCTTCAAGTTTTTCGGCTTTAGCTGTGCTAATATAGACAAGCTACTACTATCGATCCTGAATATTGCCGGGCAAAATCTCAATATCGGAGGCAGGCGTTACGACATCCAAATAGAGAGCATCACGGAGAGAAGCGGGATCGTCCTCTACAAAAAAGGCAGGGATGCCATCTATTATCCCAGGGTCGGAAAAATCGAATATCAACCCCGGGATGCGTCATCTTGTGCGGTTCGGTTTATGACTCCCTATCGGCAAAAGTATCAGGGCAATCTGATGAGAGAGTTTGAATTTGAACCTTTTGCAAAGTCTCTGATCAAGCGGGTGCGCTATTTGGATCAGTATTTCAATAACAGCCGTCTAGGCCTTCCGCAATTTATAGATATTGATGGGGTTCAAATCTCTCAAAAGAATATGACCTGGGTGGAAAAACCGCGAAAGTCTTTCCGCCAGCAGGCAAAGATGAGTTTTGGAGGTTTGATGGGAAGTGTAACGTTGCATGGCTTATCTCCGGAAATGTACGGCATAATATTATTGGGAGGGGAGCTACACAGCGGGAAGCAGTGCAGCTTTGGCAATGGATTCTACCATTTAGGTTGAGAAGATCTGTGGATTTTTGTCAGAAATCGGATCTTGGCATACATACCATACATCAGAGGTGATTATTCGATCCCCTTGGTGATAAATTTGAGAGGATAATACTATGAGCTTTAGCAGATTTCACATGGCTTTTGCTGCCCTGATGCACGACATCGGGAAGTTCAAACAGAGGACTGGAGCAAAGGATTTGGAGCAAAACAAGTTTCGCGCGATGTGCAGGCTTGATGATACCCAGAAGTATCTGACTTACAAGCACGTCATGTGGACGGCAGAATTCCTATATAAGTACCAATTGCCAATTGAGGATTGGGATTCCATTGCTGAGGTAGCAGGCTGTCACCACAATTCAAGTGTATTTGACCATCATAACTACAAAAAGTACCTGGATTTTCTGATCCAGGCGGATCACGTAGCATCATCCTGGGACAGAGAGAAAGCAGAGGATTACATCGGTAAATACCGTGCAGATAAAGTTCCTCTGTATTCATTGTTTGATGGTATCTCTCTGGAGCAGGATTTACCCCGAACTGCCAGGACAAATTCATATCCTATAAAAGCTATGACTCCGGATTCTATGTATCCTGAGCCCGAAAACAAGGCATCTCTAAAAGAAGATTATATAGCATTATGGGATGAATTTGAAAGGGACTATGCTGCGATACACCAGTACTATCTGGAGATCTGTAAAACGAACCCCCAAGGCTTTGTGGATGGCTATTTCCAACAGTACATCAATAGCATTCAGGCTCTGCTATTCAAGTATACCTGGTGCATTCCGGCAAATACTACTGAAGCAAAACCCTCTTCGTCCTTATATTACCACTGCTACAATGCCAGTACGATTGCAAGTTGTCTGCATTGCGCTGAGATATATCAGGGCACTTCGATGGATCAAGGTACCGCAAAAGCCAGGCCTTTTATGATTATTGCCTGCGATGTAAACGGGATCCAAAGCTATCTGTACGATCTGAACCCGGAAAACTCACGCAAGGCAGCAAAGCTGCTCCGATCCAGATCTGCCCAGATAAAGATTATCCTGGACCTGGTGGCCAGGCAGGTAATCGATGGCTTGGAGCTCACATCACAGAACATGATTCTAAATGTATCTGGTAAATGGTTTATACTTGCTCCCAATCATCCAGATCTGATCTCCAGACTTCATGATATCAAACTCCGCCTGGATCAGGAAATCTATACTAAGTTTCTGGGTGCTTTTTCGATTAATCTCGATTGGAGCACGCAGATCGGCTTGTCTGATCTGAACAAACACCTGTTTCTGAGTACCATGAAGCGTTGTATTCAAAGCCTGGAGGCGCGTAAATACGAGAAGTACTCTTCGGCTCTGATAGAAAATGGCAAATGGAAAAGTGATGCTTTTGTGATCAATCGAGAGGCTATGTACAGTAATACAAGATGCGACTATTGTCACAGAAGACCGATCTCTGGGGATTCCAACGCTGCCGATAACTGCTGCCCCCAATGTGAGGCTGAGATTGAATTGGGAAGGATTCTCGTAAGCCATAAACCCGGTGTTTACAAGATCTTCAAAAATAATAGTGCCAGGGGATTGGTGAGGCTGGGAGATTATGTATTTCAAAGAGTGGATCGTGAAGAGCTGAATGATCCATATCCGGATACGGACTATTTTGTAATCAACGATCTGCCCTTCGGAGAGTTTCCGCTGCCACGCAGAGCGATTGCCAATAGCGTTCCCTTGAATAAACATGGAGTGGTAGCTGACTTTCAACAGATTGCAGAAACAGAATCTGGAGAGAAAGCGATTGCCATCTTTAAAGGTGATGTAGATAATCTGGGTCAGATGTTTGTCCGGGGTTTGAAACAGGAGAACGGCGAGTGCAGTATCACTGAGTATACGGGATTCTCTGCCAGTATGGACTATTTCTTTAGTGTGATAATCCCACACCTGATAGACAGCAGGTATGCAAGTGATATATATGTTGTCTATTCTGGTGGTGACGACTTTTGCATGGTGGGTAAATGGGATAAAGTGATAGAGCTATGTTCCGAGATTCAAAAACTCTTCTGCCGTTTTACGGGAAGTAACAAGGAGATTCACTTCTCGGCAGCAATATGTTTGTTACATTCCAAAGCACCCATCAGATTTGTAGTAAAAGAGACTGAAGAGCACCTCAAGGGCTCAAAAAACATTGAAGGTAAAGGAAACTTGTATCTGTTTGAGACCTATGTACCCCTGGCTCTTTTGGATAAACAGCTTGAGCTGGCTTTCAAGTTACATGAGCTTCTAGAGAGTGATAAACAGGACGACAAGGGGATTACAAAGCAGTTTTACTATAGGTTGCTGGGGTATCACGAGATGTATGCTAAGTCTGTATTGAACCAGGAAATCACTCACGACAACCTCTATGATGCGCTTTTGCATTATGATGTGAAGCGAAATATAGCTATTACAGACAAACAAATGAATATAAAAAACCCGGATGTCGTAAAGCTCTTTTTAGAATTCACAAATTTCTCTCAAGATACCTCGATGAAGTATCTGAGGATACCAGTATGCCATACATTGTATAAGAATAGAACAAGCAAGGAGGATTAAATGTATCAAGCAAATGATCGTAATCGAAATTCAGGTGACCAAGCGGTTCAGAGCAACGTGAATTACTTTACAGAAAAGTTTTTCAACGGTGAAAAACTGAACCCAAATTGGGTCGGCGAGAATGCCCAGAAGCTCTCGCAGGGCCTTGCTAATCAAGGTAATAACGCCATGGGTGCTACTGCAATGAGGAATTTTTACAATGAGTTTTTGCGAATCAAGGCATTGCCAGCATCCAAAAAGGATGAAAAGCTGATATTTGTGAAACTGATCAAAGCAAAGACGAACTACAAGACTTTTGTGCAGCAGGGCTCTACGATAAACAGGCTCTTTGCAGATTTCGTCTGCAAGCTCGTGGACGAAGTGGGTGACGACGTGGACAAGTTTGATAAGGCTTGCTATGTTTTCGAAGCCGTGATCGGCTATTCAAATAAGAAATAGGAGGATAGAACAATGTATAAAACAATCAATATCGAAGGTTTCATGTACCTGAAATCCGGTCTGAGAATCGGAGGAAACAAAGACACAATGCAGATCGGAGGGATTGATTCTCCGGTAGTAAAAAACCCTATCACCAATATGCCTTATATACCGGGCTCTTCCGTCAAAGGGAAAACTAGATTCTTATTGGAAGCTTTTTACAACTTGATAGATGAGAATAAAAGAGGCTCAATACCTGGGATAAGAGACTTCAATCCAGCTAAAAATCCAGACTGGACTGAAAACAAAATTGCCAAAATGTTTGGCCATCTGGAACATAAGCCCGATGCCCCCACTCTTCCTACCCGAGTGATATTTAGAGATAGCAATATTGTAGGCGTAATGCCCGCTGGAGTAGAGCTGAAAGAAGAGAATATAAACCGGGATATCGATAGTCTGATAGCCGATATGGCCTCGAACTTTTCCGAAGCAAAAGTAGAGGTTTCTATAGATCGTTTGAGTGGGACAGTAGGGAGAAGCGGCCCCAGAACCCTGGAACGCGTACCTGCTGGGACTGTTTTTGACTTCTCTGTAAGTCTTAGAGTATTTGAAGAGGGCGAGGATACAGAGTTTCTCACTATCTTAAAAAAAGGACTTCAACTGGTACAAAATGATGCTTTGGGCGGCTCTGGTTCTCGCGGCTATGGCAGAGTCGATTTCTTTGGATTGAAGCAGGATGGGGAGACTATAGCCCTCTAAAGTGGAGATAATATGACACTATATAAAATCAAATGGTGTCTGAAATCACCATACGGGACTCAATTACAGAGCGACACTATCTTTCGGCATATAGCTTGGGCTTTGGTGTACTTGTATGGAGAGAGTCGCTTTGCCCAGATCCTTTCGGGCTTGATGGCAGAGCCACAAATGGTACTATCCTCTGCATTTCCTCCCGGGTATCTGCCCTCGCCCCAGATAATGGCGAAGATAGATTTTGAGCTGATGAAGGCATTATACAAGTACAAGCCTGAGCATGAAATTGCCTGGTCTGAATTCTGGAAGGAATTCAAAAGGAGATCACTGATTTCTCAAGCAGATCTGCTGGAGCTAGAAGGGGGATTTGATCCGATATCCTATTGCCATATGCAGTTTAAAAGCTATTTGGGTTCCCCCCGAAAAGTTCCCTCGAAGGCTCACCCTCCCGTGTTTCACAACAAGATTAATCGCCTCTCAGGTACTACCGATGCTGAAGAGGGTGGCTTGTTTGCAGAAGAGGTCTTCTGGAAGAATGATGAAAGAAACATGGAATCCTATCTATCCAGCTCCGAGATACTTAGTTTTCAGGAATGGATCACGGTCTTTGAATTCATTAGTGATTCTGGATATGGGAAAAACAAATCTACGGGTAGAGGGGAGCTAAAAGTCTCTCTGGAACCGATTGCTGCCCTCCCATCTGCGAAAAAACCCAATGCTCATCTGCTGATCTCCAATATGGTCCCCCGAGATGATGATCCCACTAACTGCTCTTATACAGGAAAGGCAAAGTATGGAAAAACCGGTGGAACATTTGCAAATGGAATCAGCCCCTTTAAGTATCCATTTTACATGCTATTGCCGGGCTCTGTATTCTATGGTGCCCATGCCCCTGTAGGCAGGATGCTTGCCGATATCCATCCAGAAAACAAGGCCATAGCTCAAAACCTGTATGCTATGAGCATACCTATCGAAATCAGGGAGGGATGATGCACAAGTTTCTAAAACTCAAGTATCAAATGGTTGTCTTGACTCCGATTCATATTGGGAGTGGAGAGGAGCTGGATCCATTCCGCTTCCTTATCAAGAACGACTATGCGCACCATATTAGATACAATCAATTCGTAAATTATCTTATTGCAAAGGATAAAGATACACTATTTAAGCTGCTAAAAGAGAGTAACCTGAAAAACCTGATTCGCTACCTGTACGAGAGCTTTGATCCCGATAATGTGGCTCTATACTCTGTTCGATACCAGGTGCTACCTGAAATCCAGGAACAGTATATAAAGAACATCGCAGAAGAGAGAAACCAGACCATTGTGAGCGAGTTTATTCGCTCTGCGCTCAAAGAACCGTATATTCCTGGAAGCTCTATCAAGGGGGCCATCAGGACTGCTATTATCAGCAAGCTTGATTCCGGGACCAAGGTAAATCCAAGAGACAGCGACTATGAAACTGAGCTTTTGGGATCCTATCGGGATAATGGATACAAGCATGTGCGGGACATGAGCCTTGATCCCTTCAAATACATCAAGCTAGCTGATGCTCCTCTGATCACAAACGATATCAGGATCAGATACATCAATCGATCTTACGTGCATAAAGATCAAGTGATTCCCTTCAATATGGCAGAAACTCTGTTGCCCCGAGCCTCGGAGAAAGTGGCAGCCATAACAACGCTTTCTTTGAATTTTGATTTCTTTGGTCACAAACAGATCAAAGACATCTTTGGAGCATCTCTTCCAGACCCTACTGAGCGTTTGTATGCTTTCTGTTCCTGGATCAATTCATATTACAAGCAAAAGCTGGAACAGGATATAGAACGAACCACAAACCCCAAGCTGAAAAACTCAATGAAAGCTGTATTGGGGCAATTTGATGGATTGGTAGAAGGTTCTTTCATTATGAAACTGGGAAAAGGTAGCGGCCAGAACTATCTCAAAGCAGATTCTAAAAACTTTAGAATACCCATCACCAAATCTACCGTGGATGATAAAATCATGGGTTGGTGCAAGTTTTTGTACACATCCCAATAGAAGTGTGACTTATGAAAAGCAGGATTCATGTAATCATATCAACTCAGAACAACACTGTAAATGCGATTCCATTACTCATGAAAAAGGAGTTTGGCGAATGCTCTGCCATGATCCTGACGAGTTCGTATGCCAAGCTCAGAAGATGGTCAGATTTCCTGATCAACTTCCTGAATAGGAAGAACGTGACTTATACGGAGTTACCAATCGACCAAGAAGAGAAGAACGACAAGAGTTTGTGTGATCTTCTTTTGAATGAACTGAGCCGTTATGAGGAAGTCTTCTTCAATATAAGTGGTGGAAAAAAAAGCCAGATTCTGTGTTTGATGTCGGTCTATCAATCTCGAGCCAATGACAACGACCGCTTGATCTATCTAGATAGTAATCCTTTCAAATTGAATGTTTACAAAAACATGGAACGAATTCAGGAACTAACACCTCCTAAGACCTTGTATCTGGAGGATATCCTGAATCTGTATGGTTATACGTATTACAATGATAAAAATCAGGCAGAATATCAAAAAGTCTCTCCAGAGAACTTGGGCTTAGATCCTGAAAGTATTCGCAAGTTCAACAAGTATTTCCTTGAGTATGATGACTTTGCAGAGATGGTCTATAGGGCATTTGACAAAGTAGAATTGGATATTGATGATAAAGATAGTCGCAAAAAGATTATCCGAAAAGAGCTCAGTAACATCGGGCCTTCTCTGATCGAATGCAGGGGGCTAATAGATAACTCTTTGAAAGTGAACTATGACGATGTGGCATTGGTCATTAAAAAGCTGAAAGACTTCTTGAAGAAGGAAAGAGAAAAGCTCCCCAGTGAGATGCAACTGGCGGAACTATATAGAAATCTGGCTGTAATACCTGGGTCTGAAAACATATATTCAAAGTACTGGGGGGCAATTCGCAATGCTATATGTGATAGCTTGCTGCAAAGATTGGAAAGCTATGACCCAATTCTTTATAATCAAAGTCAAAAGCCTGTCATTGCAGAACTGATTGCATGTTGCAATGATATCTGGGGTAGAGAGGATGGTTTTCCAGATGTGATCACGCATTCTGCTGCCAGGAAGCTATTGAACAATGGCATGAAGACTGGGGTCCTGTTTGAGAATATGCTGGCTCTTCTGATTTATGATGCATTATATGTTGAATCAGATAAACTTGATCATGAGCTGTATATGAACGTGAAAGTATATCCTCTCGAAAGAAACAAAGATTCAAACACTCCTGAAGTGGAATATGATCTCGTTCTCGTTACAGATCATGGTACTATCTATAGCATAGAGGCTAAGACCTTTGGGCACAGTGGTGATATCGTAAAATCGAAGTCATTTTCCACTGGTAATCAGGGTGGACCCTACAGTGAAGTTTTCATGGTGACCCACGTCCAAAAAAAGTTTCAGCTTGCCAATGGCTCTTATCCTGAGTTCATCCCCGCTAAAGTTATATCACAGGTGAATGACTTGAAGCAGTATGTGAAGAAAGCATGGTTTTTTGATGAGGTTGTAAGTGAGGTACAAAAGCTGGTAAGCAAACAAAGTAGATAGCAAAGCCATTATCAGGGTATGAAGCAGAGCCTCTTACAATAAGGTTGGTGTGTGGGCACTGGTGCATTTGTTTCAGCTGATATACTTCTCTATCTCGTTTAGCTCCCATAGCAAAGCTGATTTGCCTTTTCCACTTATACTCTGGAGTGCATTTCCCGCCGCACTGATTGGTAACAGACAATCTGTTATACAGAGCAGTTCATCCTTGTTCAAGCTTGGGTTCTGAAGCCAATGAAGCTCAAGAAGCTGTATGAATTTTCCTATTTGTTTATGGTCTTTTTTATCAAAACGAGAAATGATATCTGTGCCCGATATTGGGAATGTACTGTTTTGCAGGGCTGCAGAAGCGGAGTGCATATCAGCTATAAGTCCATGTATTGCGGATTTGGATCTTTTTGAAATGACCATTTTTACTTTGAGCATGTGTTTTAGCAATTCCAAATCTGATCCTAATAGATTGTGGATAAAACGTAGCTCCAATATGGAGAGTCTCGCCCTGGTTGTAGCACTGCACAGAAAACAATAAACTATCCCTAGGGCTTTCAGTCTTGAGCTGTATCTATAAGGGATATTGATCATAGAACTGATAAATTCAAGTGCTTTATTGGTGATCTCTTGGGCGCAGGCCATATTGACACATTGGCTGGCATTTGTCGCAGCATTATCTAGGCTGATGGTGAGGAGAGAGACAAGGGTTTTGATATCAATCTTTTGCCTGGGATGTTGGCTTACTGGTCCAAACAATTTCGGGGCGGTTATTCCTGAGCTAAAGAGCAAGCCGCAGGCATCATTCAGATCAGGAGATAGATGCTTCATAATACAGCTTTCATGGAGCATGCCAAGAGTCTTTGCTGGATCAGCTCTGAGAGCTATCTGGATCTCTTTGGAGATCCTTTCAAAATGTACATCCGAGATCAGAGATGAGTGTAGTTTGATGTCCGACCATAGAATCGGATCTATCTCAAACTTGAGGTCTATACTCATTCTAATGGCCCGGAGTAATCTGAGCGGATCATCATTAAAGCAAGCAGAGGCATTGGTAATGGGTCGGATTACCTTTTCACAGAGATCACTCAAGCCCCTCTTGGTAGGATCCAATAGGAGCATATCTCCTAATCTTATGTAAATAGCGTTTATGGTAAAATCTCTGCTGCTGGCGTCCTCGTCCAGATTCCCAAAATCGTTTTCTATAATGCTTGATCTGCCATGTTTTTTGAGGGTCTGGATGAATTCTATTGTTCTTGATCCATGTTTACAGGTAAGAACCGCATGCTTGTTCAGCCTTTGAGGTTTGGAGCAGTGTCCGTATTCATGAAGATATTCTGCTAGTTTCTCTCCTCCTTTGGGCATTTCAACGCATACATCGTAATCATTTATCTCTCTGCCTAGAAGTATGTCTCTTACAGAGCCTCCTACAAGATAGCTACATGATTCAAAGGGGGTATTCCTTATTGCATCTCTAAGTATCATGATTGTTTTACTCTGTGCAGCATTAACATAGTTGTTTTGAAAACAAATAGGGATTTGATCTGGATATGTCATCTGGGGATATGCCATCTGTGTGCTCTTGCCTTTGTGATATGAATCCATTTTCTTTTTGCAAGCCTCCAACGCCTCTCAATATTGGATGAAACATCTTTGGATACTGGTTTTATGTCAATAGCAAAGATCAATTTCAGAATACAATCGCTGTATGATACAGTTTAGCTTATTTGTGTTTATATGGTTTCACATTGCTGTTCCGGTGCTCGGCTGCTTGGCTGTCTCTGCTGGATAGATTTCGGCAGCCCCTTTTCTGCTCTTCGACGAGCGCCGCTACTTATCAATCTGGTCTGCTTACCTCATAGACGGAGCCTTCGCGATGGTAGCCCAGCCGGGAGTAATAACCATCGACATCGGACATTACATAGACCGTGGTATCGGGATGGTCTCTATAGATGATTTCCATGAGTTTGCGGCCGAGATCCTGCCCGCGGTATTGGGGCTTTACCAGAAGGTCGCAGACGTATATATAGAATCCACAGTCTTCCAAAGAACGGGAGTAACCGCAGAGGATCTGCCCATCATAGGCTACATAGGTGATGGAAGCGGCCAGGGCCTCCCGGTATTTGGCAGAAACAGATTCCGCCCAATAGCAAGACCAATCTTCGCCTTCATCCTCCAGCATTTGCATGAGCCGGGCCTCGTCTTTGGTTTTGTCGTAGGGTCTGATCTTCAAGGTAACCTCCAGGTGCCGTTTGTAGATAGAATAGGGGATTTGGAGGGAATAGCCAGGGGATTGTTGAGTTTGAGGGGTTGCTCAGACGTGGCTCGCCCCAAAAGAATAGAACGCAGATCCCCAGGATCGCCAGGATCAGCAGGATTTTTTTTACCACCGAGAACACCGAAGGCACCGAAAACACCATCGGCGCAGCCGATACCCGCAAGCAGGAGTCATTTGTGCCGTCCTCTGCCATGCTCCGGACTCATTGGAGGAGGGGCGTCCTGGACCCCGCAGTCGAACTGCGGGGCTATGCTCTGCCTCCGGCAAGAGCTGCCGTGCTACGCACTCTTTGGGTATCGGCTGCGCCGATGGGGTTTTTACGGAGCTGCGGAAAGCTCCGCTACGAGGGCTGCGCCGATGGTTTATCATG
>CAZZCS010000071.1:0-12703 GCA_964652645.1 uncultured Candidatus Cloacimonadota bacterium | reverse complement strand
GAGACTGTTCAAAAATAATAACGTCATTAGGCAGCAATCCTTGTATTCTTTGAGAAAAGCAGGTCGAGATGGTTCCATGCGAGCTTTTCTTGACAGATTTGGGATATATTTAGACTTGCGATCAGCGATTCATCATGAAGGGTGTACCTTCCGTTATCGATAAGTTCCTTCAGCCAGAGCGAATTGGCAAGATTAACGGCAGTATTGTATGATTTGAGGCCATATCTTCCGGACATGACCTTTTTAATCTTACGATTGAATCTTTCAGAAACATTGGACGTAAGACTTTTAGAGAGGTTTGGCCATTGTTTGATGACATTGCTACAAACGTAATCGGCAGCGGGTTTGGGAAGAATAGTCGTGAGTTCCATCAGTCCTTTCTTTCTACCGCTGACCGTTTTTCTTCGGAATGCTCTTACAACCTTGGTTTTCAACCACATATCCTTAGCTTTAGGTAAGTAGCACCTTGATATCTTGGCAAAGAGGTTCTTGATTTTGTGGAACTTGCACAGTTGATGAGGCACATTTGGGAACACAGCCAATCTTCCTGCTTTCAAAGAATAACTTCCGTCACTTACGATCAACCGGGGATTCTTTTTGTATATCTGTTTGAAGGTTAGAAAGCACTCTTCATAAGACTCCTTGCTCGTGTTTGGATACACATTAAGATACAATGGTATGCCTGTCACAAAGTCCACGATGGAGATCACGTAGTGTGGCACCTCTTTGATCTTGATGTACTTCTCATCAATACTGATCTTCCCACTCCACTTGGCGATTGAGTTCAGGATCAGGCTTGGCATATCATCTATCTCATGCCAGAGGTTTGATACGCTAGCCTTACTAACATTCAAAAGCAAAGCAATGGTCTTCAGATTCAGACCACTGGCAACCAAGTAATGCACCAGCAAACACAAGTTTTTACGATTCAGGGAGCTTTTGAATGCAGTTTTTCTTGTGGGTTTCTCTACCTGTGCTTTTTCCAAGATCTTTTCACACAGAATCGGGACATTATGTTGGTCTGCCATTAAGCGTAGAACATCGATTGCTCCACCACTGCAGAGCTTTTTGATTAAATGCTTTTGAGCTTGATTTAGTAGTCTTACACTGCATGTTTGAGAAAGATACTTCTGAAAAGTAGCCAGGGACATCTTGATTGAGTGCGTTTTTTCAAACCTACGATGCATTTCCGCTATCGGCAGGATCATGTTCTTCGCTACAAAGTCCTCAATCAGAGGGACACACTCAGCAAAATCAACCTTGCGACTGAGGAAGGCCAGGAAATCGTAATTGTGCTGCTGAAACTCTCTCCAATAGTTGTTTACATTCCTGCGATCTGAATAAGCAAACAATCTTGCAATCTGACTAAATGTGCAAATCGCAGAGCCATCTTTGGCAAGAAGTAACCTCAAGAACACAATAATGAGCTTGAGATTAGCATTTGTTTTGGTTAAACTGAAGCGAACCGGAACATTAAGGGCGACATTGATGACATCATCACATACTCTAACTTCTACAAGCGGGTTTTTAATGGCTTTTTTCTTCATTTTGACACTCCATAAAGCTAAATAATTGAGTGTCATATATCTGAGTATGCAATATCTGTAAAGCAATATATAGCATATATTTATATATATTTTATGTCATGTTTATGGCACTTAAAACGCCCTTAGAAAGCACGTGACCATAAACAGACATAAAGTATTGGTCTGAGGATAAAGATGGCTTACAAGCGATTTGTCAATTCTGATTCGACAATGGATAAACCTGTATTTCGCCCGCTTTTTTGAAGTGCTGTCACTCTAACTCATTGAAAACGAAGAGGGGAGACTTGAACAGTCTCGAACCGCTTAAGTAATGCTCCCCCAAAAACAAAGAGCCATGCCGAGGCATGGCTCTGTCTTTATCTATGCGATATTATTTTACCAGTAGCATTTTACGCGATTGGCTCTGATTACCGCTTGTAATCTTGTAAAGGTACATTCCTGATGATACTCTTTTATTGCTGTCATCAGTGCCATTCCATACAACACTATGTTCACCACGAGGGGTAACTCCGCTGTAGAGAGACTTGACTTTCTGTCCTTTCAAATTGTAGATGTTGAGCTCAACAGGAGCTGATGCCTCGTTTACACTAAACCTGATCGTCGTTTGTGGGTTGAAGGGGTTAGGATAGTTTTGGGCAAGGCTTAGAACAGGCAATGGAGTATAAGCAGGATCATCATTTGAGACACAATCATTTGCAATGCGTTGGGCATAGATTCCCAGGATCTCAGTCTTACCGCTGGATCTACCGTCTGCCCAGGCTACAAAAGCAGAATTGTCAACAGGAGCAACGATTGGGCGGTATTGTGATTTTAGAGCCTGGCAGAGGGGAAGCCCATCGGACGGTCCCACGAAAGTGCCATCGTCGTTTATGTATCTATAGAAAATGTCAGGCTCAAAACCGGCATAATCGGACCATACCGCAACCATACCACCCTCGTGGAAGCTCTTAAGGTTGGGAGCCAGCTGGTCTTCAGGTTTTTGAACTACAAACAAACCTAGCTCATTCCACATTGGCGAGCCATCATAGCTGAATCTCTGAATGGCAATATCCTGGTTGTCTGGAGGCATCATTTCTGCCCATGCTATTGTAAAGCTATCCTCTCCAACGACAATGGAGGGCGTTTCTTGTTCTCGACCCTGATCAGACAAGGCCAATCCCAGGGAATCCCATAAATACTCACCATTAGCAGAAATATGCTGCCCATATAGGGACTTGAGGAAGTCTCCACGCAGATCTGCCCAGATTACAAGGACTCCTTCTGGAGTAGCTGCTACTCTGGGGGCAACCTGGATCACATCGTAGCTATCATAGGTCGAAGCTTTGATACCTGATTCTGGCCAGCCCTCGACAGCAATCCCATTTTCGTCAACATGCTTGACCCAGACGCTGACCAGGGATGGATTGTCTTGATCTGTTCTTGTCCATATATAGTACTTATCCGAAATGCCAGCAAACAGGCATTCATTATCCATGTTGTTTGGTTCCAAATAAGATACCAGTACGCCGTCTGGGCCCCATTGTTTAATGCCGTTTGTAATCTTCTGTCCAAAGGTATGATAGTAGTGATCAGAGCCAATTGAATGACCGTTTGACCATCCAATGTAGAATGAGCCTTCATAATAGGAAACTCTGGGATTATACTGGGCCAGAGGCATCGCATCGGTTAGCTCCATACCCATATCGCCCCAAAGTCTTTCACCTGCGGGTCCGATCAACTGCGCATATATCTTGGGATTGGGGTTTCTGGTGTCTTCCCACACTATGCAAACATATCCATCTGAGCTAACGGCAGCATGAGGCATGGATTGATAGCTGTTACTGTGATCTGTCACACCTCGACCATTGTCTTCCAACAGAACAGTTCCATCCTGATTGATAATCTGATAATAAACTTGATAACCAATATTGGCATGACGAGTGTCCTGCCAGATTGCTATGGCATCGTTTTGACGGGGGAGGAGAACGAACTGATCCATGATAGCGTCTCCACTAAGTCCCCAAAAAACAAGTTGGCCATTCTCTGCCAGCACTACTTCACCACTGGGAGTAAGAACCTGGTAATAGATGCCAACAGAGCCATTACGCATATCCATCCAGTTTATGAATATGTTGTCTTGCGAGACTTTGACAAGTGATCCGGATTGTTCGTTTGGAGCTGTACAAATTGCTTTGCCATTCGCTTCCCAAAGAGCAACTCCAGCTGCTGAAATATGTTGAGCATAAACATCAGTATTGGGAGCATTGCCATTACGATCGTCATCCCATACTACGTAAACACCACCATTGCCATCTGAAGCCATACGAGGCTGGCTTTGCTTGAAATCTGCAACTGCCACGGCGAGGCCATCCTCACCCCAAAGTTTCTCTCCGGCCGCGTTGATCTTCTGTCCGAAGAGGTCATGATTCTGAGGATCCAGTCTGGTGTCTTCCCAGAAAATCGCGACGCTATTATCTGATAGGCCTACCATACGTGGGTTTTGCTGTTGTGAATTTGCATAACTAGCAACTATGTAGGGGTTTGGCCACAGCATATCACCAGCAAGATTTACCTTCTGAGCATAGATATCAGGCGTTCCACTACGTTCATCCTGCCAGGCAAAGACAAATTCACCATTGCCAAGTGGGGACATCCTGATCTTGCTTTGCAAACCTGGTGTCACAGCCAGCTCAAGAGTGTTGTCCCAAGCCATAGTGCCATCAGCAAGGAAGCGTTTTACGTATAGATCTTCCTCACCAGAAAATGAGTAATGGTATCCGATTAAGAGGCCACCGGTACCATCTGCCCACATTGTGTTCTGAGATTCGTTGCCAATTCCATCCGCTATGGGGATTCCGTTGTCTCCCCACATTCTGTTACCGTTACCATCGATTCTTTGGCCAAAGATATCTTTTCCAGGGTTTCTGGAATCTTCCCATACAATATAGGCACCACCAGTGGCATCAGGCTCGATGTTTAGAGAAATCTGTCCACCAACAAGGGTGCAAACAGGCATTCCACCTTCCTGCCAGAGTAAATCACCATTATGGTTGATCTTTTGGGCATATACATCACCATCCTGGTCATACAAAAACTCGATCCAGGCAATGATAAAGTTTCCATCGGAGGTTTTAGTGATAACTGGATCTTCCTGGCGGTCTGGTTTGCCATCGACAAGAAGAGGGCTACCCCATACCATATTACCATCTGCATCTACTTTCTGAGCGTATAAGTCACGTTCACCAAGCTGTGTATCAGACCAAACAAATATGGCGCAACCATCGTTTGTGTCGATACCTGTTCTAAACCATTCAATATTGACACCTTGTCTGATAGGGATATCATTATCCCAGATCGGTGTTGCTGTAAGCGACAACATCATACCTAAGAGTATGATCAGGATCGTATTTTGTTTCACTATTTTCCTCCTAAGATTACGAAAATCTTATTCTCTTTGTTAGTTTAACTATTTATTTGCCATATCAGGCTGTTCAGTAACAATGCAAAAAGCCTTCCAATAGGTCTATAAATAATGATAAAGCGCCGTACATCATTGCAGTATTGAGGGAATCACAGACACAGTTGCCAAATCCGGGCACAGAACATAGACCCTTGCCATAAGGGCATATGCCTCCCTAAGCTTGAGCAAACGCTCCAGAGCAAAAAACAAAGCCCAGAAAACCTATCCTTGTCTTGGTAATATCTGCTTTCCGGGCTTTGAAACGGACTTAAATAATCAATTAGAATGATACTGAGGCGTTTATTCCCAGTGCATAGAAGAAATCTGGTCCAGATTCTGGAACAGCGAGTGCTCCAAAGCCACTAACTTTGAACACATCTTCAATTACCTGATACTCGACTCCACCATTCAGCTCTGTGGCGATGTAGTCACTCTGAGTCATCAAGAAACCAGCAGCACCAAACAGAGTAGTATCATACATAAATGGCATTCTTGCTTTACCTACCAGAGAGATCAACCCATCGCCATTTCCCATGTCGTAGGGATCGTTCCAAAGTCCAGCCATTCCATCATGAAGCTCACCATAACCATAGATGTAAAGACCATTCATATAATAGGGCGAGAGGACAGTGAGTCCTTCTTTGTTTGCATAGAGGAGATCTCCGCCTAGCTTCATATCACCCATTTCCATGTCAGCTTTGAGGGAGAGTCCCCAGCCCAGTCTATCTTCCAATCCACGCTCTGTCTGAAGATCGAAAAAGGCGGTCGCATTAAGATCTGCGGGGCCTGCATCAAATGTGAAATATGGCATCAAGGTAAGATTTGCGGCTCTTGTAACCTGGTCTTTACCAAATGAGGCAAAAAATCCATGGTTATATGGCTTTTCTGAGGTGAGATTAACAAAAAACACATTGTAGTCGTCTTTATTGTTGCGCGTTCTTTCATAGGCTTTGATGTAGGCAATTTCGGTCTTGTATCCATTGAAGTCATCCAAGGTTAGCAGCAAGCCGTTGAAATTGTCATCAAGAATCAAGCTGGCATTATCTGCCCAGGCCTGACGCCCGAAACGCAACTTGGCATCCAGCGAATTCATCATATAGTCTATGTACATCTCATTAGTCTTGACGCTGGCATATTCATTTCCGATCATTCCGTTACTATCACCCCAAACGGTAGGGCCTACTTCAAACAGTACACCTAAGACCAGATCCTTATGTAGCTCGGAATCCAATCTTAGCTGCAATCTGCTATCAATATGTCCGCCATCAAGATCGCTTGGGTCGTTATACATGGCAACCCGGGTGCGCACTTCTCCGCTGAAATCAAATTCAACTGCAAAGATAGAAGTTACCATCATTACAACTGTAAGAGCAATTACAAGTTTTTTCATCGAAAAAACCCCCTTTAGTTTGTTTTCTTTATATAGTACTCGATATAGTCCTACTTGTCAAGCTCTGTTGCAAAATTGATCATCTGGAGTGAGAGCTCTTTTTGCATAAACTCAATATCTTTTTTGAGGTTTGGTATTACGGGTACTCCATGCTCGCTCACAAAGAGCTCGTGCTCATATTCTTTCTCGCCAGCTACATAGATGCGGTCTTGACCATTTAACAGAGTGGAGTTCTGTAGTTGTGAGCATATATCAGTAGTGATCTTCTTAAAATCATCAAGCTCAGTAAAGAAATCGATGTTTATGGCCAGGAAGAAATGGCCCAATCTATAGGGAGCAGGTTTTCCATCCTGATCCTGGCCCAGGAGATCGTTTAGATAGGATCCATTTTGCAGAGCGGCACATAGCAACTCTACCATCGTAGAAAGCCCATACCCTTTGTGTCCGCCGCTCAGTTCGTCCATGCCTCCAATGGGGAGTAAGGAAGCGGTTTGTTTGACAAGATCGACCAATAATCTGGGTGTATCTGTATGAGATCTTCCTTCCAGATCAATCGCCCAACCTGCTGGTGTATCCTTTTCTTCACGGGCATACTGCTCTATCTTTCCGCGTTGGGAGATCGAAGTCGCTGCGTCATAAATGAAGGGATAGGGCAGATTTGTGGGAGCTCCAAAACAAATGGGATTTGTTCCAAGTAGAGGTTGAACTCCGTTTGTGGGGCAGACAGAGGGACGGGCATTTGTAAAGGTAAGCCCGATCATGTTTTGCTTGGCTGCCATTTCAGCGTAGTAGCCACAGATCCCATAATGCGTGCTATTGCGGACTGCAACAGCTCCCAGGCCGTATTTTGCTGCTTTATCGATGGCTGTCTGCATGGCTTTTGAGGCTATCACATGTCCCATTCCATGATTACCGTCCCACACTGCGGTTGCAAATTTATCCCGGATCACATCTATGGTGGTCTTGGGGTTCTGAATGCCAAGCTTGATCCTGTCGTAATACATCTTCAATCTACCGATTCCATGAGATTCGATTCCTTTCAAATCCGAGGCGATCAAAACATCGGCACAAATCCTGGCATCATCAGCAGGCACTCCGATACTGGAAAACACTGCTATCATAAAATCGTGTAATTGACCTACTGGTAATCTCAACATCTTAATTCTCCTTGATCAAGTTTGATGGTAGTAGCCTGGCTTTCAGCGGAGGAAAGCCGTTAAAACAGGAAGAACTATAGCTTTGGGTATATGCACCTGTTGTAAATATATAGACTCTATCTCCGGGTTTAACGGTCTCAGGCATGTGGTACTTCACATTTTCATACAAGATATCCATACTGTCACAGGTGGGGCCTGCCAGGATGATCTCCTCTGCCAAACCTTCCTGTTCAAAGTAGATTGGGAATTTGATGGATTCATCTATAGTCTCGATGAGCCCGCCAAACTTGCCCACATCCAAAAACACCCACTGATAGATGTTGTTCTTGGATTTCCTGGAGATGTTTACCACTTCGGCTACAAGCACCCCTGCATCTGCAGTTAACGAGCGTCCAGGCTCCATGATGATGATGGGCATGTGATCGCCAAAGTCCTCGTATATAAAGCGTTTTATCTCCTCTGCATATTCTGGTACAGAAAAAGTTGGGTCTACATAAGAGGCTGGGAATCCACCACCCAAATTGATCATTTGCAGCTCAATACCCTCTTCTGCTACGGCATCAAAGAGATACTTGCATCTAGCTATGGCATCATCCCACTGTCCTATATCTCTTTGCTGCGAGCCTACATGAAAAGAAATGCCATAGGGCACCAAACCAATTTCAGCAGCTTGCAGGATCAGGTGAAACAAAACATCCGGATGTGCTCCAAATTTGCGAGATAGAGGCCAGTCCGCACCCGTGCCTTCTGTGAGGATGCGGAAGAAAACTTTGGATTGGGGGGCATACCTGGCAAGATTGATCAGATCATTTTCTGAATCAGTTGCATAGAGTCGCACTCCTTTTTCGTAGGCATAGGCAATATCTGCTTTCTTCTTGATCGTATTGCCAAAACTGAGTCTGGAGGGGTCTACACCCAGTCTGAGCAACTGATCCAGCTCGTAGCGAGATGCTATATCAAAGCAAGATCCAAGTTCATTGAGGATTTGGATTACCTCATCCATTGGATTTGCCTTTACAGCGTAATAAATCATGGAATTGGGCATACTGTTCGCCAATTCTAGATAATGCTCTCGAATCAGATCTCCGTCGATCAGTAAAATTGGCGTTTCGCACGTATCTGCAGTTTTTTTGAGTTGATCAAAGCGCTCAGCTTTGATGAAGCGCTCCAAATTGAAGTGATAAGGCTCTCTGTACATCTCTCATCCTCTGAACTATTATTAGGCGGTCACAAATATCTACGCCCGATTACGTGTCAACAAGATTGGTAACAGGTTCAATACTCGACTCCCAATCGAATAAAAAAGGAGTATTCCCAGTCCGTGTTCAGGTATCGGTAACTGTTTACCTGGTATATATATAACATATCTGAAAGGGCCAGCTTGATAGCTCCTTCCAGGCTTTGCTTTTGCTTGATGGCTGGGTCATATAGATATCCAAAATTGTTAGCAATCCAAGCGTTATCTCCGTATGTGTAGGAGAATCCCACCTGGTGTTGGTAAACTGGGATTGTGCATCCGGTTTGTAAGACGACGTCGTCACCTCGGAAGGTGCTAACACAGGAAAGGCCGATCTGGTTATAAGTAAAATGCAATCCAGCATTTACAAGATTCACAGGATAGCTGTTGTTCCACACTTTGGCGAATCCAACATTGGTATCGACAATAGACCTCAAGAGATAGAACCTGGGGCTCAAAGATACATCTGCTTTCCAGGCAGGCCAGATCTCAGAATTGGCTCCATTCACATAATCCAGACGGACATTTGTGCTAAACCCGTAAAGCTGCTTCCTGGCTTGCAAGGCGAGGTGGCTTCTGGAGTGTTTGCGCTCGGATCTCAGCTCTTCAAAGCTGAAGCGTAGTCTATTTGTCTTGGAGCGATAGGACTGCTCAATTGAGAAAGATTCCAGATCCTGATTGGGGATTCCATAGCCAATACTAGTATGAAAATATGTTTCTTGAAGCTCGCTGAAGCCAAATCCAGCCAGAGATTCTGTGGCAAGTGCCTGAGCATCTAAAAAGCTATTCAGAGCTTTGGGATAGTCGTCACTTTTCATATAAGCCCAGGCCAGACCTTCGTGGGAGACCTGGTTCAGAGATGGAACATCAGGCTCCAGGAGTAATGCTCTGTGATAATGGTATCTGGCACTGGAATAGTTATCTATCTTGAGCAGAGCGTAGCCAATCAGATTGTGAAAGGGGGCATGATCGGGATACTTGCGGAGCAAGTCCCGGGAGGTTGAAATGCTCAAGTCATACTGTTTGAGGTTATTCAGTGCCCAGATGGCTCCTGCCTGAGCATCAAGATTGAGTTCGTCTTTTTGGATCAGAATCCGATATTGTCTCAATCCTAAAAGGGGTTGGTTACTCATCATGTAAAACAAAGCCAGATTACTCCTGGCTTCATCATCGTCGGGCCGGGTTTCCAGATAGGCACTCGCCTGTACTGCCAGTTCAGCCCATTCTGAGATTGATGCACCCAGCAGCAAAGTACCCAGGCTCAAGAATAACAAAGCTAGTAGTAGTTTGCGAAACCTCAAGAATCAGCCTCCAATACAGAGATTAAGTTTTGAATCTGGTTCTGAACTGTGATGGCAGAGAGATCTTTGTCACTTTTCAGATCAGACTGCCTTTGCCAGTCGGAGTATAGCTTTTGAATGTATTCAGCCTGTCCTGCCTGGTCTGAATAAGCGAAGCACATACCCGCCTGAAACTGGTCTAGCAATAGAGCAGCCTCAGATTGAAGTGGCCCCAAACAGAGCACGGGAGTCCGTGAGCCCATATACTCGAAGAGTTTGGTAGTTACAATTCCCTTGTTAAAAGCGGTATCGTTTATCAGCAACACTAGCAATTCTGCATTCACCATTTCTCCGATTGCCTCTTCGTGACTTGTAAAGCCAATTATCTCAATAACTCCTGATTCAATCCGGTCTTGATACAAGGCCAAAATCTGGGGATCCAAACGAGTCCCAACAAAAGATATTGAGATTCCGGAGCCATTAAATGTCTTGAGTATGAGATCCAACAAGGGGCTTATATCCTGCCCCGCTGTCAGTTGCCCTACATACTTGATCCGGAATAAAGGCCCGCGCTGATACTGCTGGGCGTGGAAGTCAAGTTGATTAAACCCGTTGTACAATACACACTTGTTCCCCCTGGGGAGTTCATCAGAGATCGCTTGGGACACCACGAGAGAGAGATCTGCCGTCCTCAGAATTCTTGCTTCCAGGGCTTGATGAATCTTCCTTGTAGGCACGAGCGGAGGATTCTGTTGCAAATAGTGGATCTTCGTCCAGGGATCTCTAAAATCGGCTATCCACCTGAGCTTGTATCTCTTCTTGAGATAGTACCCCACAAGATGGGTTGAATGGGGCGGACCGGAGGTGATGATCACATCAAACTTATCTGTAAGTAAGAGCTTCTGCGCAGATTGCCTTGCAAAGCGATTCCAGGAAATCCTGATGTCTGGAATTACAAGATTCAGTCTGCCCCAAAGCACTAATCTTTGGCCAAGACTGCCCTGAGCGAACTCTTTCAAGTCCCCGTGAGGCAGAATTGCTTTACTCCCGCTTAGCTTGCGGAAAAGTTTCCTGAGATTCATGGATGGGGTATGGATAACCCGTACCGCAGGTGGTAGTTTACTGACGAGGCTGTAATCATAGTAGGGAAAATCACCCTCTTGAGGAGTGAGAACGGTTATCTTGTAACCAGCCTGAACGAGCAGAGGCAGGAAGCGTAGCCATCTCTGTACGGCAGCACCTCCGCAAGGAGGAAAATAGTAGGTAATCAATAAAATATGTTTCATGCTACTCAAGTATCATCTCTGCCAGTTTGTACCAGGAAAGCTGCTTTTTATACTCCCGTACTTGCACGCGCATCCTGGCTTCCATTGCTTCCTCGAAGTATTGGACGATCTTATCTGCCAGAGCCTTCTCGTCTTCGGCAGGAACCAGGAGTCCAGTTTCTCCCTCGATTAGATACTCGCTGAGGCCCCCTACATCGGAAGCGATTACAGGCAGATCGAAGGCATAGGCCGTGGCGATAATACCGCTTTGAGTCGCTGTTCGATAGGGGAGGACGCATACAGAGGCTTGCATAAAGTACTCCTGTATCTGTGAGCTGGATATGTATCTCAGCTCTGCCTGCGTGATAGCTTCCAGGCCCAGATCTCGGATCAGCTCCAGCCAGACAGATTTGTCTCCATAAACGTCACCAGCAATGATCAATCTGATGTCCGGGATCCGATTTTTGACCCTCACCATTGCCTTCAGGAGTACATCCAGTCCCTTGTAAGCCTTGATAAAGCCAAAGAAGAGCACGGTTGGACGAGACACATCTACCTGGGGGAGATTTACAGCAGTTTGCATGAAGTCATCGTAGATGGGATGAAAGCCCCTGATGATCCTCGTTTCGTATGTATGGGAAAGGGCAGCTATATCTTGATGGGTTTTCTCAGATAAGACCAGGATTTGATCTGAAAGGTTTAGAAGGTGTCGAGTCAGCAATTTGGCAAGGGGCCATTTCTCGTGGAATTCGATGTTATGAACCAGGAGCACGATCTGTGGGCAGTTTGCGCTTTTCTTTAGCCTGTGAATTAGCCACGCATAAGCTGGAACCATAAACGGTATCCAGAACGAAACAATCATAATATCTGGATGATAACGCCTGATTCTGCGCAATGTTTGGGGCCAGGTACCGGGATGATAGGGGGTGAGGATTCGTTCTGTAGGCAAGCCAGGAGATGCCTGATCAAACTGGGAAGACCCCGGGAAGAGCAAGCTGGGAAACTGATTGATGAAAGTGTACATATACACACTCGCGCCACTACTGGCACAAGTCTCGGCCAGCGAATTGGCAAATTTGGCTATTCCTCCCCTGAAAGGTGGGGCAGGACCCAGGAATGCAATGCGATCGTTTCTCTTCTCCATATCCTATCACCACATAAGCTTTGCTCATTTTCTGTCAATCGAAAACTACAAGAAGTCTATCTGCTGCTGCTTTGTGATCTGCTCTTTAGGGCATTTGATAGAGTCCGAAACTATGAGCTTCTCCTACGCCGCTCCCTTACAAACAAATATGTATCTCACCTCTATCATACCTGTATCAAGTGTGTTTGAGAACACACTTGATACACGCCTGATACACGCTTGATACACGTCTGATACACGGATG
>CAZZCS010000070.1:0-12931 GCA_964652645.1 uncultured Candidatus Cloacimonadota bacterium | reverse complement strand
AAACGGCCGATCTTTTCCTGGCTTTGATCATGCGCCGCTTAAAATATGATACGGGAAGAGCGGCGATCATTCTGCCCGATGGCTTTCTCTTCGGTGAAGGGGTCAAAACGACTCTCAAGCGAGAGTTACTGACCGAATTTAACCTGCATACCATCATCCGCATGCCAAAGGGTGTATTTAGTCCTTATACGAGTATAAATACCAATATCCTCTTCTTTGAGAAAGGCGAAAAGACTAAGCATGTCTGGTTCTTTGAGCATCCCTACCCGGAGGGCTATAAATCCTATTCAAGAACTAATCCCCTCACAATCCAGGAGTTCGATCTGGAAAAGGCCTGGTGGAACAACCGCAAAGAAAACCAGTATGCATGGAAAGTATCTTACAAGGATATCGAAGCTAGGAACTTCAATTTGGACATCAAGAATCCGCATCAAGAAGAGGAGATACATACTGATCCTGAGCAGCTTATGAAAGACTATCGCCAGATAGTAAATGAAGTAGAGACCATACGGGAAATGTTGAAAACCGAGTTAGAAAAAGCATTGGGTGATTCATAATGGGGCAGTTGAATAAACAGATAAAGCATGTTATTGACATCTCAATCGGAACTAAAGAACTGCGAGAGTTAATAACAGCTCTAGCCATACAAGGCAAGATTGTGCCACAGGTGCTTTCTGAAGGTACAGCTAGTGACTCTATCAATGCTAATAAGCATGATGGGATAATCAGCAAGAAAAACTCCTCGAAAAAACTCTCGAGAGTTATACCTGTTTCCCCGCCATATCAAATACCAGCAAGTTGGATATGGATTCGACTGCAAGATGTTTGTGAGGTTAATGGTGGGTTTGCTTTTCAAAGCTCTAGGTATGTAAATGATGGAATACGAGTTGTCAGAATCTCAGATTTCGATGACCGTGGCTTTAAAAATGATAGCATTGTTAGATACGACTACTCAGCTAAGTTAGAGGGCTATCTACTCAACACAAACAACATCATTATGGCCATGACTGGTGGAACCGTTGGGAAAAGCTATTTGGTAAAATCAATGCCAGAAAAGATGGTAGTTAATCAAAGGGTCGCAACAATAAGAATATCAAAATATGCGATACCTGACTTTATTCATTTTGTTATCAAATCAAGATTAACTCAAGGTTTCATAAACTCAGCAAAGAACTCCACAAACGACAATATATCGATGCTTGATATCAATTCATTTTGGATACCCCTGCCACCAATTATGGAGCAGAAACGTATTGTTGAAAAAGTAGACCAATTAATGGCTCTATGTGATAAAATTGAAGAACTACAACTTACTAAGGATTGTATATTACTCTCAGCCCATTCAGCATCCGTAAAACGCCTAATCGGATCAGACAATGCTGATGAGTTTTTCTCATCATGGGAGTTTATCTGTAAGCACTTCGATGTTTTCTATTCTGTTAAAGAAAACGTAGAAGATCTGAAGAAGGCAATCCTAACGCTCGCTATGAAGGGGAAGCTTGTAGATCAAGACTCTAATGAAGAGTCTGCCACAGTTCTGTTGCAATGTTTAAGAGAGAAGAACTCTGATAAGGGCAAGGCTGATAAAAGGACAGATATGCAGCTACCTGACTTCAGCCCACTTAAAGAATCAGATCAACCTTCTCAACTACCAAATGGTTGGGTATGGGTGAAGTTATCCTCTGTTGGTGAGATAAACCCTCGCAACAAGCTCGATGACGACTCCCAGGTCGGCTTTGTCCCAATGAGTTTAATACAAGATGGATATGCAAATAAGCACAGTTTTCAAATCAAGATGTGGTCAGAGGTGAAAAAAGGATTTACCCACTTCCAAGAAGGTGATATTGGAGTCGCTAAGATTACTCCCTGCTTTGAGAATCGCAAGTCGTGCGTTTTCCGAAATCTACCAAATGGGAAGGGGGCAGGGACAACAGAACTTCACATTTATCGTGACACTTACAATGTCTTTGATCCTGAATTCATGCTATTGTATTTCAAAACCGAGTCATTCATTTCTATCGGAATGAGTAAAATGACCGGAACGGCAGGGCAACAGAGAATCCCAAAGTCTTTCTTTGCTAAAACCCACATACCATTACCGCCTTTAGCAGAACAGAAGCGGATCGTACAATCAGTGACAAAATTCCTGAAGATTTGTGATGGACTTGTTGAAAAGCTAGATGAAGCGGCTCTCAAGCAATCTCAGGTGCTTGAATCTATAGTGAGGCAGGTGAACGCATCATGAGATTGAAATCACTTTACATCGACGGGTATAAAAACCTGAAGAATTTTTCTATATCATTCGACTCTGACAGTTTCATTGACGTGTTCGTGGGCAAGAACGGCTCAGGTAAATCCAATTTTTTTGAGGCTCTCGTAGATGTATTCCGCTATCTTTATGAGTCTAATCGGGGTAAGCCAATCATAGATTTCAATTTCACTATTGAATATGAAATCGAAGAGAAGATGTTCAGTATTAAGCGCAATGAGGGGACGCTAGAGATAAATGGCAAAAATAGAAAAACTCTAGGATCAACACCTTTCCCTGATAATCTGATAGTTTACTATTCTGGGCACAACGACAAAGTGTCTGATATTGTTACACTGTATGAAAGTCGATTCAAAACAGAAGTGGTGTCAGCAAAAGAATCAGCATCTCGAAAAATCATTGGCGTTGGCAAAGAATACAAGCAGTTGCTGCTTACAATGATGCTTCTCTCTCTTGATGATAATCCTGCCAAGAAGTTTATATGCCAAAAACTTGGAATCGTAGATATAGCAAATGAATTTAGGGTAATCTTGAAAAGACCGTATTTTGCAAAACCCAGTGACAGTGTTGATCCATACGATCCAGATACAGGTTTTTGGGGGGCTAAGGGTGTTACACAAGAATTCCTGGATCGATTATTCGCATGTAAATCAGATATTCAAATCAGGGAAGAGGGCTATGTGCCCAGTAAAGACCTATACTATTTGTACATCAATGTTGATAGGTTTCGCCAGAATTTCTCTGGTGACCTACTACAGCTGATTTTCCGCCAGTTTGATAATCTCAAATCTATAGATATGCTAGATTCAATTTCAATCGATATAAAGCATACATGCGGTGAAGTAATGTCCACCGATCATTTCAGTGATGGGCAGTTTCAGACTGTGTACATATATAGCATTGTCGAGTTGTTTAAGGATAGAAACTGCATCACGCTTCTGGATGAGCCTGACTCTTTCCTTCATCCTGAGTGGCAGTTTGAGTTCATGGATCAGGTTTTCAATATAGCCGATGAAGCTGCAAACAACCATGTGTTAATGAGTAGTCATAGCGCTGCAACGATCACCTCCTCCAAAGATAACCTGCTGAGTCTTTTTGAGATAAACGGAAGCAGTGTCAGCGTCACAAAGATATGTAGATGTGAAGTGATAAAATCTCTATCAGGTGGGCACATCTTACTCACCGAGGCTGAAGCTCGCCTTAACATCAATAGCATGCTGAAAAACACCACCAGGCCGGTGCTGTTTACGGAAGGGATAACAGATGAGATGATACTTGAGGTTGCTTGGAACAAGCTCTTCCCTGGGACAACAGTAATGTTTGAAATCCAAAATGCATTTGATAGATACTTTTTATGCAATCAGTTTAAAAGAAATGAGTTGCATCAGAACCATCCACAACGCTTGATGTTTGCATTGTTTGATTTTGATGATGCATATGATGATTGGAATTCGCTTAGAACAGGTAGCATTGTAGTTGCTGACCCATTTATGGGAATGACCAAAACACTTGATTATCAATATCACTATGCAATGCTATTACCTGTTCCGAATGTTGCAGCAGTGAAAAGACAAGTTCTTGATGCCAATGATAGACCCTGGGGAAGAGGAATAGATTCGCACTTATCGATGGAATTGATGTTTTATGACGAGAACTGGGATAATAATGATCAATGGTTCGCTAAGAAGAGCGTTTCCTGTGGTGGGGAAGTAATTGAGTTTCAAGGAAACAAGGTATCATTTGCCAGAGATGTAGTGCCTAATCTTGAGCCTGCTCGTTTTGAAGTGTTTCGGCCAATGTTTGAGTTCATCAAAGATATATGTGCTAATGGCAGTTGATACTATGAAGGCAATGGGGTTCAATATAGTGATTATCGGAGGCAGCTACTATGAAGAAACCAGATAATAGACCACTTATCAACCTTATAAATATCACAATAAGCAGTTCTGTTTCTAACAAAACAGCTTTCAACAAGTATATTGACGATAAGAAAGATTCATTACATGTTAAGGGTAATCATGACCCATACTCTTTTAGTATTCAGAAACTAGCGCTTGTGGTCTTTCTCATGATTGTGTGGTTGATCTCTATAGTGACCTATCATTATGAAACAGGTGGTCAACTTGGCCTTACGTCGATTGTTTTATCATATGCTATGTTTCTTATAACTACTGTCGGAATCGCTTTCTTGTCTTACGTTAAGAGTCTCCACAAACAAACATCGCCATGCGTTGATAATCCAATAAAAAAGGTAGTATTTGAATTTGCATTGCTTATTGCATCTCCAACGTGGTCTCTTGCCAAATTGTACAAGGATCGATTAAAGCCTCCTAATGACAAGGCAGAAGAGATCGGAACCGAAGTAGACAAGAAAACACTCTTCATAGCTTTAAACAATAGAGTTAATCTGTTTTTTTCTGCTTTCACAGCAGCTATAGTAGTTGTTTTCCCACTAAATACCTGGTGGACAGGCTTGTTTATGACATTCGTTGTACTTCGAACCCTATCCCGATCGTTCGAGATCACATTAGCATTTGGCAATGACGCCCTAGATACGAATAAATCATCCCGACTAAACCCATACCAGCGTCTCATACTTGCCTTTACAAGCCTCATTGAGTGTATTCTTAATTATACGGTTGCATATTACTTAGTTGGTATTTCGGTTGGAGAAACAATCTGTAAATGGCAAGCCTTCGTGCATAGCTTCCAGAGTGCATTCTTTTATATAAACATGCTATTAGACAATAGCCTATCTTCAACCACTCCAACAGCTCTTTCCATGCTCCAAGTTACACAAGTTATCACCTGCATGACACTTGTGTTTATAGCATTTGTTATATACATTTCTAAGACCACAAGCGATAACAACAATGATCAGACCTCGAAGTCAAGATATCCAGAATAACTTACAGGCTCTAAATTGGGAAGATTTGCATGATGCCCAATTATTGAGGTTTCTGTTATATTATCAACCTCGGAGACTCAAATATAGGAGAAAGCATGCCATTTGAACCTAAAAAGATAACTCGTGAACACGTTCTCGAAGCAGTACAAGAAATTGAGGAGAACAGCTTAGAATTGACTCCTTCGACACAGTGGGATGTGATAATAAATGGAAAGGCATATCCGCCAAAGGATGTCTTACGTTATGCTCATAAGCATGTTAATGGGGATCTCATATGGGATGTTACGGGAGGAGAAGCGACCAATACCTACTTGGATAATTTCGGTTTTTTGATAAGGGCGAAAAACGAGAGAGCAGTTCAGATACGTTCAATCATCCAAGAATACAAGAATACTCTTGATCTGACAGAATTTGCCAACAAAAATGAAAAGTGGTTTTTCGTTCAAAACTACAAAGACAAAGTTGATCCTTCAAGTCCGAATTTTATCGAAGAGTTTGGTAACATAAGATTTGCCAACTTTGTCTACCCAATGGCATCTGCTGTTGTTAAAGATATCCTATCAAAAGAACCTAATCGCTACCAGCAGTGTATAGAAAAATTATTTCAAGAGGATGTAGATCTCACTCACAGGATAAAGACGTTTATTCAAGAGATTGATGTCATTTATCGTCAAATGTATCCTGAAAGTAAGAAAGGTTCGCATCACGATGAAAGGACAATAGCCACCTTTCTAACATTGCGGTATCCGAATACTTACACTTTTTATATGGAAACTTTCTACAGAAAATTCTGTTCTTTGATGGGAGTAAAACCCAAAGCTACCAAGGGTGACAAATACGTCCATTATCTCAAATATATGCAGGAGTTTACTTCCCAGTACGTTGTTGCTGATCAAGAGCTTGTTTCACTGGCTAGTCAGTCCATCCCATCAGATGCATATCCTGATAGGGATCATTTGCTTCTATCACAAGATATCGTCTTCAGATTACTAGGAAAGGGCTCAACTTCCGCTAATGACAATCCTGACGCCGAAAACACCGATTCAAGTAATCTGGTAAGCACCAACACATTCCAGGCAACCCAACATATAGATTATCCTCTAAACCAAATTCTGCACGGTCCTCCCGGAACTGGAAAGACGTACAATTCTATCAATCTGGCAGTCGAGATTACTGATCCGATATTCATGAGCAATATCGAAGACAAAGAAGCCCAAAGAGAAAAGATTAGGGACAGATACAAGGCACTTGTGAAAGACGGTAGGATTGTCTTTTGTACATTCCATCAAAGCATGTGTTATGAGGACTTCATCGAGGGGATCAAACCGGTGACCAATGAGGATCAGAGCAATTCAATATCATATAACGTGTTACCAGGGATTTTCAAGCAGCTTTGCGCTCGCGCAAAACTGCCAGGTGGCGTCAGTTTCGATTCGGCATATCAGAAACTACTGGATGATTTGGATATCACAAAACAAAGGGAGTTGAAAACCCCTAACGGTACTGTGTTTAGCGTTTCATTAAACGGCAACAACAATTTGAATCTTCACCCCGGCAGTAAGACAAATCCAAACG
Source organism: uncultured Candidatus Cloacimonadota bacterium (assembly GCA_964652645.1). GTDB lineage: Bacteria > Cloacimonadota > Cloacimonadia > Cloacimonadales > Cloacimonadaceae > CAZZCS01. The sequence goes on along the minus strand of CAZZCS010000070.1, from coordinate 6,179 downwards.
GCTCACTAACCAAAGATAGACTGATAACACACATTATTGGCGAGAATGTCCCCAGATACTTCAGAGGTTATTATCAAGGCGTTTTGAAGTTGTTAGAGGAAGAATTTGGTTACAATCCGATAGCGTCGAACCAAGAAGCAAAATATGTATTGATCATCGACGAGATCAATCGCGGCAACGTATCCCAGATCTTCGGCGAACTCATCACTCTGATCGAGCCGGATAAACGTGCCAGGATGAAGGAAGCCTTGGAAGTGACTTTGCCCTATAGCAAGGAAAAGTTTTCTGTGCCGCCAAACCTGTATATCATCGGCACCATGAATACTGCAGATCGCAGCGTGGAAGCATTGGATACCGCCCTCAGGCGCAGATTTAGCTTTTGTGAAATGACTCCTGAGTATGAGCTTCTGAAAGATGCAGAGTTTAAAGGCATCAGTCTAAAAGTTCTACTTGAAACAATCAACCTCAGGATTGAGGGTTTACTTGACAAGGATCACGCCATTGGGCATAGCTATTTCCTCAAAGTATCCAAAGGGGAGTGTACGCTCAAACACGTATTCTTCAACGAGATTATTCCCCTATTGCAGGAGTATTTTTACGGCAATTACGGCAGAATAGAACTGGTGCTGGGCAGAGCTTTTGTGAAGACAACCCCGATTACTCTGTCAGGCTTTGCCAAGCCCTCACCCAATAATAGCGATTTCAACGACCACGACCGCTACACCCTGGTTCGCTGTGAAGAGATGGATGACGACGCATTCCTCAGAGCGCTGCGGGTACTGATGAACAAGAGTGATGAAATCTAACAAAATCAGCGTGTTTGAATACGACAAGCTGAGAGTCGGCTGTTACTATGGAGGAACTCAGTTCACAGAGCCTATACACAAGGCTCTGGAGCGCTTTCACTCCACCAGTAAAACCCGGTATTATAGCCTGATTCATAATGGAGTAGAATTCTGTGAATACGTGGGTGTGATCCAGGTGGATGGCATCCAGATCGAGGTTTTGCCGAAGCTTGACCGGAATGGTGGGGATGAGAGTACCTGGCGAGATCTCCTGATCGGTATGCTCAGGGAAGTGGGTATGTTTCGAGTCTCAGCCCCCAGCTCCAGCCTGCTCTCCCTAAAGTCAAACTCCATCCTCAAGCTCTATTTTGATATCTTCATTACAGAGGTTGAGTATCTGGTTCGGACTGGTCTTGTGAAACAATACCGCAAGCAAACGCTCAACCACACTGCTTTGAAGGGATCGTTAGACTTTCCCGGTCACCTGTCGAGAAACATTGTCCACAAGGAAAGATTCTATACTAAAACTAGTGTTTATGACCATGACCACATCTGGCATACAATTCTCCGACAGACAATCGATCTGATTAGGGATCTTTCCCAGAATGCCGATCTTCACAATCGGATTGGAGCTCTCAATCTAAACTTTCCAGAAGTAACTCCTGTCCGGATAACAGAACAATCTTTTAATAATCTCATCTACACCAGAAAGACGGAGTCTTATCGGGTTGCGATTGAGATTGCAAGATTGCTTCTTCTTAGGTATCATCCAGGCTTAACGGCAGGGAATGATCATGTTTTAGCCTTGATGTTTGACATGAACCTGCTCTGGGAAAGCTTCATCTATCACAGCCTGAGAAAGCAATTCCTGAAAAACTCGGTTCCCTGCAACGTCAAAGCTCAGACCACTGCACCATTTTGGAAAACCGCAAATTATCGAAAAACCTTGCGCCCTGACATTTTGATTGAAGACAGATCGAATGGGAGCAAATTCATCTTGGATACAAAGTGGAAAGATGTTGCTGGCAAAGGACCATCTCCTGCTGATCTGCAACAACTTTTTGTCTATTCTCAATTCTTCCGCGCTTCTAGAAACGCTTTGGTATATCCTGGGGCGACACTCAATATTGAACATGGTGTTTACAACATCACTACAGAATGGTCTTCTGATATCTCATGCAGCATGATAAGCCTTGGGATTCAGAAACAGATCTGCAATTGGCAAAAGAACATCTATGAAACAATCATGGCTTGGATGGGGGATACTGCTTCCATTAAGTAGATATCAAGGCGACTTTTTTTGTGACTATTATAATCCAAGCTACGCCATTTGTGTTGCACCAAACAGCGATATGTGCAACACAAACGAGGAAATGATTGTGACAGAACAGATTAAAAAAAGTATATCCAAAGAACAAACTGAGGTAAGATAGTGACTTATGATGAATCTGTTGAGGGGTTTGAAAGACTCTCGGCATCTGATAAAGCCAAAGAGGTCTTTGCACATTTCGGATTGGCGATATTCCACGCTCAAGTAATCGAACAGCAACTAATAAACATGCTCATTATAGTAAACTGTTTCAAAACTAAATTCAGGAGTGAGGATGAATATTTTAGGATGTGGATGGATTAATCGCAGGGTAGAAGAACATTTGGTAAGCTTAAAGCTAAGTTACAGAAATTCTTCACACTATGTGATGCTGATACTGATAAGCTTGATAGGTTTGTTGGGCTGAGAAACTATTTTGCGCATGATTATTTCAAACTTAACGATGGGCAATATCTGACAGACGAAGGGATGAAAAGGATGATTAAAGACTTCATCAACTTTAGGGATGATGCAATATCTCTAGATTCAAAGCTTCAACAGTACATTAGTGAATATATGGGTAAAGCCGGACTTACCGAAGATCGGATAAAGCAGGAGATAGAAAAGTCTAAAAGAGAATGGCTTGAAAAAATTGGAGATCCAGATTATCGAACAGTATAGTATATCTGAACAAATTGGCCGTTTCTTTTTCCAATGATGATTCCTAGGTATTTATAATAGACTTTGGCTCTTGTAGAATTCCCAAACTCGCACATATGCCAGGATCAAAAGTCTTGCTTTAGAAGAGGCCTTATCTCTTTCGTAAATGCTCTTGGACTCACATAGGTATAAATACCGCGATGTTTTGGACATACGGTTGTCACATGTATAGAAAATGCCACTTTTTTGGACATATGCCTGGAAGAACAGCTTTGAAACATCTATAAAAATGAGTAATCTAGCCAGATTTGGGAGACAATTATGCGAGGACTACATAGAATACCAGCATGTATGCTATTCCCTACCTGTTATTTACACTCCTGGACACCGCGTCCTGTAGGTATATATAGAAGGACTTTTTTTTGAAGGAAAGGGGGATTTGTGCTTGACACATTCACTATGGCATTATAAGAGAGGAAAGTGTGGCTTCTGGCTGGTGTTCCCATCAATGCCAACCCGAAGTGATACTACTACAATACCGAAACTGAGGTTTAGAAATAATGATGAAGGCCGATGATAACAAGGCACAGCCTACTACCCTGCCAGTCTTTTTTCTCATTGATGTGAGCAGCAGCATGTTTGGCATGAAGATTGATAGCGTCAATAACGCCGTGTGGGAGATGATCCAGAAGCTATCGGAACAGATCTTCCCCGGGGTAAAGATCCAATTTTCTGCCATTACTTTTGGCGATAAAGCCTTGCTGCATATGCCGCCCTGCAGTGTGTTTGACATGAAGTGGCGCCCTGCCATGGCCAATGGCGTGACGGCAATGGGTGCTGCCTTTCGCATGGTAAAAAGGATGATCGAAGATAAAGAGACTACGCCCCTGAAGTCCTACCGTCCGACTGTGATCCTGATAACTGATGGAGCTCCTACCGATATTTGGGATCCCTTTATGTACGACCTGACCCGTACAGGCCGCGCTGGTAAGACTGATAGAATGGCCCTGGCAATCGGAGTGCATGCAGATCAGAACGTGCTCAAACGCTTTTTGGAAGGGACAAATCATGAGGTGGCTCTGGCCAAGAACTCCAATGAAGTTCATAGATTCTTCCGTCATGCTGCCAAATCTATCATCACACGGATAAGATCCAGCAATCCAAACCTCGTTCCGGATGATACCAGCATCCTGATAGATGATAATGAGATGCCTGTATCCGACTATGGATACGAGAGTTACGACTCCTGACGAGATTTATATTGACAGAAAATCAGTAGTTATAAAAGATAAACAACAGGTGATCTTGATCACCACTGCTGCTTGCTAAAAGATCTCCTGCAATGAAAGCTTATTGTAGGAGTTCTTTTTTTTTGGGGTACTAGCAGGAGGACAAGGTTGGAGACAGGGATTTTGATATGTCCTCTCTTTCATTAAAGGTGAAGATATGACTGGAGACAATATCAACAAAGACCTCCTCGTTGGGGAGATAGAAAGGGTATTTGCAGATGCGAAGCTTTCATCAGGGGAACTGAAAGACTTCGTCCTGGGGAAAATCCATCAAGTCTACCAGGAACAGAATTTCGTCTCGAAAATCCTGGCCGATCTATACCGAAATGAAGATTGGGACGCTGCCATCAATAAAGTGCTGGTCAAAACCGGAATCTACCTGGATGTTTCGCGGATATTTATCATGGAGAGAGTAGGTGAAAGCGAAAACCTGGAGCTCAAATACCTCTGGCACCATCAGGACTATCCTTCCCGAGAGGGTGCGCTCCCCCCGGAAATATCATCACACATGTTTGGCTACCTCCAAAATCACGACTTTTACCAGATCGATGATACAACAAATATTGATGCCGACTACTCCAGGCACTTACAGGGTCTGAACGTGCAAGCCTGCCTGATCTTTCCTATCAAAATGCATAACCGGATCTTTGGCTTTATCGGGATCGACGAATGCACCAACACCCGTCCCTGGACACCAGAGGTGATCCGACTAATCGGGATCCTGGCAGATATGGTGTCTCACGCAATTTTGCAGAAAATCACCCAAAACGAGCTGAGACATTCCAAAGATATTTTGAACACTGTGCTGGATAACGTCCAGGCCATGATCGCCGTGATTGAAGTCGATACCGATAAGATCCTATACCTCAATCAGTATGCCCGCAACGTCTTTGGAGATGTGATCGGACAGGTGTGCTGGAGACAGCTACACGGAAATCTGACCTCGCGCTGTGAGAACTGTCCCCGCCCGGGTTTTGGTGAATACAAAGATCAGGATATCGTGATCAAAGACATCCAAAATTCCTATTGGAAACGCTGGTACCATACCACCAATACAATCATCGAATGGAAAGACGGTCAAAAAGCACATCTGGAGATTTCCATCGATATCACGGACAGAATGGAAACAGAACAGCAGTTTCGCCTCACCACCCAGAGACTCGAGGAGCTGAACCAGACCAAGGATAAATTCTTTTCCATCGTCGCCCACGACCTGAAGAACCCGCTCTTTAGTCTGATGGGATTTGCGGAGATCATCCGAAACAACAACCAGCAACTCAGCCCGGATGAGATCACAGAATACTCCGACCTGATCTATCAATCCGCCAGAAATACACATCAACTGCTGCAAAACCTGCTCACCTGGTCGCGAAGCCAGACGGGTAAACTGCGCTTCAACCCCATGATGGTAAACATGAACCAGTTGCTGGATAACGCCATAGAATTTGTGCATCCGATAGCCAAACAAAAGAACATCAGGATCGAAAAAGACTTCCAGATCGAAAAAACCCTCAGCATTGATCCCAATATGATCACAGCAGCGGTTCGCAATCTGCTGAGTAACGCTATCAAATTTACCCCTCAGGATGGAGTCGTGACCGTGCGATGCTACCAGATAGAGGCCAAGTATTGCATAGACATAGAGGATACAGGGATGGGCATGAGTGAGGCAGATATCGATAAACTCTTCAGGATCGATGTGGATCATCGCACCATTGGCAAATCCAGCCCAGACGCCAAAGGAACAGGTCTGGGTCTTATCCTCGTGAAAGAATTTGTCAATCTGCACAATGGCAGTGTGAAAGTCCAGAGCAGAGAAGATGAGGGGTCTGTGTTTACCCTGTGCCTGCCAGATTTGGAGGAGTATAGTACCGGCAGTCGAGAAAAAGAATAGAACACGGATCCCCAGGATCGCCAGGATCAGCGGGATTTTTTGAGTTAAAAGTTAAACGTTAAAAGAGCTGCGCTCTATCGATTTACAATTTACGATGTACAATGTACGATTAAAAGAATAGAACGCAGATCCCCAGGATCGCCAGGATCAGCGGGATTTTTTTTGAGCTAAACGTTAAACGTTAAACGTTAAAAGAGCTGCGCATTTCAATTGAGAATTGAGGATTGAGAATGGAGAATTGG
>CAZZCS010000069.1:0-13299 GCA_964652645.1 uncultured Candidatus Cloacimonadota bacterium | reverse complement strand
GCGGGATTTTCCCCAAAAAAGCAGGATTGTGATGTATATGATAAGCAAAGGAGCTATAAAATGGCAAAGAATCATCGCGGAAAAGGTATAAAGAATCTTCCTGCCCACGGCAGAGGCACTTGTCCCGTTTGCGGCCGTACCGGCATCAAAACCACTCATGAAGTAAAAGTCAACGACAAGAACGTCAACGTTTGCAAGAACTGCAAAGCTTGCGCGGCTGAAAAACTCGCTTCATAGGACACTTTTTTTTACCATTTGAATTGAACACCTGAGCTCTCGGGTGTTCTCTTCGTTTATATGAACATGAAGGCAAATAAAGATCTCGGGCAACACTTTCTCAATGACCCCTCAATCGCTGAGGACATTGTGCTGCACGCCCAGCTATGCTCAAGTGACAGGGTTTGGGAAATTGGGCCAGGGCTGGGTATCCTGAGCCGGGCGATCGTGGCAAGCGGAGCCAAACTGACAGCCTTCGAGCTGGATCGTCGGTTCCGGGAAGGGCTCGAAGCTGAATTTGGAGAACGCCTGAGCCTGGTGATGCGTGATATCCTGAGCGTTTCCTGGCAGGACGAACTGCCCCCAGACGAGACGATCAAGCTGGTGGCAAATATCCCATATCAGATCACATCTCCCCTACTGTATAAGATAGAAGCCTGTGCAGATCGCTTTGAATGTGTAGTGCTTATGATCCAGAAAGAAGTGGCAGATCGCCTCACAGCCAAGCCGGGCACCAAGGATTATGGACAGATGACGCTCCGTTTGGCCCTACTCTTCGATATTGAGATTCTCTTCTATGTAGGCAAAGAAAAGTTTGATCCCCCTCCCAAAGTCCAATCTGCCGTGATCAAGATGACGCCTCGCAAGATCAAGCCTCAGATCAGAAACCTTGACATTTTTTACCGTCTGATCCAATGTGCGTTTGCGCATCGCAGGAAAACTCTGCGAAATAACATTGGAGTTCTCTTATCAAAAGACAAATTCGAGCCCTTGGAGTCCCAAACCGGTATAAAACTTTCCAGACGGGGAGAAACACTAAGTGAAGAAGAGTTTATATTGCTTAGTGATACTATTCCTCTGCTCTAATCTCCACATCTATGCCCAGAACCGGACGATCGAATTCTACTTTTTCAACAGCGACAAAGTAAGATTGAACGAGCAAAGCATGCAATACAATCTGAGCCCCTTTAGCGATTTCAGAATGAACATCAGCGGGCTCAATTCCATAGAGAACAGGTTAAACTTCAATCGCGAGAGCAAGCGGAACCGTTTCCAGATCGAGCTTGCCAAAGACTTTCCGTTATTTACCCACAAGATCGAATCTGGCTATATGTCCCTCTACGACGTCAGCGACATCGCCCCCAGTGACAATCCATATACGAATAAAACTGGCTTCTACGGCTATGGCTTGGATTTTATACCCCTGGATAGCCTGGCAGTATGGTCTGAGGCCAGGTACATGTTTCGCAAGGAACAAGAGCGTTTCCAGAGCAACCAGATCAATGCTTCTGAGGGTTACTCATACAAATATGGGGCACGTTACGGAGCCGAGCTTAGTTCTGGATTGCTGAGCTTGAACGCCCATCATGAGAAGTTGTCACTGGACAGAGAGCAAGCCCGCAACACATCTGGAAATCTCTTCTATACACATCGCTCGGAGACTTACGAACTGAGGACAAATGCAAGCTTTCGCAATCGCTGGGAAGAGCTCTTTATTTTACAACTGGATAGAGGCTACGTCAAGAACGACAACCTCTCCTCCATCCAATACACGGCGGGGGCAGATATCAGCATAGACCCAAGTCGGGACCTAATGATCACATTTAGCGAGCAGTACTACCAGCAAAAGAATCGACGTACAAAAGACGTAGTAAACGACAATGCCGATTTCAATAACAGGGCAGAGCTGTTTATGAACTATATAATCTTCCAGCCTCTCAGCCTTGATACCACTATCCGGCACGACTATTCGATCAAGGATTACAGCTATACCAAAAGCTCCAATACAACCGATATCAAGAGCTTTGACAATCGACTGGTCTGGGAGTACAGTCTGGGAGATAGCCTCATCACTGGTTACCAGATCGAGATGCGGAGGACAAGCTTTCCTGATGAGGAATTCAAGCGGGATAAAGACGTCCGCAAACAAACATCCAGGCTCGGCTGGGCACACTATTACAAGCAACGCTTAAAGCTAAACACCTGGCTGGTGTGGAACATCGAAGACGACGTGAGCATCAATGCGCTATACTCTTCAAACAACAAGCAGATAAACACCCTGCGGTTTGCACCAGAGTGCAAGCTCCTCCTGGGAGATAGAGTCTTATTTGCCCAAAACTACGCCATCCGTGCAGATTACACTGGCTACATCTATGCGAGCGAGCAATACCGCGACAACCTCTATCGGCATCTGTCTTACCGATATAGCCTGCTCTTTGACAATTACCCCTATATAGCCCGCTCTCAAGACCCTATCTGGCTCCGGTTGCCATACAGCATGCCCAGCAGCAATGCCTTTAGCACAGAGCTATCCTTTGGCTTTGAGCAACATGATTTTGGCTATAAGATCGATGATTACTACAGTATTACCAGCAGAAACCATAAATACACAGGACAGGTCACAATCAAATACGATATCGAAGATGTATATGTCTACTTGCAGCCCAAGTACAGTTGGGGAACCTGGAAAGAGTATTCGGCGATTCTGGGGCTGGCAGGCCACTTTAGCAATGATTCTTTCTTTGAGTTTACTCTCAACCCCGTGGGAGAGGATATGGATTCGCTGGATTGGAGATTGTCGCTAAATCTGAGTCTGCAGTTCTGAGTTGTTCTGTAACTCAGCGAGATTTTGATTGACAGTTCATGACTACAATGTGGAATCGCTCTAATACTTGTAATGGAGAATAGCATGAAAGAACGTATCTTTATAGCTTTGTTGGTTTTAGGCATAATGTCTGTTAGCGCTTTCAATCTTGATTGTTACTACTTTCAAAACGCCGATAATCCACTTTTGATACCTACCTACATTGATGATAATGACGAGACCTGTCATCCTGATGTCCTGTTTTTCGCCGACGGCTGGAATGGCTGGAGGTATTGGATGTCCCACACACCCTACCCAAATACAAATGTTGCCTATGAAAACCCTTCGATAGTAGTTTCCAATGATGGTCTCACATGGATTGAACCCGAAGGCATCTCAAATCCCATCGCTGATGTATATCAGGGGACAGACATGAATAACAACTACAACTCTGATTCTCATCTCTTCATGTCGCCGGATCAAACAACAATGCACCTCATCTGGAGACGTAAGAATGGGTGGAACAATGAGCTGACATACATGAAATCTTCCACTGATGGTATAAACTGGTCTGCCACATCTACAGTTCTATCCGTGTATGCTACAACCCCAGAACTGAACGAAAGCATCTTATCTCCTTGTATGCTCCATAATGGAAAAGGCTACGTGATCTGGACAGTTAATACAAAGGTCACACCCCGCAGCATCTATATGCGTTACAAACCAACCCTGGATATGCCATGGTCTGAGCCCATATTGACAGATATTGGGGATTTTCCTGATGGATATAGAGTGTGGCATATGGACATTGAATACATTGACGGCTATTACCATATGCTGGCATCGGTTGGTATATCCACTACCCAGGAAGGGAGAGTGCTATATCTTGGAAAGTCTCTGGATGGAGTTCACTGGACCTTCAGTTCACAGCCTGTCATGATTGGCCAGCAAGGCAACTGGGATGCTCGTATATATCGTTCAGCTTTTATCAGAGATGAAAGTGGACTGGGATACAAAAACTGGTATGGCAGTATGAACCATCCCCAATGGAGGATTGGCTATAGCGAAGCAGAGGTCAATGGTTATCTTCACGGACCTCAAAATCTCCTGGTAGAACATTCATACGACGGTGTAAACCATTTTGCCCTGTCCTGGGATCCTCCTCTGCAGGCTGTTACAGGCTACAAGATAATCGTGAACTATGAGACAGAGATTGAACTGGCCTCATCTGATCTCAGTTACACCGTATCAACTAATGAAGTAGCCCCCTACGGTTCACTAACAGTTATAGCATTAAAGGCAGTATATGAGGCTGGTGAATCTGATCCAGTTGTATTGAGAATGGATTCAGCTTTATCCATAACAGACAACGTAACTGCACAGATTCCAGTGATTTCTATGTATCCAAACCCCTTCAAAGATGTGTTAAATATTGAAGCAAAGGATTTATCAGGATCGACTTTGGAACTGTATAATATCAAGGGTCAACTGGTGGGGTCCTGGAGCTTGAGCGACAACACTAGAGTCGTTCCAGATGCCAGATTGGGTTCGGGAATCTACTATTATAGAATCAAGGGTCAAGGACACATTCAAAAAGGGATAGTTGTCAGATATAAGTAACGTCTTTTACATAAAAGGTCTGTCGCTATTCGTCGCCACGATGTAAAACAAACAAAACGCCGTCCCACAGCTTGTCTCAGGCTTTGGGACGGCATTCTATATTACAATCAGTTTAGTTATTCGGCTTCTTCTTCCTCAAAAGAGGCAAAGTGTTCGTCGAAGAGGTCTGCTACTTTGTCGTACTCTGCGTCGTCTTCGATTACAAGCAGTTCAAACTCTTCTTCATTACCTTCCAGACGGAGGATGTCGTACTCTTCGCTATCTTCTTCGGCAAGTGCCATATAGGTCTTACCTTCGTGCTCCAGAATATCAAGAACAGTAAATTCTTTCTCTGTACCGTCTTCGAGCTCAAGGGTGATGGTATTGCAATCGCATTCTTCGTCGCCGCAATCACAAGCTACTTCATTTGTTTCTGGGGCTGTAGTACCGATGACTTCGTCTTTTTCTTTATCAAACATGATATACTCCAAGTGTTTTTTTTCAATTTCTCCAGCTAGCTCTTTTTGGCAAGCTAAAGTTTTATAATCTTTGGATTTGAGAGGCCAGACAAAATCAGAAGTGCGAGGCTACAAAATAATCTGCAGTCCAGAATAGCAAAATATCGAAAATATCCAAATCTCATGGGTATGGTAGCCGTCCCAATGCTTATGCTCCCAGATTGGTATCTATAGCCTCCACCAGAGCGATAAATTCTGCTTCCAGTACATCTGGGACTTCTACTTCCATACACCCGGGTCTGTCTTTACTCTCGCGATGGTATCCCAAGCCTTCAATTGATTCCAGGATAAAGCCAAAGAAGTGGTATTCTCTCTTGGGAAGGGCGACATAATAGCGATGAAACCCACCGGACAGTTCATCGCGTCCAGAAATCCTGATCCGGTTCAATAAAACTCGTAGTCCGATTGTTCTCTGAGCAGCGGTATCACGGCAAAACGTGGATCCCAATCGAATCTACTCTTTTGGATCATCCTGTTTTGCTCATCATAGAAGTATCGGATCGAACGATAGTTATTGTCCCAGCGATCGTGATATTTCTCTTCGATGAGATTGCCTCGCTCGTCATATACATTTACTGTTCTAAAAACCAGGGAATCCGAGGGGCTGAGAGCGTATATTTCGACCAGGCGATCGGCATCATCGTAGAGATAGAAATGGCGTTCGACGATATCATCAAAATAATTGTAACGATCCAAAGCTGCCACTTTGCCCTCTTCTTTGCGCAGGTGATCATAGAAGGAGGCATAGCCGAGCTGACTGTAATCCGTCTTCCAATGATTACCGGTTTGATCGAAGATGCGGAAATTTGTCTTATGCAGGATTTTGCCCTTGGCATCGTATTGAATTTCAGTGAGCTCACCCTCTTTTTCACCCTTTATAGATACGGTTCTGGTGCTCAGGAGGTTCATATAGTTATAGCTGAGTTTCTCCCGGGTCTCACTGTTGTAGTTTATCAGTTCTTTGCCCATGTAAGTCATATTGCCCTTGTAGATCATCTTTTGGACAATGGTACCGGTACTGTCATAATGCCCCACAGATTTGGAAGCGATCTTCATTACATTTCTACCGTGCTTTTGCGAGACCTGATACCGGGTTTCCAATACTCTTTTGGTGTTTTGGTAGGCTGGGCCTTCCTGTGCCAATAGCAAAGAATTCAGTACCAATAACATAAGGGTAAATAGTGTTGCCTTCATTTTTACGCTCCCTCAATAGAAGTAATATGGAGACTCAGACTCAGTAGCTTCTGGCAGAGGTTCTTCCCCTTTACTGAGATAGAGTTTGACGTTAGTTGTTTTATCAACTTGTAAACCTTCGGAAGGCGAGGTGCGGATTACAGTATTCACTGGGAATGAGTCTGAATACATGGAATCGGCGACGGTGCTACGGAGTCCCATATTTCGCAGGTAGAGATATGCCTCCTGATAGTGCATTCCCAAGACTGTGGGCATTTTGACTACTCGTGATCCTTTGCTGATTACTAGATAGACAGTTCCATCTGGCTTCAGGAGTGAGCCGGGAACAGGCCTCTGCTCCAATACCGTCTCAATCTTTGCCTCTTCAGAGTAGAGTGAATCCCGCACAATCGCATGAAGCTGATTCTCGTTTAGCAATCGCTTTGCCGAAGATAGGCTCATCCCGATCACTTCTGGAGTGGTCACACTCTTGGCTCTGCCCAATAAGAGGGGAAGCAGGATCTGGCTGGTCACAAACGAGGTTACCAGGATAATCCCAATCCCAATTCCGATGTAGTAAACAGCTTTTATGGGCTTTTTCTTCTTCATACCTAAATCTACCTATTTTGCTTTTTGCAGTTTTGCTGCGAAGGCACCGTCCATGTTGTGTTTGAAAGGAATCGTCTTCACAAATCCCTTCTCAGTGTATGCAGCAGGGATAAAATCCTCGGCAGCAACCATAGTAAACTTGCTATTTTGGGCAAGGAATTTCTTGATCTGCTGTTCATTCTCGGCTGGATTCATTGTACAGGTGGAGTAAACCATATACCCACCGGGGGCAACGAAATTGGAGGCATATTGCAAAGCTTTTTCCTGCAGCTTGATCAATTCTCCGACGTTTTGATGTACCTGCCAGCGCAGATCTGATTTGCGGCCAAAGACTCCCCAGCCAGAGCAGGGGGCATCGACTAAAACCCGATCGTAGGCGGGGGCGACAGGGCCATATTTGAATACATCTGAGACCACGCTCTTGATGTTTGTGAGCTGCAATCTATCGGCAGCCTGTTTGAGCAGCTTCATCTTGTTGGGGATTTTATCGACTGCGATGATCTCGCCACTGTTGTGCATCTTCTCAGAAATATAGGTGCACTTGCCACCCGGGGCGGCAAACATATCCAGGACGTTGTCGTCATTTTGGGGATCGAGCAGCTCCACAATCAAAGCAGCAGAGGTATCCTGTACCGAGAAATAACCTTCAGAGAAGGCAACATCATCCAGAACTTCATCACCCTGAGTGGTATGGAGCATCATTTTCGAGGCTGCACAGGGCTCCAGGACAATATCCCGCTTGGCAAAATACTGGATCAGCTTATCCGCATGGGTTGCAGTCTGATTTACCCTGAGATGCAGATGTGGAACTTCATTGAAGTAGATCGCCAGATACTCTGTATCTTCTTCACCCCAGAGCTCGAGCCACTGTGAGATCAGTTCTGGTGGGTAGGAATGCTCGAAAGCGATGCGCAGATGTGTCTCGGTCGGATAGCTGATCTCCGGTTTTCGCAGATAGGCCCGCATGACAGCATTCACAAAATCTGCCACACCGGGATTGAAGAGCCGTTTGGCCATCTCTACCGTTTCAAAGACCGCCGCATGATCCGGCACGGAATCCAGATAGATGATCTGGTACAAGCCCATATAGAGCAGGGCCTTGATCTTGTTATCTGTATTATCGTACTTCTTTTGCTCCGTAAACTGCCTCAGAATGTAGTCCAGCTTGAGCTGAAACTTGATAGTCCCTTTGACCAGATGGTAGTATTGGGACACATTAGCCCCGGATTTCTTGAGCTTATTGGCTTTCTGGTGCAGTAGGGTATCCGAAAACTCGTTGTCCTTGAGAATCTTCAGTATTGTTTGATAGGCTTCCTGTCTTACATCCATTCTATTTTCTTTTTTGATAAATCCTTTTAATCGTCTCTTTTATAACCTGCTCCATCGGCATCGCCAGGGTATCAGGATCCAGTAAGCTTAGCTCCTGACGGATCTCGCGACTATTAAAGCCAAGGGATTCCAAGGCGCTTTCCACCTCGAACATTCTACTATCACCTACAGTATAATCCTTCGTATCGATATAGTCAACCAGTTTCAGCGCCTTATCCTTGAGTTCGATTATGAGGCGTTGGGCAGATTTTTTGCCCAAACCTGGAACCTTGGAGATGACGGCCTCCTCTCCCCTCTCTATCGCCTTTACAAAAGTGGATATTGGCAATGAAGATAGCACCGAAAGGGCGATCTTGGGGCCAACTCCGCTCACACCGATTAGAAGTACAAACATCTCTCTTTCGCTAGGCGTGGCAAATCCAAACAGTTTTACATCGTCTTGAGAGATATGGAGATAGCTGTAAAGCGTGCAAGGACATGAGACGCTGGGCAAGCTCTCATAAGTCGAGAGAGGAATCTTCAGATCGAAACCGATCCCGACACATTCGACTACTGCATTGAGAGGTGACTTGGCGATCAGGGTTCCGCTAATGTGATTGATCATTTGATAAACCTTAGTTTGTTGTAATGACAGGCAGCTATCGCCAGGGCATCTGCAGCATCATCCCGCATCGAAGCGCTGGAAAGATTGTACAATTGATCTATCATAAAGCGTACCTGCTGTTTTGTGGCATTGCCATTACCTACCACAGCCTTTTTAATCTCGCGAGGGCTGTATTCGCAGATTGGGATCTTCCTCTGTGCCAAAGCCAAAAGAATAACACCCCTGGCATGGCCAAGGGTGAAAACACTTCTGATATGTTTGTGAAAGAACATGGTCTCTACGGCTGCATAATCCGGCTTGTACTCATCCAATACTACACATAGCTCGGAGTATAGCTGGGCCAAGCGATCATGTAGATTGATCTTGTTGCCGATACTAATCACTGCACATCCTGCAGCCAATACAGTCTTTGCCTCATATTGGAGCAAGCCATATCCACAGTAACGACTTCCAGGATCAATTCCGATGATTACCACTTCACGTTATTCTTGATTCAGTCTGGCAACTACTTCATCCGAAAATTCGAAATTGGCATAAACCTTTTGGACGTCGTCCAGATCCTCCAAAAAGTCAATCAGTTTCATCAGCTTTTCGGCTACATCATCAGCCTGAATATAGTTTTTTGGAATCCTGGTCAGTTCTGCGTTCTCCACCGGAAAGCCCAAAGCTTCAACATTACCGAGGACACTGTGAAACTCCGTGGGAGAAGTGTACACATCAAAGAACTCACCGTTCAGCTCGACGTCATCTGCTCCTGCTTCCAGGGCTTGCATCATAAACTCGTCTTCATCGAGACCCGCAGAAGGGACATTGAAAAAACCTTTCAATTCGAAATTCCAGGATACTGCTCCGTTTTCGGCCAGGGAGCCACCGTATTTTGATAGAGCGTGACGAACGTCTGCCACCGTGCGGTTTTTATTATCTGTCATGCAATCAACTACGATACCCACGCCATTGTGTCCGTATCCTTCATAGGTGATTTCTTCAAAGGCTGCTCCCTCGATTTCACCGGTACCACGTTTGATGGCACGTTCGATGTTTTCCCGGGGCATGTTCTCTTTTTTGGCAGTAGCAATAGCAGTTCGCAGTCGGGGATTCATGTCTGGATCGCCACCGGATTTGGCGGCGAGGATGATTTCTTTCACTATGCGGGTAAAGATTTTCCCGCGTTTGGCGTCTGTTGCGCCTTTTTTGTGTTTGATGGTGCTCCACTTATTGTGTCCGGACATACACTACCTCTTTTGATTTCAATCTTTTATCCTGAGGTTTATGAAAACCTCGCGGGCAAATCGTGTCAAGAAAGAAAAAGGAGGCGAGTAGCTTTGCCTCGCCTCCATTCATTTATCTCATCTAATCTTATTAATTTAAGATTCCTGCTCCTGATAGGCGGCGATTACCTTTTGAGTAATGTCGTCTGGAACCTTCTCGTAGTGGGAGAATTTTTGAGTGAAACGGCCTCTGCCCTGAGTAAAGGACTTGAGGGCTGGGAAGTAATTGAACATCTCGGCAACAGGCATGTGCGCGGTGAGATATTGTTTTTTACCTCGTTGTTCCATACCCATGATTCTGCCGCGACGGGTAGAAATATCGCCCATCACGTCACCCATGTATTCAGAAGGAACGATGATCACCAGTTCGTGAATCGGCTCCAGCAAGATTGGTTTTGCCTTTTGGAAACCTTCTTTGAGGGCCATGGAAGAGGCAATCTTGAATGCCATTTCTGAGGAATCGACATCGTGATAACTTCCATAGTACACTTCTACGCTTACGTCCACCACCTGATAACCGGCAATGATACCCTTTTCTAGGGATTCCAGCAGTCCTTTTTCGATGGCAGGAATAAAGTTTGAAGGGATCACACCACCGACGATGGCATTGATAAATTTGAAGCCTTCGCCGCGTTCCAGGGGTTTGATCCGGAAGTATACTTCACCATATTGACCCCGACCGCCGGATTGCTTTTTGTGTTTGTACTGCGATTCAGCACTGCCCATGATGGTTTCTTTGTAGGGAATGCGGGGCTCTTTCATCAGAGCATCGACTTTATAACGGTTTTTCAGCTTCTTGAGCACAAGGGCAAGCTGCTGTTCGCCCATACCAGAGATCACATTTTCATGTGTTTCCTGATTTAGCTCTGCCTGAATCGTGGAATCTTCGGCGATAATTCTCTGCAGAGCGTTACCAATCTTGTCTTCATCAGATTGATTGGCAGCGCGGATCATCTGCCAGTAGGTATGTGTGGGCATCTCGACCGGAGGCAGCATAAGCTTGGAATTGACGGCAACCATTGAATTCATCACCCGGGAATTTTTCAGCTTTACCAGGGCGCCGATTTCACCTGCCCGTAGTTCAGTGGTGTCGTGGCGGTGCTTTCCAAGCATCAGGTACATGTTTCCGGCTTTATCTTTGGAGTCTTTCTCTGGGATATAGAATTCCGTACCGGATTTGAGAGTACCAGAGAAGATTCTTACATAGGAAAAGTCACCCATATTGGGATCTGCATAAAGCTTGAAAGTATAGCCAAGAAGCTCTCCTGTAGGTGAGGCGATGAGAGTCTTGGGTTCGTCGCCGCTGAGCACTTCAATCTCTTTCATCTCTTCTGGAGAAGCCAGATAGTTGAGACAAGCTTCGACAAATGCCAACACGCCTACTCCCGTAGCTGAAGAACAGGCAAAAGCGGGAACGATCTCGCCAGTACTGATAGCTTTTCTCAGGCCGACGATCAGCTTATCCTCTGGTAGTTCCATGTTTTCCAGGAACTCATTGAGCAGCTCTTCATCGGTTTCTGCTACGGCTTCCATCAGGTGTAACCGAGCTTCTTCCACCATATCTGCCATATCCGCAGGAACATCAGATTCACCGGAGGGGCGGATAGCTTTTTGACGTATGATATCCACAACGCCTTCAAATCCACCTTCCTTTCCGATTGGGAGATGAATGCGGACAGGGTTTATCTCTACGTTCTCGTGTATTGCTTCCAGGGTTTTATCAAAATCGGCATGTTCATTGTCCATGCGATTGACGATGATGATTTTGGCTTTCTTTTTACCTTCGAGCTGCTCCAGGGCAAGCTCAAGACCCACTTCATATCCACCTGTGGCATTAGCAACGATCACTACGTTTTCGACTGCTGGAATGGCCACTATGGCATCACCGATGAAGTCCGGATAGCCAGGGCAATCCAGGATGTTTATTCTATGGTCATTGTGGTTTATAAAACCGATACTGAGTCCAAGACTCATTTTACGTGCTTCTTCTTCGGGGTCAAAATCCATTACGGTATTGCCTTCATCTACCTTGCCAATCCTGGTCGTAGCTTTGGTGAGATAAAACATCTGTTCGGCAAGAGTGGTCTTCCCCGCTCCGCTGGCACCCATCAGCAAAAGATTGCGAATCTTTTTCATGTCGTATACTTTCATTTGTGCCTCATTTCTTATTTATTGATATTCAATTACAAGCATTTGTACTGAGAAGCCCAGCTTTTTGGGGAGCCTACTATTGTCAAGACAATTCATACCCTGGACCTACTCGTGGACAACGCTCATTGGGAACGTTGATTAATCGTGGTATGGAATGGAGCCCTATGCCAATGCGACTTCTGGGCTCAGGCATCTCACTTTTTCCAGTTTCCAGTCATCATAAACCCGCTCATGTTTGGGTTTGTACTGTAGATGACGGATCCATAGGCATCGTAATAGACGACTATCCTGGCATTCTTTGGGTTCGTCCAGGAATTGCCTTCTCCATATAATTTTGAGGATGCGATGATTTTGATGCGCTGGGGATAACTGCCCTCTGCCCACCACTCTATAAAGTAATTTACATCAGCAGTATCCACCCTCACGCCATTATTGGCAGGACTCCCGATGTGTCCATTGTGGGGGACGGATCCAGAAGGGGCATATCCCCAGAGTCTGCCGGCTCCACCACCCATCGAGGCGGGTGTCTTCTGATAGGCAATAGCTTCCACCATCATGTTATTCAATTGGGTAATAATATCCTGTCTATGGGCTCGTAGAGCTTGCGATTGGAACATTGTAAAACCAACCGCAATCGCGATACCAACTATAATGACACTCAATGTAATCAAGAGAATTTGCTGTAATCCCATAATTCCTCATTTATAGCATTATCTGTGCTGTGTCAGCTTGAGTGCCCCGATAATCAGCTGCGTTTAACACATTTCACAATCAAACAGCGTGTGGTTTTCTGTCAAGCAAAGACTTTTTTATCCCTACAAGACCATCGCACGAGCCAGTGTTTTGTGAGGTTTTTTCAGAGGTGTATTGAAAAGTCTCAATCCTCTCCACCCCCCAGGTGAGAAATCCCCAGAATAACGAAAATATCCAAATATCATGGGTGTGGGAGGGGTGAGAATCAAACAAACATCCAGACATAGCCCGGTGAAAGAGAGCGCCAGATATCTGATTCCTGCCTGGCTCACAAAACAGGAGTCATGTAGCCCTTACCAAAACTATAGCTTTACAGCAAACTAATCGGGCTATCAGGACTCCTGCGGAAAGACGAATGATTCGTTACAGGGAGGCTGTAACTCTGGCTTCAGAGCTTGTGCGAAAATTGATCCAGATGATTCAAATGAGTCTCATCGGGTTCACAAACCATCGGCGCAGCCGATACCTCGAAAGCATCGAAGATGCGATACAGCC
>CAZZCS010000068.1:0-13323 GCA_964652645.1 uncultured Candidatus Cloacimonadota bacterium | reverse complement strand
TAGCAGATTGCGACTCACCTGGATCGGTGGTTTTGCCGGAAACTTTGTGGAAAACGAAAACGTGACTATCATTACCAGAGAGAACAAGAGATACACTGGAACCATCCATCTGATCAGCCCCGCAGCTCATACCTACCGCGATACAGACAGCATGGCGCGGAACGATGCAAACCTCGAAGTGATAATCGACGAAGTGGTGAAAAGTGAAGCGGACGTCCTGGCCCTGGGCATCAGAAATGGTGACATCATCGCTTTTGATCCCCGCACCATCTATACTCCCAGCGGCTTCATCAAGAGCAGACACCTGGACGACAAAGCCAGCGCTGGCATCCTCCTGGGGCTCGCAAAGTGGCTCAAAGAGACGGGCACAGTACCCTCCCGCAAGCTCTACATAATGTTTACCCCCTATGAAGAAGTGGGGCATGGAGCCTCCTCCGGCATCCCTCAGGACGTATCAGAAATGATCTCTGTGGATATGGGAGCTGTGGGCGACGACCTCAAGACAGACGTCTATAAGGTGTCCATCTGTGCCAAAGACAGCGGTGGCCCCTATGACTACGACGTGGTGGGAGCCCTGATCAAAGCTGCCGACAGTCAGAAGCTAGACTATGCCGTGGACATCTACCCCTATTACGGCTCGGATGTGGAAGCATCCCTGCGTGCTGGCTACGACATCCGGCATGGCTTGATCGGCCCTGGCGTCTTTGCTTCGCACAGTTATGAGCGCACCCACAAAGCTGCCATCGAAAATACCCTGAAGCTCCTTGCTGCCTATATCGGTCCCAATGCGTAGAGCCGTCATCGATATCGGCACCAATTCCATCAAGTGCATCATCGCAGAGCATTCTGCAGATGGGCTTTGCATCCTGGAAGAGACCGTTATCATCAGCCGCTTGGGAGAAGGCCTGCAAGAGACGGGATTCATCTCCCCTATGGCCTTTTCCGAAAACATGAAAGCCCTGGGCCAGATCCAGCAGATGTGTATCGACAAAGGCGTACAGGAGATCCGAGCTCTGGGAACCATGGCCCTGAGAAGTGCAGCCAATGCAGATGAATTTGTGGGCGTCGCCAGGCGTGAGTTGGGGATACAGATCAATGTCATCAGCGGGGCAGAAGAGGCGAGACTTTCCTTTCTGGGAGCAATCTCCAGCTTTGAGGATGTCCCAGACGAAGTCCTGGTCTTTGATACCGGTGGAGGCAGCACAGAGCTGATCCACGCCACAGCCTTTGAGATTGATAAATGCCTCAGTATCTCGCTGGGGGCGCATCTATTGAAGCACAAGTTTGGCAGCCAGGACCCCATCCCGGATACCATTTATTCAGCTTTGGAGCACTTTACTCAAACCCAATTGCGACCCTACCTGGCAGATTATGCTCGCGTCCCCTCGATCATCGGCATAGGCGGCACCCCCGTGAGCCTGGCTGCCGTGAAGCTAAAACAGACTGATTTTGACCCCGCCTCCATCAATGGTCTGAGCCTAAGTAGGGCAGATCTGGATGCTCAGATCGAGCTGTACAGGAGCATGAAAGATGTGGATAGGAAGCAGATCGTGGGTCTGCCACCCCAGAGATCGGATCTCATCCTCTTTGGGGCAGTGATCGTAAAGACCATCCTTCTACTCTGCGAGCAGCAGAGCATCCGTGTGAGCGCTGCCGGGCTGAGGCATGGAGCCATGATGGACTGAAGGGCTCAATGATAACTGCGAAGCTTATTCAAATCTATATGTAGCGCCTTTATTTTTTTGAAGAGGTTAGATTTGTCTATCCCCAATACGTTTGAGGCCAGAGTTACATTGAAAGCTCTTTCCTTGAGCACGGTTTCGATATAAGCCTTTTCAAAGCTGAGCATTGCCTCCCGCAGACCGTTTTCATGACTTGGGGTAGATATCTCCGGAGTAAACTCGGCATGCTGTAGATTGGCAATCGAGATCATCCCCGTGGTCGAGAAGATCACACC
This sequence comes from uncultured Candidatus Cloacimonadota bacterium, assembly GCA_964652645.1. GTDB lineage: Bacteria > Cloacimonadota > Cloacimonadia > Cloacimonadales > Cloacimonadaceae > CAZZCS01. Next base: position 11,366 of record CAZZCS010000068.1, on the reverse strand, counting down.
TCGATAGATAGCGTTCTTCAGCTCCCGGACATTACCCTTCCAGACTTGCTGCAGGAGCCACGAAGAGGCAGCAGGCATCAGACTCAGGGGCTTGATGCTGTTTTCTGCACACACTTGATTGATGAAGTGATTTGCCAGGGGGAGAATGTCGTCTGGCCTTTCTCTGAGTGGAGGGATGTGGATGTTTATAGTGTTTAGCCTGTAAAGCAGATCTTCGCGGAAGAGGCCTTGATCCACCAGTTCGCGCAGGTCTTTATTGGAAGCGCTGAAGATGCGGGTATGCACTCTTTGGATATGCCCACCCACCTTTTGGATCTCACCTTCGGAGAGCACGCGTAACAGCTTTACCTGGAATTCCAGAGGCAACTCGCCGATCTCATCCAGGAATAGCGCTCCCCCCTCGGCATACTCAAAATAGCCTTTGTGCGTCTTGTTTGCACCTGTGAAAGCCCCCTGTTCATAGCCAAAGAACTCCGATTCAAAGAGTTCCTTGGGGATAGCGCCACAGTTTACGATCACCAGTTCCTTGTGCCTGGTAGAGCTCAGACGGTGAATGGCTTTGGCTGCCAGTTCTTTACCTACCCCGGTCTCCCCTGTTATCAGGATCGGGCAATCATATTGGGCGGCCCGGATGATCTCCTTGTAGACTCTTTCCATCTCGGCGGAGATCCCGATCATGCCAATGGCAGTATGAGACAGATCGATGATCCTCTGCTCCAGATCGAGCTTGGTCACGATGGCCTGCAAGCGGAGCAGAAGGTGCTCTGGCGCTATTGGCTTCTCGATAAAATCTGCTGCTCCATTCTTGATGGCAGATACAGCATCCGGGATATTACCCTCACCTGAAATCATCAATACGACGATATGAGGGTAGTTTTGTTTGACCATATCCAGCACCTCAAAGCCATCTTTGAGAGCCGGGAAACACATATCCAGCATCAGGATCTGAATGTTGTCGTTCCTGACGGCACGCTCGCAATCCTGCACGTTGCTCACGCTGCTTACCTCAAAACCTTCACGACGCAGCAGATCACTCACCAAGAGGCAAAAGGTGGTGTCGTCATCCGCTATCAATACTCTGGCATTAGCCATTATCAGTCCCCTTTAACCAGATCGAAACGATGGTTCCGACGCCAACTTCGCTCTGGAATTCTATTGTCCCGTGCATAGATTCTATGATTTTTCTGGATTCCGGCAAGCCAATACCGGTGCCGGATTGTTTAGTAGTAAAGAAGGGTTGCCAGATCTCGTCGCGGTATTTTTCTGGAATACCACAACCTGTATCTTCTATTTCGATGAGTACACTCCTGCCTTCGTGATTTACCTCATGAAGCGGAAACTCACGTACCGAGATCTGAAGCGTGCCTCCCTCGGGCATGGCGTCCAGGGCATTGGTGATCAGGTTTGTGAGCGCCTCTTCAAAGCGGATTGGCTCGATGTGGGCATGGATGGATTTGAGAGTCCAGTCCCGCTCCAGCATGACGTTCCTGGGTATGGTTATCCTGGAGAGGACGTGTTCCAGAGAGGGGATCAAATCCTGAGCTTTGAGCTGGTAATCTTTCAGCTCCGTAAACCTCTGGAAAGAGTGGGTAAAAGTCTTGATCTGGTTGATCTCTGTCTTGAGGAGATCCAGGTATTCCCGGTTGGTGGATTCCTCCTTCAGATCCTTTTCAAGCGGGCCCAAAGCCAGCAGGATGTTGGCGATGTGCCTCCGCACGTGATGCGAGAGCCTCCGCGCCAGTTCTGCCCAGGCCAGCTTTTCATCCAGTTCCTTGGTCAGCTCGCACACAGGATTCAGGATGAGCAGATATCTGCAAAGCAAGCCATGGCTTTTGAGGACTACCAGATCAAAATACTGGACTCCGCTTGGGGTGCCAAATTCCACTTTTGTGCGGTATGGTACGTTCAATCCCCGCTTAAAAGCGAGCAAGTGCTTGTATAGATCCGGAAAGATAATATCGAGTCTGCGCGATGTCTCATCCAGTTCAAGCGTTCCTATCAGAAGCTTGACGTAATGATTCATTTTGATGATGCGGCGTTCGTTCAGCATCTGGATCAAGCCGCATTGCCAGTAGTTTTGGGCATGTGTATAAAAAGCACGCAATTGATACAAATAGACAGAGAGCAGCACCACAATAAGGATAACTACGACATTCACAAGCTTGCGGAAATGCCTGATATAGCCGATGAAGGTATTGACAATCGAAAGATGCCTGATCTGGTAAATACGGATCTGCATGGGGCTGATGATCGTGACCGAGAGTTTATCGCTTTTTCCTGTGGCAAAGAAGCGTCCCATAGACCTCTGTTCATCAGGGAAGGGGCTGGGCATCGAAGCCAGGATCCTACCATCCAGATCCAGCAGATAAAAGACCCCGTCTTCCGTCTGTACCAATACATCCTGCTCTGCTCTGCCACTTGCTTTGCCCCAGGCATAGACGGCAAAAACGTTTTCTACAAACTCATGCTCGATCTCGTTCAGGTCTTCATCCAGGATGATCAAGCCATGATTTCGACTGGGAACAAAGAGTCTGATCTGCCCATCCTCAAGCTCCCTCAAAAAGTAGTCCTGGATCCGGTTCAGGTTTGATTTGGCCTCAAATCGCTGCAGGGTGTGAAACTTACCTTCGCGCCAGCTGATCTTTTCCACAGAATTGACATGTTCGCTGTTCCCCCAGGTGCTTTCCAGCTTGTAGATCCCGGTCTCGCCCTCTCTGGCTGCCAGATAGATCCGGCCATAACCCTCAAAGACAAACTCCGTATGAAGAATCTCCCCATCTGCGTCCACAAGCAGCAGCCAGCCATTGCTGTCGTCTATCCCGTTCCGGCTTTCTCGCGTGTTTTTGACTGCTTCAGTGCTAATCAGCAGCTCAAGCCTGCCATTGCCTGTGAAATCCCTGCAGATCACCGAAGAAGGGTTTGTGGTAAGGCTGAGCTGCCATTTGATGGCCTTGGTTTCCAGATCGTACACCACCACTCCGCGAGGATTGGCAGTATATGAATCCACCGCGCGGCAGACCAATTCGTACCTGCCATCTTGATCCAGATCGACGATCTCAAGAGGATCGATCATGGCATACCACTCGATGGAAGGATTATCCATCCAGGGGTCATCCCGAAGGATTGGCTCAAAGCTATAATCGCTTCTCTTCAGTGGCTCCACCCATTCGTACAAGGCAGCATTCAGATATACCTTGCGGCTGTCATTGTAACTATAAAAGAGCCAGCTCTGGCCTGTACCGGGGTGCTTCAGGATCTTCGCCGTTCTGAAAGGAAACTGTGAATTGATCTGAGAGATAGGCTTGAGGTTGTAATCATTGATCATGAGATGAGACATGCCAGGAAGGCTCGCAGTTGCATAGATCATCTCGTCTCTATTATCGCCGTTCAAGTCCCCATATAGCCAGAACAGCATCCGGCTGTCCGGCTTGCGGATTTCCATCTCCTCAAAGGTGTACGCAGGAAATGGCGCCTTAACAGTACATCCCAGAACTGCCAGAACCAAACCAAAAAACAATACTCTACGAATCAAAAATCTCAAACCAAGCTCCCATACATTTCTTTGTGTTTACAAACTAAAGCTATGACAATTTTGTGTCAAGATATATTAGCTGATTTCGGTGCAAACAAATCATTTAGGCTACTTCAGGCAAGCCTGTCGGAACATAGCACACCTGCTCTTGCTATGCCGGGGAGGTCAAGTCCCATGACTTATCACCATAGGATCACCATATAGCGGTATGGTCATCTACTCATCATCCTGCCAGGTATTGGACAGTCTGCCTGAGGCAAGCATAAATACTTCGGGCACATCTGCATGAAAGTTTATTTTTTTATTGACGGATTATCTGCACTTTATTTACTATCCGAAAATAGACTATTTAGCTGAGCGGAGTGAACTCGACAATCCGACCTCGATCAGCCAAAAAGGAGGACTAATGGAACTCGTAATTGATTCCTTGAACAAGACTTACCCAAATGGGGTGCAGGCTTTGAAAGATTTTAGCGTCACCATCACTAATGGCATGTTTGGCTTACTGGGGCCAAATGGGGCCGGTAAATCCACCTTGATGCGCACCATCGCCACCCTCCAGGATGCCGATAGCGGCAGCATCCGACTGGGCGAGATAGACGTGTTGAAAGAGAAAGGAGAAGTCCGCAAGCTTCTGGGCTATCTGCCCCAGGAGTTTGGGCTCGACCCCAGAATCAGCGCTGAACAGATGCTGGAGCACTTTGCCATACTCAAGGGCATCACCAAACACAGCGAGCGCAAGAAGCTGATCCAGAGCCTCTTGGTACAAACCAATCTCTGGGAAGTCCGAAAGCAGAAACTGGGAGGCTTCTCGGGCGGAATGCGGCAGAGGTTTGGCATAGCCCAGGCCCTGATTGGTAACCCCAGACTCTTGATTGTGGACGAACCCACAGCCGGGCTGGATCCCTCGGAGCGTGTCCGCTTTCACAACCTGCTTTCGGAGATCAGCCAGGAGGTGATCATCATCCTTTCCACCCACATCGTGGACGACGTAAGCAACCTCTGCACCAGTATGGCGATCATCAATCAGGGCGAGCTGCAGTACAGTGGAGAGCCTCTGGCTGCGATTGGAGCTTTGCAGAACAAAGTCTGGAAAAAGATTATCAGCAAAGAGGAACTGGAAGCCTATCAAGAAAAATACCTGGTGCTCTCATCCAAACTATATGTAGGCCAGCAGGTTATCAGGATCTATTGCGAAGAAAATCCCGGCGATGGCTTTGAACCCGCAGAAGCGCATCTGGAAGATGTCTATTTCCATCATATCGGCTCCAGCACCAATGCCGATTAAGAGGAGGGGGAGCTTATGTTTTGGACGGTGATCCGGCACGAATTTCACTATCGCTTCAAATTGATCTCGACCTGGATTTATCTCATCCTCCTGTTTGGCTTTGCCTTTTTGATCGCTAACACTGCAGGCGGAGCCTTTGAAGGAGTGAATATGCAAGGTGGGCGAAGCGGAGAATTCAGCTTTGCCAACAGCCCTTTGAATATCGCCTCGTATGCCATGGTTCTATTTTACTTTTGCACCATCATTTTTGCAGCTATCTTTGGCAGTAGCGCTGTGAGAGACTTTGAAACAGGCAGTTACGAGCTCTATTTTACCAAGCCGGTAAAGCCTCGTAGCTATCTGCTGGGCAAGTTTTTGGGTTCCTACCTCAGCGCTATGCTACTGGCCGTGGCCATCTTGCTGGGCCTGGCCCTGGGCTTTCAGATGCCATACCTGCAGCAGTTCAAGATTGGCCCCCATCTCCCTATGGCCTATCTGCATGTCTTTGTGTTCTTTGCGATTCCAAACACGTTCCTGATCGGCACCCTCTGCTTCAATATCGGCATCTTGAGCCGCAAGGTGATCAACAGCTACATCATGGGAATCGGACTCTTTTTCTCCTATCTCCTGGCCAAGATTCTTTCCGAGGATGTCGAAATGCTGGATAGCGCTGCCCTGATCGACCCCTTTGGTTTCTCTGCCATCGAAGTAGTAAGCCGCTATTGGACAACTGCCGAGAGCAATATCAATTTCCTGAGCATGAGCGGACTCCTGGGCTGGAATCGTTTGCTGTGGCTGGGGATCGGGATCCTCATCACTCTCTTTGCCGTTTATCGCTTCGATTTCCGAAAGGATCAAAACCGCCAGAAGGCTGGCAAACCGCAAAAGAGAGATGCAAATCCAGCAGGGATTGATCTGAGCTTTACTGCAACACCCCGGCCCTATAGCTCGCTGCAGCAGTTCCTGCACCTTTTACGCTATGAGTTCAAGTGCATAGTGCTAAACCGCACCTTTCTGGTGATCAGCGTTTTCTTTGGCTTCTTCCTGGCGATAGTGGCTACTCAGGCTGTGGGCAAGATCTATGGCACCCAGACCCATCCCATCACCAATCAGGTGCTCGATGCCCTGATCGGCAATTTCTATGTCTTTGGCATGATCATAGTTACCTTTTATGCTGGTGATCTGCTCTGGCGGGATAGATCCCTCAAGCAGGATCAGCTTCTCGACGTAACCCCGCACTACAGCAGCATCGGCTACTTTAGCAAGCTGGGAGCCATCGTATTGATGCAATTGCTGCTTTTGAGCATCATCATGCTGGTGGGCATCGTTGTCCAGCTCGTCAAGGGTCACTACCTGCTGGAGCTGGGCTTGTACCTGTCCCGGCTCTACGTGCTGGCCTTCCTTACCATGCTGCCGCTAACCCTGATGGCCTTCTTCTGGGGCATCGTGATGAACAACCGCTACGTGGGCTATCTGGCGATGATCGCCTTTTATCTGATTAGTCCCGCTTTACTCATGTTCCGCTTTTACCATTCCCTCTATCACTTTGGAGTCGGTGGCGCTTATTACTCGGACATGAACGGCTACGGCGGTACTTTGCCCAGGTTTATGATTTGGTTTTGCTATTGGAGCTTGTTTGCGATCACCCTGAGCCTATTGGGTTTCAAACTCTGGAACCGGGGGACTGATACCAGCTTCAAGAGCAAATGGAAGAAAATCAAGAGCGACGGATTTGATCTAAACCTGAAGCTGGCAACTGCGTCACTGGCCGGGTTCCTGCTGATCGGCTCACTTATCTTTTACAACACCAACGTGTTAAAGGAGTATGTCAGCCCCCGGAAACAAGAGCAACAGCAGGTTGAATATGAAAAAAACTATCGCGAGAGGCTGCTGGCACTGCCTCAGCCCCGCATCAGCGAAGTCGATGTCAGGGTGGATTTGTACCCCAGCCAGCGTGCGCTGACGGCAGAAGGTTCTTTCTGGCTGGTAAACCGGGGTACTGCTCCCATCGATACCCTTGTCCTGAATTTTGATAAAGATTATACAAAGCAAAAGCTGGAGTTTAGCCGGGAAGCCATTCTGGCAGAGACTTACCCGCCCGCCAGCCTCAGCATCTACTCCCTCCCCCAGGCTCTGGCTCCCCAGGATTCCATGCAATTGCACTTTGCCTTTGAGAGCAAGCCCAGGGCACTGCCCCGGATCATGGCAAGCTCGCAGGTAAGGCACAACGGCAGCTTTATCCACAGCACCATCTTCCCCTCCTTGGGTTATATGGAGCGTTATGAACTGAGAGACAACAACGATCGCAAGAAAAAGGGCCTGCCCCCCAAACTGCGCATGGCAGCCATTTCCGATAGCTCTCAATACGGCAATCCTTATGTAAGTACGGATTCGGACTATGTCCGCTACCATGCCCTGGTCAGCACAGAGGAAGGTCAAATAGCCTTTGCTCCCGGAGATTTGCTCCAGAGCAAGACAGAAAACGGACGCTATATCGCCCAGTTTGGCAGCAGCGTTCCAATCCTGAACTTCTTTGCCTTCATCAGCGGAAGATACGAGAAGGTAAGCGCGTATTACCAGGACAAGCTGGTCGAGATCTATTACGACAAAAAGCACGCCTACAACGTAGAATCCATGCTCCAATCCTCTGTGGCATCACTGCAGTACTTCAGCGAAAACTTCATGCCCTATCCCCATCAGGCTCTGCGGATTGTGGAAGTGCCCTATGTCTATTTTGCCCAATCCTTTCCGGCTCTGATCCCCTTTTCGGAAAATGTGGGCTTCATAGCCAAAGTAGATCCCGAAGATAATAGCTCCGTGGACTATCCCTACCAGATCGTAGCCCACGAGATCGGGCATCAGTGGTGGGCGCACACTGTGATTGGCGCAAACGTGCAGGGGGCAACCATGCTCTCGGAAGTCTTTACCGAGTATTCATCCCTGATGGTGCTAAAGCAGAAGTACGGCGAAGAGCGCTTGCGCCGCTATCTCAGCTACCAGCACGACATGTACCTGCAAGGCCGCAGCTTTGAATATCGCGAAGAGCAACCGCTATACATGAATGAGAACCAGGGCTATCTGAACTACAATAAGGGAACCCTGGTCATGTATGCCCTGCAAGGCTATATCGGCGCAGACGCTGTAAACAAGGCCTTGGGAGCTTTTTGCCGGAAATACGCCTACCACAGCGACCCCTTCCCTCTTTCCACAGATGCCATGCCATACATCAGAGCCGCTCTTCCCGCCCACTTGAAACACCTGGCTACCGATCTCTTTGAACGCATAACCCTCTACGAGAACAAGATCATCAGCGCCAGCCACGAGCAAACCGGGGATAAATACAAGAGCAGCATCACCTTCAGCAGTCTCAAGTACCACGCCGAAGGACTGGGAAAGGAAGAAAGCGTACCCCTGGACGACTGGCTGGACATCGCCATTTACGACGAAAAAGAAGAGAAACTCCTGGCTCAGGAAAGCTTCCATGTGCAAGGTGGAGAGCAAACCGTGAGCATAATTAGCAAGGAAAAACCCGGGAAAGTCGTCCTCGACCCCCATTTCAAGATGATTGATAAGGACAGAAAGAGTAACAGCCAGAGCTTGTAAGGACGCAGATAAGACCTTGAGGGACTGCCATCTAGTGTGGCTTTCAGCAGCATCTCCGGGCCCGGGATATCGTCCCTGAAAATAAAGGCCTGAGACTGCTCGTGCTCCACCTGATATGGCAGTCCCTCGATTTCATGCTTGACACCATACGAGGCTGACATTATTGATCGTCTCAGGATTGTGGCTCCGAGATAGCGGTGTGCCTATCGGGACAAGAGTCCGTGTCCTCCCCACAAAACCACAAGAGGTTTAGATGCGAGTTTTGAAATATGTCTTTGTCGTTTGTATTCTTGCAAGCCTGATTCCAGCCTACGCCATGCAGCCCTACTGGAGCATGGAACCCAGCCCCCAATCCCTGGAAAGAGTCGATATCCAGACAGGATTCGACATCATCAAATACACCATCGATCTCAGCATAAACGATGCGACGCAATATATCTCCGGCGAGGTAGAGGCGATCGTCCTGGCCGAGGAAAACATGAGCTCGATCGAGTACCGCATGATGGGAGGCAGCCTCAGCGTGGATAACGTGGAGGTCAACGGCCAAAGCGTTGCTTTCACCCACAGTGACGGCATCATCGCGATCCCTCTCTCGGTAACGGCGGGCAGCACCTTTAGCACCAAAGTGTACTATTCCGGTTTTCCTGGCCTCAGCCCTGCCCCCTACAATATCGGCCTCAAATTTACTGCCAGCAGCGTCTATACTCTATCCAATCCCGAGGCTGGCAGATACTGGTGGCCCTGTTATGACCATCCTTGGGATAAAGCTTTGCTGGATTTGAATCTACGAGTTCGGAGCGACTGGCTGGTTGCCGCCAATGGAAGCAGGACGGGCATCACTGATCATGGCGATGGCACCCGCACGCACCATTGGTCTAGCGCTCACCCTATCGCGACCTACGTGATGGGCTTTGGAGCGGGGGCGTTTATTGAGTTTGAGCAGCAGGCCGGGGATCTCCCGATCCAAAACTTCGTACTACCCGGGCAGCTCAACAATGCTACCCAGGATTTTGCCAACGTCCCGGAGATGATCAATTATTTCTCCTCCATCTTTGGGCCTTATCCCTTTGAGAAGTACGGACACGTCGTCGTAAGCATCAGTCCCTATGCCGCCATGGAACACCAAACCATGACCACCTTTGGCTCCCAGTATCTAAACGGACAGCAAACCTACGAATCCATTGTGGCTCATGAGCTTGCCCATCAGTGGTATGGCAACCTCATCACCCCCGTTCACATGGGACAAGCCTGGCTCAAGGAGTGCTTTGCCGTCTATTCCGAAGCTTTGTGGGTTCACCATCATCAAGGTTGGGAGGCAGCCTGCGCCTATATTCGCAGCCAGATCCAGCAGTATTATATCACCTGGGAAAACAATAATGGGCCTCATACCATCTTTGAACCGCCCTACAACCTGATGTTTGCCCCACCCACCTACGAAAAGTCCGCTTCTGTACTCCACATGCTGCGTCTCAAGCTGGGCAACGAAGATTTCTTTAGCTTCATCCAAAGCCTGATCACAACCTATGCCAACGGGAACTATGATACAGACGATTTCATCGCCCTGGCAGAACAGATCAGCGGCCAGGATCTCGGCCAGTTTTTCCAGCAGTGGATCTATTCAAATGGGATTCCCAATGCCAATCTGGCTATATTTTCAAACGCTGCAAACCAGGTAAAGGTCTATGCCCGCAGCAGCAGCCCGACTGCGACGGAGTTCCATCTGGATATCCCTCTGATGCTGCCCCAATCTGCAGTTTGCGACTCCTTTGTGGTGCAAGCCAGTCCTGGAGGACAGATCACGTATTTCCAGCTTGCAGCCGGTGAAGCAGCTTCAAATCTGCAGATCGATCCCAATAACTGGGTGCTGGCCCGCGTGCTCAACCGTGAGACTCCTCAAATGGCTTCCTGCCTGCCTATGGATGGAGCCGTAAACCTGGATTGGTATGCCTTCGAATCCCTGGCGCAGATCGCGGGATACAATATCTATAGACGTGAGCATCCCGCAGGAGATTTCGTATCCTTGAATCCAGAGCCGGTCCAGGGCACCTCATACACCGATAGCAGCGTCGTAAACGGCATCCAATACGAGTATTACGTAGTGGGCGTCGATGAGGAGGGATATATTTCCCTGCCCTCAAACCTGATGCAGGCCACCCCTATCTCCTTCCCCTTTGATCTCGGCTTTTTGGTAATCGATGAAACCAGGGATGGAACCGGATCGGCAATCTCGCCCACAGACGAGATGGTAGATGAATTTTATCGCGGAGTTTTGGCCGGATTTAGCTTTACGGAGTGGGACTATAACGCTCAAGGAGCCCCGAGCCTGGAAGATGTGAGCCGCTACCCTCTGATCTTGTGGCACGGTGACGATTTTGCCCAGATGCTGATCTACGACAATCTCGATCTGATCGGCAGTTACGTGCTCAGCGGAGGCAGGATTGTGATCTCCGGCTGGAAGTATCCCAACGTCCTTACTCAGGATTTCCTCAGCGTCTTCCTGCCCGGAATCGAGCTCAACTACCACAATTCGGCAGTTTTTATCTCGGCTCAGTCCGATAGCTATCCTTCCCTGCTGCCCGATCCACAAAAGCTCAATGCCGTTTGGAACGGGATGTTGCCCCAGACCTATACCTTTGGTGGGGTCTCAAATCCTCTTTACACAGCCTCAATCTCCGGTGGAGGCGTGGGCGACGGTGCCCCGGCTGCTATCAGAATCGATAATGGCGGCAGCATGGTGCTCTTTGGCTTCCCGCTCTATTTCATGCAGGAAGAGGGGGTGCGCGGCTTTCTCCAGGATTTCCTGCCCCAGCTCTATCCACCCCTCAGTCTTAGCGACCCTGCCCTTGTACCAGCGCTGCCCTATTTGAGCTGTTACCCCAATCCCTTCTGGGGCTTCAGCGGCCTCCGTCTAAAGGTTGCCAATGCAGACAGGATAACGATCTATAACATCAAAGGACAGCGGAT
>CAZZCS010000067.1:0-13385 GCA_964652645.1 uncultured Candidatus Cloacimonadota bacterium | reverse complement strand
GTGACTCTGCGAGGCCCCGGTTATGTCGCATCTGCGATGCTTGCGGGTATCGGCTACGCCGATGGTTTGTTTTGGTGGGCGAGCCACGTCTGATTACCCCAGGTCTGAGCAAGCTCAGCCCCGGGGACCCCGCGCCAAAAGGGGGGCGAGCCACGTCTTTGCACCCCATTGAGCCACTCCGTGACTCAGTGGGAACCCCGCGCTATCAATAAATGGGCGAGCCACGTCTCGCCCCTACTAACAGAATGGATAGTTTCAGCGCGTCAATTCGCAGGAGTCATGTAGCCCAACGTAAGCTATAGCTTTACAGCAAGCTAAACGGGCTGTCAGGACTCATGCGAACGCTCGTAACGCATAACGGGTAACGCATAACGGATAACACATAACGGGTAACGCATAACGGGTAACGCATAACGGGTAACGCATAACGGATAACGTAACCGCGCAGCCAATCGTACATTGTACATCGTAAATTCTACATCGATTGAGCGCTCGTAACGCATAACGCATAACGGGTAACGTAACCGCGCAGCCAATCGTACCTTGTACATCGTAAATTGTAAATCGATAGAGCGCAGCCCCTTTTTCGTTTAACTCCAATAAAGATGGTGCTTGACACAAAAACTGCTTTTTTAATAGCTGTTTAGGCATAAAATAATCCGATAAAATGGAGGAACAAATGTCCGCAAATCTCGTTTACGGAAACATCACTTCCAAAGAAGCGATGGAGCTCGAAGAGAAGTACGGAGCGCATAACTATCATCCGCTCCCCGTAGTTTTGGCAAAAGGTGAAGGTGTATTCCTGTGGGATCCAGAAGGAAACCGTTACTACGATTTCCTTTCCGCCTATTCCGCTGTCAACCAGGGGCACTGCAATCCCAGGATCATCAATGCCCTCACAGAACAAGCCCAACAGCTTACTCTCACCTCACGTGCATTTTACAACAATCGCCTGGGAGAATTTGAAAAGTACATCACAGAATACTTCAATTACGAATCTGTTCTGATGATGAATTCTGGCGCAGAAGCCGTTGAAACAGCCCTGAAGCTCGCCCGCAAATGGGCCTATACCGTAAAGGGTGTGGAGCGCGATAACGCCATCCTCATCTTCTGCGAAGGCAATTTCCACGGCCGCACGATTGCTATCGTTTCTGCTTCCAACGATCCTGATAGCTATGAAAACTATGGTCCCTTCCTGCCTGGGATCGTAAGAATCCCTTACAACGATTCCAAAGCCTTGGAAGAAGTATTGCAAAAACACGGCAAAAACGTGGCAGGATTCGTAGTAGAGCCCATCCAGGGCGAAGCCGGTGTATATGTACCAGACGAAGGTTATCTGAAATCTTGTTACGACATCTGTAAAAAGCACAATGTGCTCTTTATCGCAGATGAAGTCCAGACCGGTATTGCCCGCACAGGAAAGCTAATTGCCAGCGATTATGAAAACATCCGTCCGGATGTACTGATCCTCGGCAAAGCCATTTCCGGTGGCGTGTTGCCTGTTTCCGCAGTTCTGGCAGACAAACACATCATGATGACGATCAAACCTGGCCAACACGGTAGCACCTTTGGTGGCTTCCCGCTGGCTTGTGCAGTAGCCAAAGCTGCTCTGGAAGTGGTAAAAGACGACAAGCTTGCCGAGCGCGCCTATGAACTGGGAGAATACTTCCGTGGCCTGCTTCGTGCCATCAAGCATCCGATGCTCACTCTCGTCCGCGGTAAAGGCCTACTAAACGCCATTATCGTAGAGCCCAAGGACGGTAATGAAGCCTGGGACGTATGCCTGAAACTCAAAGAGAGAGGCTTGCTCTGTAAACCCACTCACCGTCATATTATCCGCCTGGCACCACCTTTGGTCATCACCAAAGAACAGCTCAAAGAATGTGCCGAGATCATTGAATCTGTATTTAATGAGCTCTAAAAATATACATCCGGCAGGAGGCCATGCGTCTCCTGCCCTTTCTGTATCCCATTGCGAATCAATAAGATGAATCCTGCCTATAAAACTGGCTTCGTTGCCATCATCGGCAAACCCAATACTGGCAAATCCACCCTCATGAACCGCCTTTTGGGAGAGAAGCTTTCGATCACCTCCCCCAAGCCACAGACGACTCGCTACGCCATCAAAGGTATCCTCACAGATGATAACCGGCAGATCGTCTTTATCGATACTCCCGGCTTTTTGAAGCCCCGCTACGAGATGCAAAAGCGGATGATCAAGATCTGGAGCAATTCCTTTAAGGAAGTCGATCTGATCATCTTTATGGCCGATATAAACAACTTCCCCAGCGATTACGACCTGGAAGTGCTGGATCACCTCAAATCCATGCGAAACCCCCAGATAGCAGTGTTCAACAAGATCGACCGCAAGAAAGAGTACGATCTGAACGCCTTGCGAGCCCAACTGCCAGATTCGGTGTCGGATATGGTGTTTATCTCGGCTCTGAACTCCACAAATCTGGACGAACTGCTGGATACGATCACGAAGTATCTTCCCTTTCACGAACCCTTTTACACCGAAGACGAGATGTCTGATCTGCCCATGCGCTTTTTTGCCCAGGAAAAGATCCGGGAAGGGATATTCCATCAGTTCTCCGAAGAAATCCCCTATTCTACGGCAGTTTTGATCGAGAAATATACCGAACTGCCGGATAAAGTGATTATAGACGCGGTGATCTGGATCGAGAAACAGAGTCAAAAGCCCATCATCATCGGCCGTAATGGCGAGAGCCTGGCCAGGATCCGCAGCTATGCCGAGCGGGAACTATCTTCCTTTGTCGGCCTGCCCGTGCAGATCCATCTCTGGATAAAACTGAACCAAAACTGGCGCAAGAAAAATAGCAGCCTGCGCGAGCTCGGTTTTGATTAGGCACTTCTGAGCGCTTAAATAAGCAATCCAGCCACTACCACATCCCAGCCCAAAGGCCCAGGCACGGCTCTATCCAATCTTGTGAAGATTTTTCTTGCTGAAATCTGCGACTAAATTAACTTGACCTCTAATGGAAAATCCTCTTATGAAGGAGTATATAATGAAAACTATAGAAGGAAATCTGGTCTCCAAAGGTTACAAATTTGCCATTCTCGTTAGCCGTTTCAACGAGTTTATCGGTAACAAGCTACTGGATGGAGCGATTGACTGCTTGCTACGTCATGAGGTACAGGAGCAGGACATCACGATCATCTGGGTACCTGGAGCCTACGAAATACCTCTGGTAGCACAGAAAGCTGCCCAAAGCGGCAAATACGATGCTGTCGTGTGCCTGGGGACTCTGATCCGCGGCGCTACCCCACACTTTGATTATATAAGCGCAGAAGTCACCAAAGGCATAGCACAGGTAAGCCTGGCGAGTTCACTTCCTGTGATCTATGGTATTTTAACTACTGAAACCATCGAACAAGCCATCGAGCGGGCTGGCACCAAAGCCGGAAACAAGGGCTGGAGTGCAGCTCTGGCGGCTTTGGAAATGGTAAGCTTGATGCAGGAGCTCTAAAATGGGACAGAGGCGTAAAGCACGCGAGATAGCTGTTCAGACCCTTTATGCACTGGATTTTGCCGAGATCAAGGAGGATTTCCGGGAGTATTCGCTCCTGAACGAGTATCCTGAGATTTTGAAGCAACTGATGGATGCCGAAGGGATAGCAAGCAATTCCTCCGTCTATGCTTTCACAGACGATCTGGTGAAGAATTCGATAATTAATATCGGTGAAATCGAGGCTGAGATCGACAAACACTCCGAGAACTGGTCTTTAGAATGCATCGCTCATCTGGATAGAAACATATTGCATATTGCTGTATTTGAGCTGGTTTTCACAGATACACCTCCTGCGGTGATCATCAACGAAGCCATTGAAATCGCCAAGAAATTCTGTTCTGAAGCCTCTGGGAAATATGTGAACGGCATCCTGGATGCCATCGCCAAAGACGTACGCTCCGAGCGCACACCCAATAGCCCCAGCTGATCCGGGTTTTCGATATGCAAGATAGTACCGGCACCCTAAAGTGCTCCTTGGGAGTCATTTGTTACAACGAAGAAGACAATATCGGTTCTTTGCTTTCTGCCCTGTTGACCCAGCAGCTTAGCAAGGTCGAGATTGCCGAGATAATCGTTGTCTCCAGTGCCTGTACAGATGCTACAGACGCCATCGTAAGAGAATACGCCGCCACCAATCCACAGATCAGGCTGATTTCACAGGCCAAGCGCGAAGGCAAGGCTTCTGCAATCAATCTCTTTATCAAAGAGGCCAAATCCGATATCCTGGTGGTGGAAAGCGGAGACACCATACCTGGAGCCGAAACCATCGAATTGCTGGTAAGCCCCTTCCTGGACCACAAGGTGGGCGCTACTGGTGGCAGGCCTATCCCCGTCAATGATGCCAGCACCTTCATAGGCTATATGGTGCATCTGCTCTGGAGATTGCATCACAAGATGGCATTATCCAGCCCCAAACTGGGCGAAATGATCGCTTTTCGCAAGGTTATGGATGCGATTCCTCCCCAGTCGGCAGTCGATGAGGCCAGCATTGAAGCCATAATCCGTTTCAAACGCCTCAAGCTCAAGTACATCCCCAAAGCCATTATTCACAACAAGGGTCCTTTGAACCTGGCGGATCACATCAAGCAGAGAAGAAGGATCCACAATGGACATCTCTGGCTCAAGGATATGCAGAACTATAAAGTCCCTTCTCAGGACTTATCAATTTTATCCAGACTAGTCTTGTCTGAGCTACTTGAGAGACCGGCAGACACAGGCAAACTCCTGGCTACTATAGCGATTGAGGTCTGGTGCCGGATCCTGGGTAGCATCGATTACTTTATCAAAAAGAAGAATCCCTTCATGTGGGATATAGCTCATAGCACCAAGAAGCTTTCATAATTTTGAACATAATAGAGGATACTGAATGATATATCTGTTCTTCCGGATAATCGGATACTGGTTTATGAAGAGACTCGGCTTTCCCAAGCTGATGCCCATAAACTATACGGTTAGTCTGCTTTATACTTGTAACTCACGTTGCAGCACCTGCAATATCTGGAAGAAAAAGGCCAAAAACCTAACCGTGGAAGAGTATCGTAAGATCTTTCGCAAGATCGGGAGAGCCCCCTATTGGATCACTTTCAGTGGAGGAGAGCCCTTCCTCCGTCAGGATATCGTTGAGATCGTAAGCTCCATCTATGAACTCTCCAGACCCCGAATCATAAACATCCCGACCAATGGCCTTTTAGTAAATACTATAATAGAGAAGACTGCTGCCATCGCCAAGGCCTGCCCCAAGGCACAGATCATCATCAACGTCTCTATCGATGGGATCGAAAACCAGCATGATGAAATCCGTAACGTCCCTGGCAACTACAAGAAAGCGGTCTCTACCTTCCACAAACTCAAAGCCCTGCGCTTGCCAAATCTGAGCGTCGGGATTCATACTGTGATCTCAAAGTTCAATTCTGAGACCTTCTCCTCTGTGGCTGGCACTCTTATGAAGCTCGAACCGGATTCATACATCACCGAGATTGCCGAGGAGAGAGTGGAACTGGATACAGTCGCATCCGAGGTCACCCCCAATCTGATCTCGTACAAGTCCGCGGTGGACTTCCTGATCCATAGGATCAAGAATGAGAAGTTCAAGGGGATGAACAAGATCACGATGGCTTTTCGCATCGAGTACTATAATCTCGTGAAGCGCATCATGAGGGACGAGACGCAAGTAATCCCCTGTTATGCAGGCGTTGCCTCTGTTCAGATTTCACCTGATGGCGATGTGTGGTCTTGCTGCGTCAAAGCCAAAGCCCTGGGTCGCTTGCGCAAGACAGACTATGATTTCAAGCATATCTGGTATTCCGCAGAAGCAGAGCTGGAACGGCGCTCCATCCACAAGAAGGAATGCTGGTGCCCACTGGCTAATGCTGCCTATACCAATATGTTGCTGGATCTTCCTACTTTAACCAGAGTGTTTTATCGCTCCTTTATAAAATGGTGGTCTTAGATGATAGCTCTTGATGGTGAATTCTCCTGTATCCCGAGTAACATGATTGAGTACCAGGTTACCAAAGACGGACGTTTTGGTTGGTTTTTGGCAACCTGGCACCCGGAAGCGGATCATGTTCTGGAAGAAATCCAAGCTCAGATCAAACTCGAGATAAAAGGCTCGGACATCCAATCTGTGAGCAAACTCAGCATCGAAAGCTGGCTCAAGAAGTTCTTTGCAGACTTTCATTGGAAACTTCATGCCCAGTTGCGGAAGACCCTGCTCAAAGAGAAGGGAATATCGCTGTGGTTTGGCGTGCTCTTCGATCACGAGCTCTTCTTTGTCCAGTTTGGTCGTCTGATCTGTGCTGTTGCGGACAATAAAAGAATCTCACCCATCGGCACTTCCTGGCAGAATTACCATGTCAAGAGCCTGGAACAGCTCTGCCTATTTGGCGAACCGGAGAAAGACATCCGGGTCAAGACTCATCGCGTCTTCATAGGGGCAAAACAGAAACTGATCGTAGTCCCATCTTTTATAGCCTCCCTGGTCTTTGATGCCGATCCAGAGCCTTCGGCCATCTCCAGTCTGATCGAATCTCACGCTCATGAAGATAACGCCCAGTGGCTGATCCTGGAAGGTAGAACAAAACTGCTCAAGCCAGCCCGCCGCAGGATCAACAGACTGCAGATTACCACGATGATTTTGCTGTTGATCTCCATCATCACGATTGTGTATATGGTGTTTGGCAATAGATTTATAGATCAGTCTCTCAGGAGATTGAAGCTTCTCTTTCGTGAGAACAAAAACGCCACCTGGGAACAGATACCAAACTACCTCAATCTGGATTCGTCTCAGATCATCAAGCAGCTGGACAAGATAGTGAATCTTCCAGCCCGGAATATTGAATTTAACATCGGCTGGACTACAGATCTGCCCTATCAGATCACAGCCACTCCCGTCTTTACAATCGAGAACCTGTATCTTGCCTCTGATGATGTAGTCCTGGCGTATAACAAGAAGAGCCGGGAACTGATCTGGAAGCTCTCCATGGGCTCCAGAATCAAGACCATGACGATTGCCAGAGGCTCTTTGATCCTGATCCTGGATAATAATAAATCCGTAGCCCTCAAAGACGATGGTAAGCTGGTATGGGAGTACGACTTGAATCCTGTCCAGTCTCTCTCCGGCATCCGCTATCCCCTGGAGCTAAATAATGAATCAGACCCGCGCCTGGATGGCAGCGTGATCCTGATCGCTGAAGAGAAGGGCCTGAGCGCTCTTGATGGCAGCAGGGGAACCGCTCTGAGCAAGATAGATTTTAAGGCCAGATTACAGTACATCTCTGCCTACGACAGCTTTGAAAACTGCATTTATGCCGTTGTGGCAGACGAAGTTATCTGCATCGAGCTCAATATCAGGAACTGAGATGAAACAGCTGCTCACAGCCCTCATCATCCTTTTCATACTAAGCATTGGGCAGGCCACTGTTCAGCCCAATATCTTCCGCTCCGGGTTTGCCCGCCTGCAGTATGACGGAGGGGGCGACTGGTATAACGATCCAGAGGTACTGCCCAATCTGGCAAAATACGTCAACAGAGCTCTCAGTACGAATTTCCCGATCGATCAGAGTGTGGTACGGGCCAGCGAACCCAGGCTCTTTGACTTCCCCTTTGTGTACATTACAGGTCATGGAAACATCCGCTGGTCGGATCGAGAGATAGAGAACCTGCGGCTGTGGATGCTGCGCGGTGGATTCCTCTACGCGGATGACGATTATGGTATGGATGCCTCTTTCCGTCGGGAGATCAAGCGCGTCTTCCCCGAGTATGAGTTGATCGAGCTCAGTGCAGAACACCGCCTCTTCAATTGCTTTTACGATTTTTCAGCAGGTCTGCCCAAAATCCACGAACACGACGATAAGCCTCCCCAGGCCTTTGCTATCTTCGACGAGAATGGACGCATGATGGTGCTCTATACCTACGAGACCAATATCAGCGACGGCTGGGCAGATCCTTCCACGCACAACAACCCCGAGGAGATCAGAGAGCTTGCCTTCCAGTTCGGGACAAACATAGTGTATTACTTGCTCACGAGGTAGCCATGAAGATTTGCGTAGTTTCGGATGTCCACTTCAAGTATCAAGTAGTAACAGAAGAAGACCGTGCCCGCAACGAAGTGATTCTGGATTTCTTTCGCAGCCTTGTAGGAAAGTACGACAGATTGATCCTGGCTGGAGACATCTTTGACCTGTGGTTCGACTGGAAGTATTGCCTGGTAAAACAGTACTTTCCGCTCTTAAAATGCCTGGCAGACATCCGAGAACGAGCTTGTGAGATTGTCTATATCAGCGGCAATCACGACTTCTGGTTTGGAGATTTCTTTCCGGACTATCTGGGCGTGGAGCTAGTTGCCGACAACTACACTCTAAATGTGGATGCCAAAAAGATCCTTGTCACCCACGGTGATCTCTATACGGTAAACGATATGCGCTACAAACTGTTTCGCAGCATCATCCGGCTTCCAATGCTCAAAAACATCTTTGCCCTCCTCCACCCCGATTTCGCCATGAGGCTGGGTTCTCAGATGTCACGCACTAGCAGGAAGCGCATCTCCCCCATGTGGCTGCGTAAGCAGAAGACTGCTGGCCTGGAGAAATATGCTGCTGTCCAGATCCAAAGAGGTTACGATATTGTCGTGATGGGGCATAGTCACGAGCCACGTTTGAAAGAGATGAATGGTGGTCACTACGGAAATTGTGGTGATTGGCTCAAAAATCGCAGTTATATAAAAATCATAGACGGTAAGATCGAGCTGAGCACCTATAGTGCCAGCATAGATAATAAGGAGATACAATGTTAAAGAGCATTAAATTGCTACCATCAGCCTTGTTGCTCGTTACGGTAATGCTATTTATCACGGCATGCCTGAGCGCAGAACCAAAGGAGAGTAAGAAAAAAGTGAGCACAAAAAACGTAACTGCTGTTATCGAAACAAACCAGGGAAACATCGAACTCGAGCTTTGGCCCGAGCTGGCACCCAAAACCGTGAAAAACTTCGTTGACCTCAGCGAATCTGGATTCTTTGAAAAAACCTATTTCCACAGAGTGATCCCGGATTTTATGATCCAGGGCGGTTGCCCCAACACCAAGGATGACAATAGATCAAACGATGGACAGGGTGGCCCCGGTTATCGCTTTGAAGACGAGTGCTATGGCGAAGGTGCCGAGATCACTGGTCTCTTTGATGACGATGCCAATGCCAATGTGGTCTGGGAAACTGTGGTAGTCCCTTATATGCAGACAACCCAACAGCCAAATCCAGAACTGGTCAGCATCATTCAAGAATGCCAGAACATGCAAAGCTGGGCGCCATTCAAAGCCCGTCCAGTCGAGTTTTACAAAGAGGCTACAGGATTCACAGGAAAGGTAATGGGGAAAGGTGCTCTCAAAGCTCAAGCCCTATACTCCTACATCTGCATGGCAAATTCCGGCCCAAACACCAACGGATCACAGTTCTTCATCATCACCAAGAAAGAAGGAACTCCCTGGCTCGACGGTAAACATACCGTGTTTGGCAAAGTCACCAAGGGTATGGACATTGTTCACAAAATCGAACAGCTCCCCCGCGACAAAGCAGATAATCCCCTGGCAGATAATCAGGCTGTGGTCAAAAAAGTCAAGATCACCAAGAAATAACTTCAGAGGTTAGTCATGGCTAGAACCAATGAATCATCGCTTCAACAGGAGATAATGAGCTGGATATCCAGAAACCAGTATGCCTATCTGGCCACTTGTGATAAGAAGCAGGCCAGAGTGCGCCCCATTGTCTTGTTCTGGGTAAACGACAGCTACAGCATAGTCACCTTTAGCGGTGATTCAAAGGTTCAGCAAATTGCGTCCAACAAAGAGGTCGAGATTTGCATCCCCATCACAGATGAGGGCCAGACAGGCTATATTAGGCTCGGCGGAGTTGCCAGAATTGAGACTTCCGCAGCCGCCAAGCGCGAAGCAGCCGAATTTTGCTATTTCTTCGATGAATACTTTCGGGGTTTCGACGATCCAGATTTTTGTCTGATCTCTTTTGACCCCTCGGATGCAGAGTACCTCAGACCCGGCGAAACCTTCAGCCAGAGCTGTCAATTGAAGAGGTATTAATGAAGGCCATCTTTACCTACGAAGACGAGCACACCGGAAAAAACTATATCGTAATCCCCAAGATTCGTGAGATTCATAAAGCCTTGGGAAACCTGGTTATCACCTTTGACAACGGCGACAGACGTACTCTTGACGTCTCTGACGTCAATAGCGCCATGGCAGAGATTCTAAAATCAATTGAGGACTTTTACAACCGATGATCGACCCTCCCAAATTGCGACATCTATAGGAGCTATCATGGTTCTAGGAATCAGCACCTGTCTTACTGGCAAAAACGTTCGCTACGACGGACAGCACAGCTACAATTACTGGCTGGTTGAAGTGTTGGGGAAGTACGTTGAATACGTTCCTGTCTGCCCGGAAGTGGGAATCGGACTGCCAGTTCCTCGCGAAGCGCTGCGCCTGGTCGGCGATATTGAAGCCCCCAGATTGGTCACAGTCTTTACAAACCGTGATTTTACAGATGAGATGATTGCATTCTCCCACAAGACTATTCAAGGTCTCTTCCCAAAGGAACTCTGCGGCTTCGTCTTCAGAAGCAAATCCCCCTCCAGCGGTATGGAAAGAGTAAAAGTCTATCCCGTGGGGGGAGGCATGAGCCAGAAGAAAGGCGTGGGGATTTGGGCACGTGAACTGATGAAAGCCATGCCTCTCTTACCTGTAGAGGAAGAAGGACGCCTGAACGACCCCATCCTGAGGGAGAATTTCATAGAGCGCATCTTCGTGATGGATAGATGGCATCAGCTGATCCACGCAGGCCTCAAGCCCAAAGCCATTGTGGAGTTTCATACCCGGCACAAGCTCCTGATTATGGCCCATAGCCCCCAGATCTACCGTGAAATGGGAAAGCTGGTAGCAAACGTCTCACAATACTCCATGAACCAATTCAAAGACATCTATCTGGAGCTCCTCATGAAGGCTTGCAAGCTACATGCCACGGCGCGCAAACATCAGAATGTGATGCACCACATTCTGGGGTATTTCAAACAGGATCTCAGCTCCTTTGAAAAAGAAGAAATGCTGGGCTTGATAGAGAACTACAAGAACCACCTGTTACCGCTGATTGTTCCGATTACAATGCTAAATCACTATACGAAGAAGTACAATAAGCCCTATCTGGCAGACCAATACTACCTGAATCCTCATCCCATGGAACTTGCCTTGCGAAACCACGTATAATATAGTGGAGAGTGCCGATTGTGCAGGAACTGAAACGTAAAGAAAAGAGGTTAGAGTATGAAACTTAAGTTAACAATTCGTAGAATCTTGATCCTCACGATTACGCTTCTTGTCGTATCGGTGGCACTGCTTCTTACCTATATGTCTTATCTCCACAATAAAAGGACTTCAAACCAACTGATCAGCAGCTCTGCCCAAAACCTCAATAATAGCATCTACAACCAGATTGGTTATATCTTCAAAGTACCCAGCCGTTCCTGCAGAGTAAACGCCAATCTTATTGAGAGACAGGTGATTAGTGGGAGCAACCAGGATGCACTCATCAAATACTTCAGTACTCTGATCCGCAGTTACGATAACGTAAATAGCATCTACTTTGCAAACCCCAGAGGGGGCCTGGCAAATGCTGGCATCGATAGAGAGCTGAACCGCTATTATACTATTCATACCGAGGGATTTGATAAAGGCACCTTTTACAAATATGAGATTGATGACAATTTCAACCGCACAAAACTGATCACCCAGATCCCCCATTTCGATTCCTCGATCCGTCCCTGGTTTCAAGCCGCCATCCTTTCCGATGATGTGGTCTGGGGAGATCCCTATCTGGTGGCAACCCAACACGACCTTGGGATCACCGTTAGCAAGGCTGCTCGAGATGAATCAGGGAGATTGCTCGGAGTAGTCGGGATCGATATGTTCATCTCCGATATCAGCAAACTCCTTTCACGGATTGAGCAAGAACATGACATCATCACCATGATCATGGATGCATCCGGTCTCATGGTTGCATCTTCCAGAGAGGATAACGTTTTTACCATGTCCAGAACCGACAATGTCATCTCCAGAGTGGAAGCATTGGGCTCGGATTCCGCTTTGATCCGCAATGCAGCAAGCACTCTGGCAGGGAGATCTGGTGGTTTGGGCAACATTGATACAGATATTGAGATCCCCATACGCGTGGGAAAAGATGAATATCTGCTCCACGCGAAACCCTTCCAGCTCAATAAGGATACTCAGTGGCTGATAGTAACCCTCTCGCCAAAAACAAAGTTTATCCAGATATTGAACAGACACAACAGAACATTTTTCGTGCTGCTGTTTTTCCTCTTGCTCCTCTCCGTGAGCTCTGCCATCTATCTGGCAGGGATAATCTCCCGGCCAATTGAGGCACTCAATCGCAAGATCCAAGACCCAAATCACGACTGGTCTGAAGACCCCAAACCCTCGATGCTGGTAGAGACTGATAACCTCGCCATTGAGTTACACGAGATGCAGAGAACCATTCAGGAAAACATTGAGACTCTCTACGATGAAATTCAACATAGGAAGAACACTGAGACAGCCTTGATCCAGGCCAAAGAAACAGCCGAGGAGAATAACAGACTCAAATCAAACTTCCTCTCGAATATGAGCCATGAAGTCCGAACTCCTCTGAACGGAATCCTGGGCTTTGCTGAGCTGCTGAGAGAAGAGCTGAATGACGAGCGAACTCACAATATGGCCGTAACAATCTACAAATCCGGTAAAAGGCTGTTGCATACTCTGGACATGGTACTGGATTTATCCCGGATTGAAGCAAACAAGCAGGAGATTACCTGGCATGTGCTAGATCTAAATGATGCCGTCTACAAACCTGTACACCTCTTCACACCCTCTGTGACAAAAAAACATCTGAAGCTGAATTTTATCCCACTTGACGCGCCCATATATCTGAGAACAGATCCCACGATCCTGAATCATATCCTGCATGAACTGATCGCAAATGCCAGAAAGTTTACCGAAGAGGGAGCCATCACTGTCCGGCTCGAAAATAATATCAACACAGACGGCAACATTTGCATTTCTGTATCAGATACTGGGATTGGAATCTCTAAAGAACACCTGGCCGTGGTCTTCGAGCCTTTCCGCCAGGCCAGCGAGGGCTGGAACAGATCGTTTGAAGGGACAGGATTGGGATTATCCCTCTGCAAGAAGTATGCCAAACTGATTCATGGTGAGATCAAGGTTCAGAGCGAGATCGGCAAGGGCAGCACCTTCAGTTTGTTATTACCAGCCAATCTTCTCTGCGAACCCCCGGCTGAA
>CAZZCS010000066.1:2792-13559 GCA_964652645.1 uncultured Candidatus Cloacimonadota bacterium | reverse complement strand
GTGACGATATCACGGTTCCCAGTGTCCAGCCACGCCTGAGAGCCTATCCAAATCCCTTTGTCGGCAAGATCGCCATCGAGCTGCAAAATTGGGACAAGGCACCCACGGAGCTCAAGATTTATAACCTCAAAGGGCAACTGGTGCGCAGTGTTCCCATTACCAGGGATAAGATCCACTGGGATGGAAAGGATGCCAGAGGACGCGATGTCGCCGCCGGGATCTATCTGCTCCGGGTAGGCTTGGAGCAAGGAAATCTGAGCCAGAAGATATTGAAGTTCTAAGAGGTAAATTCTCCAGTTTAGAATTCCTTTCTTGACACTGAAGGCCACATTGATAATGTTGCCGTATTAATAAAAAAGAGACCGTTGCAGATTTGGGGCTTGGAATAGCGCCCCATACCACGGTCTTGATAAAGAGCAAGAAAGATGTTTGCAGCCTTAGGATCCAAGATCGTCACCGGACTGATGTCGTTGTCCATGTTCCTGTTTTCTTCCTACACGGGAAACGACCCGTCGTTTCGACCTTTGAGTGCCTTTGTAAACAACAACTATATGCAATTGAGCACCGCCCTGGATTACGGATTCGACAACGATTTTCCGGATGTATTCAAATCTGGAACCCCGATCACGATGTATTACAAAGTGGAAGTGCGCAATGCGGGAGCTCTTGTATATCAGATCACGCATACAAACCGGGTTACCTTTGAGCCGATGCGCAATTCCTATGTCATTCGCCAGAGCGGTAGCGGAGAAAGGATTGAGACCTCCTCCTTCGAGGCCGTAAAAGATGCAATCTCCCAGATCTCCTGCTCGATTCCGGTCCAGCGGGACTGGCGGAGCGTGAATGTCTCTGTGCAGGCCTGGCTTCCCACGGTGGAATTTACTCAGATCGATCGTGAGGTGGATCTGATGGTTTTGTGGCGCTTTCGCAAGCCCAGCGTAAAAGGTGTCTTTAGCACTCGCCAAACCTTCTAATGAGGAAAATTATGAGTTTTAGACCCGGCTTTAGAACTTGTGTACTTACTCTCTATATCCTGATCACGATCAGCGGTTTACTGCTCCTGAATAGCTTTTCCCAGATGAAACAAAGCCAGATCAAGCAGGTCTTCGACAATCTGGATAGCGTGGAATTGCTCAGCGAGATCCACAACCTGAGCCCCGAAGACAGCCTGAGGGTGATGCAGACCATACAGGCGATCAGCCAGTCGAAGAGCCTGATCAGCGTTACCCTGGGAGAATCCAGCATGTATTCATCCCTGATGCTGCTGGGGATTATCATAGTTTCCTCTCTGGTCTTTATCTTTGTCCTCTCCTATATCAGCAAGCCCCTGCGGGAGCTCAAAAACGCCACAGACAGGATCCGCAACGGAGATTTTACAGTGCATATCCCCGAGACCGGGATTCACGAGATGAAGATGCTCAAAAAGTCTTTTAACACCATGTCTCACGAACTCGATGCCATCCAAAAGAAGCTCCTGGTGGCGGAGAAAGAGATGATCTGGAAGGATCTTTCCCGGGTATTGGCTCACGAGATCAAGAATCCGCTCACGCCGATCCAACTCACCATCCAGCGCCTGGAAGAGAGGCTGGCAGATGAGGAGGCAGACGTTTTCAGTATTTTGCCGGATTCGATCAGTATCATCAATCAGGAAGTGGAAAACCTGCGTCTTTTGGCCCAGGATTTCTCCAGTTTTGCCAAGATTACCCAGCCTGTGCAGAGCGTTTTTAGCCCCTCGGAGCAGATAAACGAGATCTGCAAAGCGTATATCCCTACTTACAACCTCAGCCTGGATATGGAAGACGAGCATCAGATCAAATTTGATAAGACTCATTTTTATCAGATAATTACAAACATTATCCAGAACGCCATCGATGCCTCGGAAACGTCCGCCGTTATAGATATCAGCCTCAAGCACGACAAACGCTATGTGGTCATCAGCATCAAGGATCATGGCAGCGGGATCGAGCCGGAGGATATGAACCGCATCTTTGAGCCCTATTTCTCCAAAAAGAGCAAGGGTACAGGGATAGGCCTGGCCATCGTGAAACGCCTGATGGAAGCCAATAGCTCCGTTGTACGCGCCAAAAGCAGACCGGGAGAGGGCAGCGAATTTATCCTGATTATAGAAGGACACAGAGCATGAACATCCTGATCATAGACGACGAGAAAAACATCTGCATCACTCTGCAGGGCATCCTCGAAGATGAAAACTACCACGTGGAGTATCAGAACAGCGGCAAGGAAGGTCTGCGGGAGTTTGAGGATAACGAGCCGGACTTGGTGCTATTGGATGTGAAGCTGCAGGATGCGAACGGTATAGACATCCTCGGCAAGCTAAAGAAGATCAATCCTGTCGTTCCCGTGATCATGATCTCCGGCAACAGCAATATCAGCGACGCCGTAAAAGCCATCAAGCTGGGTGCTTTCGACTTTCTAGAGAAACCGCTGAGCCTGCCCAAGGTAAAGCTCGCCGTCAGAAAAGCCATGGAATTCTATAACCTCAGTACCCAGATGAAAGAATACCGCGATCAGTATGCAAAACAGTGGGAAATGGTGGGTAACAGCACCATTATGCAGGAACTGAGCGCTCTGATCAATCGCGTGGCTCCCAGCACTGCCAAAATCCTGATCCGGGGTGAAAGCGGTACCGGCAAGGAACTTATCGCCAGGGCTATTCATGCCCGCAGTAATAGAATTGAACAGCCCTTTATCAAGTTCAACTCTGCCGCGATCCCGCGGGAATTGGTGGAAAGCGAACTCTTTGGCCATGAACGCGGGGCCTTTACCGGAGCGGTGAAGAACAAGAAAGGCAAGCTCGAGCAGGCAGATGGCGGCACTCTCTTCCTGGATGAAATCGGCGATATGGATCTGGCTGCCCAGGCCAAGATTTTACGCGTGATCCAGGAGGGTGAATTTGAGCGCGTGGGCTCCAATCATACCCACCATATCGACGTGAGAATCATCGCCGCAACCAATAAAAATCTGGAAGCAATGGTGGAAAACGGCAGCTTTCGCGAGGATCTCTTTTATAGATTGAACGTCGTTCCCATCTATTCTCCTCCCCTCCGCCAGCGGAAAGATGATATCCCCATGATCCTCAATCACTTCTCCAGGCAATGCGCCATAGAGATGAACCAAAAGGTAAAGTCCTTCAGTCCCTCTGCCCTGGAGTATCTCCAAAAACCAGATTACCCGGGGAATGTGCGCGAACTGAAAAACCTCGTGGAACGCATCTATCTGCTCTGCGACAATCAGGTCCTGAATCCCCTGGATATAGAGCCTGTGCTGCATGCCTCGGCCCGGAACCAGAGCAGTAACGATGCCAGCTTCTGGCAGGAAACTACAAACTACAACGATAAAAAGAAAGAATTTGAAATCCGCTATCTGAGCACTCAACTGCGTCTCAATTCCGGCAATGTGTCCAAAACCGCCGATGCCCTGGGAATGCAACAGAGTAACCTCTCCCGCAAGCTGCACGAGCTTGGCATCCTCGGATGACAATCCTGCTGCTGGCCGTAAATTCGGCCTGGACGCATACCAACCCCGCCCTTTACTATATGCGGGAAATGATCCGGGAGCTACCCCATCAGCTAAAGATGGAGGAGCTTACTCTCAAGACGCAACTCTTTGAAGCTCTGGAAATTATCTACTCTCATCGGCCCGAAATCATCTGCCTCTCCGTCTATATCTGGAATCGAACCTACCTCCAGAGATTGATTCCGGAGATACGCAAGCTGTTTCCCCAGGCCAGATTTGTATTGGGTGGCCCCGAGGCAGATAACGCCCAATTGGCAGAGCTGCTCGGCCCAGAGGACACCGTGATCACAGGTAGCGGCGAAGCTGATTTCTACATGCTGGCCAAAGCTGGTTTTCCCCCGGGTGTTCCCCTATCCCCGGAGCCCTGCTTGCCTCTGGCTCAAATCCCCTTTCCCTACCACCCCGAAGACCGCGTGCTTCTTCAAAACCGGCTAATCTATTACGAGACGAGCAGAGGATGCCCATATAAATGTATCTACTGCCTTTCTTCATCGGATGATAGGATGGAGAGGCGCTTCCAGGCAGAAGACCCGAAAGAGCTGGACAGGCTCTACTCCGAGCTCGATGCCCTGGTAGCCCTCAAGCCTCGCACCATCAAGTTTATCGATCGCAGCTTCAATGTCTTTCCCAAGCTGGCACACTCCATCTGGCAGTACATCATAGATCTGGAGCAGGACTGCGAGTTTCACTTCGAGATCTACCCGGATCTGCTCTCAGAGAGCGATATAGCCCTCCTGGAAAAGGTGCCGGCTGGCAGGATCAGATTTGAGATCGGGGTGCAATCCACAAACAACGACGTGATGAACCTCGTAAATCGTAAAACCGATTGGCGCAGGATTCGTCCCGTGCTGATCGAGCTACAAAGACGTACCAATATCCGCCTTCATACCGATCTGATCTGTGGTTTGCCAGGCGAGAAAGCGGATTCTATTGTCAATTCCATCAATGAGATAGCCTTCACAAAGCCGCATGAGATCCAGCTCGGAATGCTGAAGATATTGCCACATACGCCAATGCTGGCTATCGCCCGGGAACGCGGATATCTCTTTATGGCTGATCCTCCCTATCAAGTACTTGCCAGTGACGAGCTTAGCTTTGAACAAATCTGCCACTTTGAGAATCTGGCTCATTGCATCAATCTGTATTGGAACAAGGGGGATTTTACCAGTCTGTTCGATGTTCTGATGCGCTCCCACAGCCCCTATGAAATCTTCCTGAAGCTAATGGAGTACCATCTGCAGCGCAGCTTTGCCTACCATAGCATGGAACAGAAGAAACGCTTTGCCCTGATGCGGGATCTGATCCTGGAATGCTATTACAGCGCTGAAACGGTGGAGGCCTATCAGGAGGATTGGCGCAGAACTGGTTCGCGGGGTGAAGCGGATTTAAAGTGATTTGCCCGGCGAAGATCTCCAAGCTTCAACCGGACAAATCTATGATACCAAGCCACAGAACGCATAGCCTACATCCCACAAAGTAATTCCACAATAAATCAGACCCGGCAAAGGCACGGATCCTTATGAAAAGACTATGCACTTCCCATGTTCCCAGTTCCCCGAGCAGTAGAGTCGTCGAGTAGTAGGCTTTGAGTATGGAACTACCCAGGGCATATGAAGCAGTGGGCTAGACGTACATCACATGTTTGAGAACATATATGTAATTGCAATAACGGTACAATTTTGGTATTAAAATGTAATAGCTAGATAAACAAAGGGATAGCACTATTAGAGAGCAGAAACATGGTGGCGATAATTGCCATTACAGGCGATATTAGTGGCAATATATACCATGGATTTAGTGTCGTGTGGTTGTGGAAAGCCTGTTGCCAGGCGGGGCAAGGTCGTTGAATTATCGGGGTATTGGGCGGTGCTCTATACCATCAAGTATTCTAAGCCTTTAGCTCTTCTCCTATTCTCAGCATGTTATTCAGGCAACCGATGGCTTTGGCGGCGATATCCGGCTCCACTGTGATGTGATGCTGTTCGGTCTCCAGGGCGTGCAAGACGTCTTCTAGCCTTGTTTTCTTCATATTGCGGCAGACAGCCATGGGATTGAGGGGCAGGATGGATTTTTCCGGGTAGAGGTGGATCAGGTAATCCACGAGGCCTTGCTCTGTGGCGATGATGACCTTATCGTTTTCCTGGGTATAGCGCATCATACCGCTGGTGGACATCACCAGGTCGGAAGCTTTTACCACTTCGGCGGGGCATTCGGGATGTGCCAGGATCTGATAATCCGGATATTTGGCCCGCATTTCCTCTACCTGTGAGAGCTTGTAACTGTATTGGTGTACGGGGCAATAGCCGTTGTACACGACCACTTCACGTCCGGCCTTTGCTGCTGCCCAGCTGCCCAGATTTTGATCTGGCACAAAGAGGATTTGTTTGTCCTGGGGAATGCTTCGGATCACATTGAGGGCATTGGATGAGGTGCAGCAGATATCGCTTTCGGCTTTTACTTCCACAGAGGAATTGACATAGCAGACTACGACGGCACCGGGGTAAAGAGCTTTGAACTTGCGCAGCTGCTCCGCCGTGATCATATCTGCCATGGGGCATCCGGCGTCCAGAACCGGGAGGATTACTCTGGCTTCGGGATTGAGGATTGCTGCGGTTTCGGCCATAAAGCGGACTCCGCAAAAGACGATCATGCTGCTTTTGCTCTGGCTGGCCAGCAGGGATAGCTGCAGCGAATCTCCCTTGAAATCTGCGACATCCTGGATATCCACAGCCTGGTAGTTATGCGCCAGAATGATGGCGTCTTTCTCTTTACGAAGCTGATTTATTCTTGCTATAATATCTTGCACTTTATACTCCTGTGTGTCCAAAACCGCCGGAACTGCGAACGCTATCGTTCAGGGTTTCGCTCTCCACCAGTTCCGTGCTGATGATGGGGGCGATAATCATCTGGGCTATGCGCATTCCAGAGTGGATGGGAAAGGGTTCTTTGGAGGTGTTGAAGAGGATCACCTTCACTTCTCCGCGGTAGTCTGCATCGATGGTGCCGGGGCTATTGAGGATCCCGATTCCGTGTTTGAGGGCTAGGCCACTGCGGGGGCGGATCTGGGCTTCGAAGCCTTCCGGCAGCTCCAGGGCAATGCCTGTGGGCACGGCGATACGCTCTCCGGGATAGAGCAGGAGAGAATCTTCGAGATCTGCAGCCAGGTCAAAACCTGCTGCGTGCTCTGTCATTCTTTGGGGAGCTTGAGCGCTGGGGCGCAGTAGCTGGTATTTTATCTTTGGCATGGTAACTCCATAAAGCAGACCAGGGCAGATGGATCTCAGCCATCGTTGCCTGAGCTGCAAGGTATTGTCTGTTTATGATTTACGGGACAGGATATAATCTGCCAGGGCGATCAGGAGGTTGGCTTTGGGGCCAAATCTGCCCACGCTGGCTTTGGCTTCTTCGATCAGATCCTGGGCCATTTGGCGGGATTGTTCCACCCCATAAATGGAGGGGAAGGTTGCCTTTCTCTGGTCTTCGTCCTTTCCAAGTGACTTTCCAACCAGGGAGGGATCTCCTTCGATATCGAGCAGGTCGTCCACGATCTGGAAGGCGAGGCCGATCTTTTTGCCGTAATCTTCGAGGCAGGCAAGCTCCTTATCAGAGGCTCCCCCGGCGATTGCGCCAAAGCGGAGACAGATGCTGATCAGGCGGCCGGTTTTGTTTTCATGGATGAAATTCAGGGTTTTCTTGTCGATTTTCTTATCTTCAGATTCGATATCGACCATTTGACCGGCGATCAGGCCATTGATCCCGGCTTCGTGTGCCAATTCTTTCACAAAGCGGCACTTGATGGCGTCCGGGATTTCGGCCAGAGTGACCAGCTCAAAGGCACTTACCAGCAGCGCATCCGCAGCCAGCAGGGCGATACCTTCGCCAAAAACTGCGTGGCAGCTCTTTTTGCCGCGGCGATATTCGTCGTTATCAATATCCGGAAGGTCGTCGTGAATCAGAGAAAAGGTGTGGATCATCTCGATGGCTGCGGCAACTGGAGCAATCGGTTCCATATCATCTTTGAAGATGGAGTAGGCCAGCATTGTGAGGTAGGGTCTCAATCTCTTGCCACCGGCGAAGAGGCTGTAGCGGATCGCTTTGTGGATTTCTTTGGGATACTCGTCTTTGCGGGGCAGAAAGCGGTCCAGAATGATGTTTACCAGTTCCTGGCGTTCTTTCATATCCTTTTTGAGCAATACTTTATAATCCATTTTCATCCTCTTTGTCTTTCAATTTTGGCAGGTCCTGGCTCAGGATGCTGATCTTGGTTTCCGCTTCTTCGAGCTTGGTCTTGCAGCCGTTCAGGTACTTGATCCCCGCTTCGTAGAGGCGCACCATCTCATCGAGATTGCCGCTTCCGGTCGAAAGACTTTCCACGATTTCTTCCAGTTTAGTCAGAGCCTGTTCAAAGCTCAGATCGTCGAGGTTATCGTTTTTATCCATCTTACACTCACTTTTGCAGCACTTTGTTGCTTCTTGCCACAGTGTATATCAGTTTATCATTGGGTAGCTTACAGAGCGCTCTGGCATCAGGGCCAAAATGTCTGCAGGCAATTTGAGACGTTCGTCACCAGTATTTCCAATCTCTTATATAGAATAAATTGTATTTTTGTCAATCAGAAAATTGATATGTGGCAAAAAACCAGCCCTTCTTTCAGTTCAATCGTGGCTGGTTTGGAGGTAATAATGTTGCTAATTCCGCGGGAGAGGCTGCGGGAGAGGAGTAGGTCTTGGAGGCTATATTTCAGGCCTGTACTGCTGATGAGCTGGGAAGTTTCGGTCCATGAGACCAGCGAGAGCAGGCTTCCCAGAGGAAAGTCCAGAGCGTTGTGTTTCTGCAAAAAGAAAGCCTGGGAATTTCCCGCATCGATTTTGGCATTCAGGCCATTTTCATGGGCATGGAGCAAGTTTTGGATGAGGGCCAGAGCATGATCAAACCTGCCGCCCAGATCGTTGCATATAATCGCTTCTGCCAGTCCTTCAGAGAGGCACCAGTTCAGGGCGAGCTCTGTATCTGTCTCGTTTTTGGCAGAGGGAAAGCGCAGGATTTTGGCCTTTGGATAAGCTGAGAGGAGCTCAGGATTGTGGATCGAATCCATATCTCCGATTATGACATCCGGCTCCAGCGCTTTCTGGTGCATAAATTCCAGTCCGCCATCTACGGCGACGAGGATGTCGTCCTCAGAAATGTTCTGATAGCTTGTGAAGGTAGTCTCTGGGCAATGGGCAGTAAAGAGCCAGGCGCGCTTTGCCATATCAGCGTCTTACGTAGATATTTTCGTCCAGCCGGTTCAGGTATCCGGAGGGGTTTACCCTATTGCCGTTGATCACCACCTCATAGTGCAGATGGGGGCCGGTAGATCTACCAGAATTGCCCATCAAGCCGATGATCTGGCCGCGCTTTACCTGATCTCCTTTGCGTACCTGGAAGTTGTAAAGATGACCGTAGCGGGTCTCATAGGAATTCTCATGCGAGAGTTTGATCAGGTTTCCATATTCGTTGTCGTAACCTGCAAAAGTCACAATCCCCGGGGCTGTAGCATAGATAGGGGTGCCGATTTCATTGGCAAAATCAATCCCATTATGAAAGGCCAGCCTTCTGAAGATGGGGTGGATACGCATGCCCCACCCGTCTGAAATCCTGCCAAATGTGGGGTAGATGGAAGGTTTGCCCTGGCTGTTGATGCTCAGGTTCATCCCCGTGGCGTCGTATGCCACTGCATCCTGGCTTTGGATGGAATTGAGGATGAGGCCAAGACACTGTTCTATACTGGCAATCTTGGTGCTGAGCAGGACGTCGTAACCAAAGCTATCGGGTTCGCCATGTTCATTGTCCGGATCGTAATAGGGATAGAGGTCTGGCTCGGAAGAAGCCTGGCTGTTGAGAGTGCTCAGATCCAGGTTTAGATGCAAGGCCACAGAATCCAGGGCCGCAGAATAGATATCCAGCCTGTCCCGCAGGAGTTGGTTTTCGGTATGCAGCCTTTCCACCCTGCTTTTCAGATGGGCGTGGGGGCCGATGAGAGCCAGATATAACACGCTGAAGATCAGTAAACAGGATATCAAGAACAGCGCAGAATAGAGCAGCAGAGAGGAAATCTCAAAGCTGGATTTCTTGCCGTAGTATCCATGCTGGAAGCTGACAATAAAGCGTTTTGGTACCTTAAATTCTTTATTCATAACGATATGGAACAGCTTTTGGGAATCCCCTACTTCGTCAAGAAAATCTTGCGAGAGCTCTTTCTCTCTTGACAGGCAGAGCTCCGTTTTTGCTTCTGTCCAATATAGGAAGCGTGGATAGTAGCGCTGTCTTCCAAAAGGATAATTTGACATGCATAAAGAACTAAGCATCTATCTCTCACAGCTGATCCCGGAGCTGGAGGCAAAGGGGATCCAGATCACCCAGACCCATGAACTGCAATATGGGGTTCAACTGGTGCTGGAGCGGGATCTGGAGCGCAATCCGCTCAATATCTACTTCTCCGAAAAACGCGGGATCAGTGTGGTTGTAGGAGGTAAGACCAATACCCGCCTCCATGCCCTGCTAGCCACGCTCAATAGCAGAGAACCGGTTCAAGAAAGCGCTCTGCAAGGTTTTCATGAATGGAATAGCTGGATCGGATCCGATGAATGTGGCAAGGGAGACTATCTGGGAGGCCTGGTCGTCTGCGCTTTTGGGGTGCAGAGAACGGAAGCATCCCAGCTCCGAAAGCTCGGGGTGCAAGACAGCAAAAACCTCAAAGATGTGGAAATCTGTAAGATCGCAAAACAGATCTATCTCCACTATCCCCAGCGCATTAGCGCTATCGTCCTCAAACCCAAAAAATATAACGAGATCTATGCCTCGATGAAGCTGCAAGGCAAGAACCTGAACGATCTGCTCGCCTGGCAGCATAGCAGCGTGATCCAAAATCTGCTCCAGAAACTGCCCGCCCCCGATGGGATATTGGTAGATCAATTCAGCAAGAGCATGAAGGTAAAAGCCGCCCTAAAAAAGGCAGAGATCAAAACACCTGTAATCGAAAGACCCAAAGCCGAACAGGATCTGGCGGTCGCAGTTGCCTCAATCCTGGCCAGATATCAGTTTCTGCAAATGCGAGACAGCCTGGCGCGCTTTTACAAGCTCGAGATCCCGCTGGGCACCAATCCCAGAGTTTATGCCGCCGCCCGGGAGTTTGTAAAAAAGTATGGCAAAGATCGCCTGGATGAGATTGCCAAGCTGCACTTTGTGAC
>CAZZCS010000066.1:0-2692 GCA_964652645.1 uncultured Candidatus Cloacimonadota bacterium | reverse complement strand
TAAAAAAGTATGGCAAAGATCGCCTGGATGAGATTGCCAAGCTGCACTTTGTGACGACGCAGCGGATAATCGGGTGATAGGCTGTAGTCCGTAGTCTGTAGTCTGTAGTCCGAAGTCCTTAGTCTTTAGTCTGTAGTCGGTAGTCTGTAGTCCGAAGTCCTTAGTCTTTAGTCTGTAGTCGAGCTTCCTGATAGCATCGAAGATGCGACACAACATAGCGAGGGTGCGGAGCGCAGCGTAGCCCCTCGATACGAGCAAGCACCCGATCCAGCCCCGGCGGGGCGACACCCCCCTCTCCGCAACGTAGCATTCTAAAAAGCGAGTTCCACTCGCTGTGGCAAACAGATTTTGCCACCCCCTACTTGCCACATCACTCAACTCTCTCAACTCTCTCAACTCTCTCAACCCTCTAAACCTTAAAACCTTAAAACCTCAAACCCCCAAATCCTCAAAACCCTTCAATACCTCAGCTCGTCCTCATCAAAACTGTATGTCCGGCTAAAATGCTCATTGCGCCAGGGTTTACGCACCTCAATCAGGTTCAAGACATCGTAACCGCGGCTTTTGAGGAAACTCAGCATCTTGTGGTTATTGGGATGTACCCAGACAAAGAGATTATCCGGTCCAGAGCCGGAGGAATGCTGTTCCGCCCTCTCATACAGGTCACTTGCGACTCCCCTACGCCGGAAATCCATGCTCACAAACAGCGTATCGACCCACCAGACTTCTTCCAGGCAGCGCATCACCAAAAAGCCGCAGCAAGCCTCATCGCACCTGGCTACAAAGATGCTGTAACCATTATTGATATAATCCATTAGCTCCTCTTCCACCGCGGCATCGGAGGGATTCACTGTCTTGGCTTTGAGCTGTGCCGTCTCGATCCGAAACTGCCGGATCAAGCTCTTGACTTCTTCTTTGAGAGTCTCATCATAGGGAAGGACTACTGTCATTTTGTCTCCTGTATGCTCACACGCCTCTAAAGCTCTTTTTGTCCTTATGGCAGAGGCGGTAGATGCTGTCTCGACCTGTGATTACTGCTATGGGCAAACCACCTGGGGGTTGCAGCCATTGCCCGGAGAGGACAAGATTGGAGAGCCCATTGATCTTGCCGGAGTGCATCAGGGATTTCCCTTTTAGAGTGGGCCAAAAACCCATAAAGGCGCCTCTGTAAGCGTTGCAGAAATGGGTGTAGGTCTGGGGACTGGCCACATCCAGCAATGTGAGACGTGATTTCATCTCGGGGAAACGGGTCTCAAGCGCTGCCAGGACTTCCTCTCCGATCCGGTTTTTCTCCCTTTGGTATTCCTCTGGCGTTCGGGCCAGATCTGCCCAGGCCAATAGCTCTGGTTCAAACTGGTTTATAGCCACCGTAATTACAGTGTGTCCTTCGGGTGCAAAACTGCTTTCGTAGGCATAGTGCGTCATCTGGATATGCTCGATGGGCTGGTTGTTTTGCTTGATCGAACTGCCTTCCACAGGGAATCTCAAGCAGCGTGGGATGTCGTCCATCCGACCTGCATATCCGAGGGCGACATAGATATTTGAGGCCAGGGGATAGAGCTTTGGGTTATTGAAGCGGAGCTCATATTTGGAATCGTTATATTTGTCCCTTAAGATGTTGTGGTACAAGAATCTGGCATCACCGGCATGGATGAAATAATCTCCCTTGTGACTGTCTCCGTTTGCGCAGATCAAGCCAGTCACATTTCCCTTATTGATGCTCACATCCACCACTTCGGAGGAGGTGTGGATGGTGCCGCCCAAAGATTTGTAGTGTTTTACCATGCGGTCTGCCAGGGCAAGGGAGCCACCCATGGGAATGGAGGATTGATCTCCGGTAAAGGTACCCAACGGGAAGAGGAGCGCAATGGCGCTGTAGTCTCCCTCGGGCATGAAGGATTGGATGGCGTTTCTGAGGGCAGGATGTTTGAACCTGGTGGCATAGTCCTGGATGCTGATCTTGCTGTATTTACTGTAAAGAGGCCCCACGTCTTTCATGGCGAGGATTGATTTCAATCTTTCCCAGGGGTTCATCAGATCTGCAGGTTTTCCGACTGGGATCTCGAAGCTCTGCAGGGTTTTGATGTTTTTGCACATTTCCAGGATAACGTCTTTGTCGGGGGGAGAGATCTCGATCCAGCTCGATTGGAGCCTCTGAAGATCGCGGTAGAAATGAACCGTAAGATCCTCATATTCAAAAGCCATGAAGCTTTCGGGATGATAAATGGGTACGTCCTTGAGTGCTCCCACAAAATCCCATAGCTGGCGCAATTGACTCCCTTCTTTGGTGCCGACCAGCCAGTGGATACAGCCATCGATGTGATATCCTTGCCTGTTCCAGCCCGTGCAATGCCCACCTGGGGTGTGATGTTTTTCCAGAATAATGCTTTTGTAACCGTTTACCTGGGCATAAATGCCAGCTGTGAGTCCGGTGACTCCACCGCCAATAATAATGATACTTTTCATAATGAATCCCAGGATATTTATTTATGGGTGTGAAGTCAATGAAAAATATGAAGTTAACCGTGCTGGGCCGTTGTGTAGCATCGGAATGCTACGCAACGGGCTCGCTTCGCAGCCTCTGTCGACCAGGAGCTCGACAGCCCAAACGGGGCTCGCTGCGCTGTGTGTTTGATTATACGGATCAATAAGAGCTCAACCCAACTGAAGTTGGTTGTACCAGCCGAATGAA
>CAZZCS010000065.1:0-13988 GCA_964652645.1 uncultured Candidatus Cloacimonadota bacterium | reverse complement strand
AGGAGATCAGCACTCCCAAAGTGTAGATCTCGGTGGTCGCCGGATCATTAAAAAAAACTTTCTGAGCATGATTGATGATGCTCATGATGCGTATTGGCAGGATTGGTAGTACGCAGGGAGTGATATTGAGGATGATCCCGCCCAAAAAGGCAAAGATGATAAACTTGAGCACTTCCTGCCAGGGTGAGGCAGTTTCCTCTCCGGGTTCTTCCATTTCTACCACTTCATTTGTCACTGGCACTACATCTTCCCTGTCCTCTGCCAGCATTGTCTCCGAGATTGGCCCTTCCAGTCCTTCCCCGCCATTACTCATGGCAGGAGCAATCTCGATTACGAGGGTCTTATCCACTTCGTCTGGAGGATCACAAGCCCCGCTGGGGTAGCAGAGGTTGAATCCCATCGTCACTTTCAAGCTGGATTTGCCATAATCTGCAGTCTTTTTTACTACAAAGGGCAGCTCCAGGCTCACGCTTTTGAAATACTTCTTCTCTCCGGCATCAGTCTCTTTATAGGTCTTGGGGTATATCGTTTTGCCAAATTCGAGACCGGGATGAGTGGCACTGAGAAAAAAGAAATCCTGATCTTCAGGATCAAAAATCTGTTGTCTATCTTCAGGAATGGATAGGGTCGCGATGATCTTTCCGCTCTGCCCAACCGTCAAACTCTGAGGTTGCACCTTGAAAGCAACGCTCTGGGCAGGCAGTGATGCCAGCAAGAGCAAAGCCAGCGCTGCGAGGAGCCATATCTTAAGCTTCATAAACACAATTCTCCTGTGTAGATTTCATATCTATCAATATAATATAGCAGATTCTGTTCCAGAGCAAGTAAAGACCAGTTCCAGGGGCAACAATTGCAGTCAGTTTCATTTTCGAAAAGCCTCCAAAGCTGTCAAACTTCTCTTTGAGAGCAGTTCACGCTTTAGCTTCTTGTCCCTGATCCTGTCTTCCAGCTCGGGGAGCAGGCCAAAATTTGCATTGCAGGGCTGAAAGCGCTTCTCTTCGGTATTTTGCAGACGCCTCTGGAGCTGCCCCAGGATGGTTTCTTCCGGTAAGGTGCCGATCTGTTCTGCCACTTGCAGAGCTACCAGCAGGCCAAAACCAATGGATTCTGTGTAACCCTCCACGCCGCTAAGTTGCCCAGCCACAAACACTTCCGGATTTGCCTTGAAAGACAGATCGGGATTGAGCACCTGGGGCGAATTCAAATATGAATTGCGATGGATGGAGCCATAGCGTAGAAATTCGGCTTGTTCCAGCCCGGGAATGAGGCGGAAGATTTGTTTTTGATCCCCATAACGCAGCATTGTCTGACACCCCACCAGGTTATAGGAACTGCGATACTCGTTTTCGGTACGCAGTTGCAAGACGGCATAAGGCTTCCTGCCCGTCTTGGGATCTTCGAGTCCCATAGGCCGCATCACCCCATGCCTCAGGGTATCCACTCCCCGGCGGGCAATCTCTTCGATCGGGATGCAATTTTCATAAAAAGAGAAGCGCACACTGGCAAAGAAATCATCTTCAAATTCATGAGCTTCGTGCTTTTCGCCCTCCATCAAGGCCTGAACGAAACGGAGATATTGATCCTTATCGAAGGCGCAATTGAGGTAGTCGGGCTCGCCCTTGTCGTATCTATCCTTTTGATACACAACATCATAATCTATGGAATCCGCACTTACGATCGGGGCAATAGCATCAAAGAAATAGAGATGTTCATCCCCGATCATGCGCCTGATCTGCTCCATCAAGGGGTTCGAGGTAAGCGGGCCTGTGGCTACTATCACCTTCCCTTGCGGGATACAGTCCTGTTCTTTATTCACGATCTCAATCTGGGGGGTCTGCCTGATCCGCTCTGTGACCTTACGAGCAAAAAGCTCTCTATCCACGGCCAGAGCATGGCCAGCGGGCACTCTACAACCCTCAGCAATCTTCAGAAGCACACACCCAAACATATTCAGCTCTGCCTTCAAGAGGCCAGCGCCAGTATCAAGACGGGTGGATTTGAGCGAGTTGCTACACACCAGCTCGGCGAAATCCGCACTTTGGTGGGCCTCAGTTAGCT
The DNA here is from genome assembly GCA_964652645.1 of uncultured Candidatus Cloacimonadota bacterium. GTDB lineage: Bacteria > Cloacimonadota > Cloacimonadia > Cloacimonadales > Cloacimonadaceae > CAZZCS01. The sequence continues at coordinate 11,930 of CAZZCS010000065.1, read as the reverse complement.
TATCTGGTCGCATCTCGACCAAGCGTACCTGCCAACCCCTGGCTGCCAGTTGCAAAGCTGCTTCAGATCCGGCCAGTCCGGCCCCGATTATCGTTATATCTTTCATATCATTTACCTGTTTGTTTTTAAGTATCCCGCCAGTCTGCCGGTGGAAAGGGCCAGTTGGATGTTGAAACCACCCGTCGGAACGTTGTAGTCCAACATCTCTCCTGCAAAATAGAGGCCTCTTACCTGCCTCGATTCCATAGTTCTGGCTTCGACCTCGGCCAGCGGAACCCCGCCAGAGGTTGCCATCGCCTTATCCCAGGAATCTATGCGTTTGATGCTAAACGTGAGCTCTTCCAAGGCTTTGGCCACAGCCTTTCGTTCGGTCTTACGCAGCTCGGATAGCCTCGTTACAGGATCTATCCCATGGTAGCTCAGGATTGCAATACCCAGGGCATCGGCCAGGCCAAATACTTTCAAAGCTGTATGTAGCTCGCGGCTTGGACTCTTCTGTACTAATGACAATAAGATGACCGCAGGATCCATTGCCAGTCTTATCTTTATCCTGGCACCGGAGCCTAATAGATGAGCATTGTTGATGATGCCGGGGCCAGATAAACCCTTGTGAGTGAAGAGGATATCACCCAGGTGAGGAAGCCTCTTGCCGTCGGAGCCTCTAATCTCCAGGGGTGAGCAGGATATGCCAGCGCAGGAATGGAAGCTCTCGTAAGCCTCTATTTCTACGCCTGTCAGGGCAGGTTTGGGAGCTATAATGCTGTGTCCCAGTTTCTTTGCCAGATCGTATCCACAGCCGTCCGAGCCAGTATCAGGATAGCTTTTTCCTCCTGTGGCCAGCAAGACTGCCTTTGCTAGATACGCGTTCCGCTCTGTTTCCACGACGAAGGCATCTCCCTGCCGGGTAATGGCATTAGCCTTCTGATTGTACTCGAAGCGGGCACCTCTTTGCAGAGCGAGGCTCAGCAGCAGATCCCGCATATCTGAGGAACGCCTGGAGCCAGGAAAGAGCTTGCCATCCTCGCGGGTAAACACCTTGCAGCCCTGCTCCTCCAGAAAAGCCACCAGAGCCTTGCTATCAAAGCCGTAAAGCGCAGGCTTCAAGAAGTTTGCAGCATTGCCGCATTGTCTCAGGAATTCTTGATTTTGCAGCGTATTGGAGAAATTGCATTGCCCGGAGCCGCTGAGCAGGAGCTTCTTTCCGGCAAAGGGATTACGTTCCAGGATGAGTGCTCCCTCGCCGTGGGTGATGGCAGCCATGAGTCCGGCAGGCCCTGCTCCCACGATGATCAGGGGGATGATACTAGCTTGCTGTTTCAATTGTCTGGAGTGGCTTGGGAGGCAAGTTCCTTGAGGGCTTTCAGCTCTTCGGCTGCCTGATCAGAAAAATTATCCTCCGCCTCCAAGGTCTTCAAAAAGAACTCTTTGGCTTTGTCATACTCGGCCAATTCTTTGTAAATCACACCGATATGAAAGGCGATTTCGGAAGGCATATTGGTCATCTGCAGGGGGATTTGCATGTTCTCAAGAGCCGTTATTGGCTGACCATTGAGATAATAATACCAGGCGATGCTATCCAGATAGTGGGGATTTTCCGGCTCCAGCTCCAGAGCCAGAGAGATGAGCTCATAAGCCCGATCCATGTCTTTGCCAGAAATCAAATAGCTGTAGCCAAGGTCATTTTTGTAAACGGCATCATCCGGATAACGCTCTATCATCAGCTCCAGCATTGCGAGCCGCTTTTCTTCCTGCTGGCTCTCATAGTAATGGCTCAGCAGATAGTTATACTCATCTTTGTCTCCCATGTCCCTGGCGATAATGGCCTTAACGAGTGCTAGCCGCTTTTCTATATAAGCCTCAGGCTCCACACGCCCTACAGCAGCCTCCATATAACAAAGGAGGTAATCCTGCAGTATCGGATTTTTCAATCTACTCAGTCTCACTTCGAAATCCGCGATAAACTCATCCGAGAAAGTGGGTTCACGTAGCTTGCGCAGCAATGTATAGCGCAGAAAACTCAGGAGGGCAATGCCATCTGCATCCGCGACTGTAAACAGCCGGGAGCCATAATCTTCATCGTCCCAATACTTATCATGGTATAGCTGTTCTGTAATGAAGACGGCATAGATTTCACTGTCGAGATTGGGATGAGGTTCCATTGTCCGGAGCTTGTCGCGGATCTCTGTGATGATTTTTGGCTTGTTTGCCAGAGAGGCAGCAGCAGCCAGTCTCTGCAGGAAAACCCTGTCTTTAGTCTCGTAGATCTTCTTTTTGTGATGCATAATCTCACTCAAGTGATTATCACCCAGGGCCAGATCCAGATACAAAGCCATATAATCGCTATCTTGGGGATAGGTGTATGAGGCAAAGAGCTTTCTGGCAGCCTTGAAGTCTTTCAGCCCAAAGAGCAGCCGGATCAAGACCTCCTCGACTTCCAAAGAGGGAAAATTTACACGCATCACCTGCACCACTTCCACTGCCTTTTTGGGGTCTAGCTCTGTATAAATCCTGAGTAAAAGCTTCAGGCTATAGAGATCGTTGTGGCCAAGATCCAGAGCCTTTTGCAAAGCTGCCAGATTATGCGTTTCGTAGAGGCTAAAATCAAAGGCATAGCGGCTGATATAGCTGCGAGCAGTGGGAAATCGGGCTACAATCTCTTTGAGCACGGTGTCCATACTCTGCTGATAATTTACCATATTGTAAATGGCAAAGGCCTGATTGAGCATGGTCTCGTCGAAAGGCATGACCAGGCGCAGCGAATCCGTAAGCGCTGCCATCATTTGAGGGGTAACCTGGCCGGTGTTTAGCCTGTTTATATTAGCAGCAAAGATCTGACTGCGGATGGTATTGCTATTCGGATCAAAAGAAAGAGCCATGCGCAAGAGAGTATCGGCAGATTGATAATCCCCTTCTTCCATGGCCACAGTCCCCAGTGTAAAGAGGTGGATAGACCTGAAATTGGGCTCGGGCTGCACTACCGGAATCAAATCTATCCGATTTTTCAGCTCGAAAGCTTGATTTGAACTACATGCTCCCAACACCATCAAAAGGATCGGGATCAGCAGAGATAATCGCCTCACAGGCTTCACTTTACCTTGAATGAGGAAGAGATCATAAAGAGCTCCAACAGGGTCGGAAGTTTGTCTCCTGCCGGGAAATAAACGCTGTTATCGACCACATAAGCCCTTTTATTCTTCTCATCCCAAAAGCCATGAGCCTGGAAGGCACCACCGATCATGTGGTTCATGTTTTTCCAGGATCCCAGGATCCGCCAGCCCTCATAGCCAGCAAACTGGAATTTCTCGATCCGCAAATCCTTTTCCTCGATGATATCACCTTCAAAATGACGCTCCCCGATCTCACGCTTTTTGTTGATCAACCAGTTCGAATCCACCTTGTTTGTGGGCATATCTTCGTAATAGACCGAAATGTATTTATCCGGGATTTCCCTATTCTGCATTCTGGCCCGATATAGGAAAGAGACAAAGCGATTTACCCGGTCGTTTGAGTAGAGCCGAAAGCTCTCTGGAATCTGCATAGAGAATGGATAAGGCTCCCAGAAACTGGCCGGAATTACCTTGGCGAGATAAGCCTGATACGCCAGCCTCTCTGTGTAACGCTGCAAGAGGATGGAGAACATCTGGTTTTGCTGCAGTCCACCGATTCTCATCAGATTTTCGGTGTCCGTCGCCAGAATGTAGATCACCAATTGATCCCGCACCCAGTGGTTTTTGGCCACGAACATATCGCCGCCAGTCTCCTCTACCCTCTGGATAAAATCATCTGCCAGAGTCTGTTTCATATAATTTGAAACTCCATCGCCGCTAGCCAGATCACCCAGGAAAATGAGGTTTTTAAATTTGTTCAGACTGCCTATCTCCTTGATCTCGGAATACTGCACGTGGAAGTACTTTTCGGGGTACACCAGATATAGCTCCCGCTCTATTGTTTCGGTGATATGCGGCCCCAGTTTTGCCCAATTTTCAGCTCCACAAAACACGTGAATCACGTTATCGTCACCAAACGCGATGGGCTTGGAGTGATTGATCATACTATCATACTCGGTATAGCGGGCAGATCCCTGCTGAGAGCCTGTGCATCCGGCTAATACCAGAACCAGTGTAACTACTATCAATACTATGCGTTGCATCTCTTCCTCCCTATTTTTGGCGATGGAATATATAGCCCATACCGCTCACAACGGTGATGATCGCCACGGTCCAAAACCAGGCTTCGATCAAGCTGAGTACCACTGCTGCAGGATTGGGCCAGATGATCCAGATAAGAAGTGATATTATGATCCCGGCCATCTGCATGACTGTCTTGATTTTGCCCAGTTTATCGGCCGGAATGATGATGTTTTTCTTTTTGTAGATCTCGCGCATCACGCTGATCAGGACTTCCCTTACCAGGATGATATAAAAGATCGCTGGTGGTAGATTGATCGGCGGTAAAAAGGTGATCCCTGCGATTGCAGATAAAACCAGAAACTTGTCCGCCAGAGGATCCATGATCTTCCCAAAATCCGAGATGATGTTGTGCTTACGCGCCAGGTACCCATCCAGAAAGTCCGTGAAAGAACCGATCACAAAGAGTGCCAGGGCAATACAGACGTTATACTGCAGGGGCGGCCAAAAGAGCAGCCACACAAAAAAGGGGACAATCACCATGCGCAACGAGGTGAGCAAATTAGGAATATTGCGATTCATCTTTGGTTTCCTCTGCCTGCTCCACAACTGGTTCAGCCACTACCGGGGGCAATATCGATTCGGGGTTGGGAGGTGCTGCCATCTTGATCTCCGGTTCATTGACTGCCTGGTAGGCCTTGGATCTTACAATCAGATAGGCCAAAAGGCTGGCGCTCAGAAAAGCAAGCGCTTGAATGCCAAAGAATTCCGGCTGGATCAGGGGATCTATCATATCTTTCAGGCTCAACCCCATATAGATCGTAAAACTTATCAAGGCAGGGAATACGGCCAGACCAAAAGCCTGGTTTTTGAGCCTGGATTTGTAGCGGATCTTATCCACAATCGAATACGGATTGATCTTTTGAGTCAGCAAGAGGCGCAGCTCCAGATTTAACTTGCCCCACAGCGTGATCAGCAAGCAAATTAAAAGCATAAAGATGTTTATATATAGCCTGGCCCGCCGGAGAATGCTGATCTCGGAGATAAGCTCGTCGGCAATCTCCTGATGCGCCATGATCTCATCCTCGTAAAAATGCTTGTGCAGTACTTTCAGCGTTTTGTCCCTATCTTCAATGCTCCGATAGATTGGGAAAAAGGTGATCTCGACCACGGTCGGGAAACGGTATCTCTCAAGCTGGGCTTCACCGACTCCAAGATTGTTTTCCACTGCCACCCGAAAAGCCTCTTGCCTTCCATCTTTTACCTGGATCGAGGATATAGAAGCAACCGGGGTAAGCTCGTTTTGGGTTTCAGGTATCAGGGAAGTGTCTTCTACAAATACATAGATCGGGTAGGTGGAGAGTTTTTTCAAACGCACCTGTGTAACTCTTTCGACGCCAAGATGTACCTGCATCCACAATGTAGCCATTGCCACACAGAGCAATAGCAACAGATAAAATCTGATTCTCATCTATATATCCCCTTGTATTCTGCGTCTTTGGGCCAGTTCAAAAATCGTGTACGAGCCCGATTCAGCACATCTGAGACTGTGTATAATGTCAAGCGAAGACTTTGCCACGGCTTCTTCCATATCCTTTTCGCGATTAAGAGGATAAATGATGTGGGAGATTCCATCGTCCAGAAGGCATCTTTGCACGAGAGCCAGGACGTCTTGTATATTGCACATCAGCTCGTGACGGCCGATGTTCCTGCCCCTATTTGGTCCCAGGAGTCCGCTTCCCAGCTTTTGCCAGGGAGGGTTCGCCACGATCAGGTCGTATCTGGCTGTGGGATCATAAACTCTGAGGTCTGCTACTGCAAAATTGATCTTCACTTCGCAAAGCCTGGCATTGGAGATGGCCAGATCTATCTGTTCTGGAAGGATGTCTATGGCATCAATCATCCAGTGAGGCTGCTGTAGGGCCAGCATAATAGCGACGATTCCGCATCCGGTACCCACGTCCAGCACGCGGAGAGGCAGGCTTTGGTGGCACCGGGTTTTTTGTACCCGGATCACATGCTCCTGCAGCAAAGCGGCCGCATTGCTCACGGGCTGACCGTTACTGTCCTGATAGATGTATTTATCTGTGATGGGGAGGCTTACAATGCGGTGGGACATTTCCTGCAGCTACTGGTATGGATCGTAGCCTTTGCCCTTGCCGGTGACCAGTACATGGAAGCGGTTAAACATCTGCCTGAACCGGTGCAGCGTCATCTTCGAAGGGTTCAATTGATGAAACATATTGGTCAGGAAACGATCCCAATTTGTAGTTTCGTGGTCTTTGAAGAAGCCGGTGGATTGCATCACATCCATCATGTAGGCCTGGATTTTTTGGATCTCGGCAGATTTTGCCGCATAGGGCAGCGCTTTTTTGTTGTACTGCTTTTCCAGGGGATAGGAGTGCAATTCCCAGGTAGCAATCGCCACAGCCTGCGCCAGATTGATCGAAGGAAAGTCTGGATTGGCTGGAATGTGACAGCGCAAGGGGCAGAGATCCGCCTCTTCATCTGTGAGCCCAAAAGTTTCACGGCCAAAGACGAGTCCGATCTTGAGGTTTGGGGTTTGATGCACATATTGAGCCGTCTGGCGCGGACTCATATCAACGGGCTTGGTCTTACCCACGCGTCTGGAAAGGGCGATTACCCTGTCCAGATCCGCAATTGCCGAGGCCAGATCCGGAAATATCCGGGCTTCTTCGAGGATTTTCTCCGAGTGTACAGCCAGGTAAAAGTCGTTTTTATCGGGGATAGAGCCTACGATGCGGAGGTCAAAAAAGCGAAAGTTGTTCATGATCCGGGCAATGGCCCCTACATTTCCGCTATAGATTGGCTCCACGAGGATGATGGCTATTCTATCCATGTTTGCTATTGTTTGTTTATGATATAGGCCAGTTTGCCGCCCATCGAGGACACGTTTGGGTTGGGATCGCTCTTCCATTCCATCACGGTCTTTTGGGTGATGTTCATAAAGTCCACGCTCTTGTCGCGGCGGCTGCGTTGTTTGAAGATATTGGCCAGTTTTTTCATAGTTTGCCAGATGGTGCGCACCCTTTTTTCGTCTGCATCGATGAGCCACTTTCGCACGTGGGTATAGCATTGCAGAGGCTTTTGGCGTCCCACCTGAGTGAGGATGTGGCTGATCTTCTTTTGTACTTCTTCGCTATCGTCATCGAGGAGTTTCCCTACGAAGTTGAGCACGAAGCTGGTGTTTTTATTGGAGATGTTTTCCATCCCGTGCATAGAGATGGCGCGTTTCTTCTCATTTTCGGATTCAGCCCAGATCGGCATGTAATGTTTCATGGTTTCAGAGTGTTTTTTCCACATTTCCATGCATATGCTTTCGGACTCCCAAGGCACGGATTCAAAGGTTTTTTCTACGATTTTCACGATTTTTTCGGGTCGTGATTGGTTTTTGTGGTAGAAATAGAAGAGGGCAGTAGCTCGGATTCCATAGAGGAAATCATCCAGCATTTCGAGGCAGATGTTATCGAGATCGGCATTATCCGGCCCGGCGGCCAGTCTTTTGCCCACTTCTTCTCTCACGAAATAGTTCGAGGTATTGGCTATTGCTAGTAGTTTCTTTTTGGCCAGGTCAGGTTTTCCCTGTTCGAGGTTGCGGAAGATTTTATCAACTTCAGAATCCATTGCTTTGATGTCGTCAATATTGAGTCTTCCCATTTGCTTGATCATATAGTACTCCAGTTCGCGGACGTATTTATCCTGTTCGTATTAATAGTGTCATAAGGTTGTAGTGCATATAGTTATGCAGTGCATGGGTTTTCTAAAACCATAGTTTTGCTAATCACCTAAGTTTATGATTTATTGGACTAGGGATTTGTGTTTATCAATTTCTGGATATAAGATACCGTGATAGCGCTTTCTGTCAAGCACAATTTTGGTTTGGGCTACTTCCAGGCAGGAGCTACGCGCTAGCGATGTACAATTTACGATGTACAATGTACGATTAGCTGTGTGATCAGTTACGAGTTACGAGTTACGAGTGCTGCGCTCTATCGATGTACAATGTACGATTGGATGCGCTCTATCGATGTACAATGTACGATGTAGAATTAGCCGCTAAAAAGCATCGAAGATGCGAAACAACATAGCGAGGGTGCGGAGCGCAGCGCAGCCCCTCGTATGCGTGACAAGACACGTGATAGCCCCCTGCGGGCGACACCAATAGCACACAGAAAAAAGGAAAAAGAAGATTTTTAATAGAACACGGATCCCCAGGATCAGCGGGATCTTTTTTTACCACCGAGAACACCGAAGGCACCGAAAACACCATCGGCATAGCCGATACCTATCGAGTGCGGAGCACGGCAGCTGTAGCCGGGCCCAAAGGCACGAAGTGGCTTTGTGGGGCGGTACAGCATAGCCCCGCAATTCATTGCGGGGTAAGGTGATACCCATAACAATCCTGAGTCCGGAGCATAGCGAAGGACGGCACATCATCTCGCATATCGTGTTGTTCCATTAACCACCAGTATTCATTTAGAAATGTATGCCTTCTATGATGTTCCTCCTGAATTTGTATATATTCCGTTACCGTAGGCCATACCGAATATGAACACGAAAACGCCCAATATCCCGTCTGACCGGCAAACTATACTTGGTGTCGTCCTCCGCCTTGCTCCGGACTCAATGTAGGGTTGAGGTGTCTCGCTCCCCCGCAGTGACCTGCGGGGCTATGCTCTGCCTCCGGCAGGAGCTGGCGTGCTCCGCACTCATAATGTATCGGCTACGCCGATGGTTTCTTTCTAAAGCTGAGTAAAGACCCCCGGTCTTCGTGGCGACGTGACGTCTCCACTCCAAAGCTGCATCTCATATATCTCATCCGGTTCAGACACAATAAACTGAAAAACCAGTTGACGGATTTACCTGCCTGCTCAGCTTTTCATACAGTGCAAATCTACTCACGATGGAGAAATGTAATGACACCAAAACACAGCAGCAAGCGTTTCCTGCTAATACTGTTAATCCTCATCGGCAATGCAGTACTGTTGGGTGATAGCGCCAAAATCGTCGCCTATGCCCGCTCCCAGATCGGAGTACCATACCGCTGGAACGGCAGAAATACTACTGTGCATCCGGATCTGGACTGCATGGGCTTGCCTTTCAGGGCTTTTGCCAGCGTTTATGCTGAAAAGTGGACGCAATACTCGGTGATTCCGAGCAAGTTGATCAAAAGCGGCAAGCTAGGCACACCCCTCGATGGAAAGGCACACAGATATTCAGAGGAATTGCTGGGATTGCTTCAGCCGGGGGATGTGATCTACTTTTTGGTGGATCACAAAGCGATCCAGGACGAGCCGATCGTGAGCTCTGCAGATACTTCCTGGTGGGTATATCACATGGGGGTTATCGGCAATGGCGGCCAGGTGATCCATGCCTCTCCCTGGGATATGAAGGTATTGGAAGAAGATCTGCAGCGCTTTGCAGATAGCTTCCGTTTTTATATCACCCGGCGTTGATCAGCGTTGCTCCGCCTCGGGAAGCGGCAGAATGAGCGTAAAGGTCGATCCTTTATTGGGTTCGCTTGTTACAGAGATCTCGCCCTTCATCATCAGCACCAGTTTCTTTACTATGAAGAGGCCGAGCCCCGTTCCGGATTTGGCTTTAGTACTTTGGTTTTCGACCTGGACAAAGGGATCGAAAACCCTGTCCAGATAGGCCTGCGGGATGCCCAGCCCAGTATCTACCAGTTCAAATTTGACGATCGAATCACTCATTTGCGAGAGTGACAGTTTGATCGAGCCTCGATCTGTAAATTTGATCGCATTTGAGGCCAGATTGAGCAGCACTTGCCGGATTCTATCCTCGTCTCCCAGGACGCTGATCGGGATCCGTGGATCCACATAGGACTGGAGGAAGATCTCCTTTTCCTCGGCTTTGCTCCGGAGGATCAGCAGGGCAGAGCTCACGCACTTTCGGATCTCGAAGGGCTCGCTCTTGATCTTGGTAATGTAATATTCCATGCTGGAAAAATCCAAAATATCCGCTACCAGGTTCGAGAGAGTAGTACAGCTTTCGTTCATTGCCGCCATCAGTTCTCTCTGTTCGGGATCCAGCTTTGTTTCGGACATCAGTGAATTCATCCCCAGGATTCCGTTTAGCGGAGTCCGGATTTCGTGGCTGATATTGGCAAAGAATTCCGTCTTGGCAGCCTGTGCTTTCTGCAGAGATAGCAGCATGAGGTTGATGTCTTCGGCCAGATTTGCCAGTTCGTCTTTACCGCTGAGCTCCACCAAACCCATTTGTTCCGGCTTATGGGAGATTGTCTGCAACTGATCCCGAATGGAAATCAGGCGATTGATGAGGTTTTTGCTCAAAAAACTGCTGAGCAGCAGGCTGAAGCAGAGGGCAAAGCCCAGAGCGACCAGGATAATCATGTTCCTCATCTTTCTGCCAATCTGCATGGCTTCGGTGGGATTGGTGATCTCGATCAAGAAGACGTCTTTTTCGTTGATGTCCTGGATCGTATCCATGGCCCGAATATCTGTTTTGCCCACAAACTGGATGCTTTCCCCGTCCAGGATGTGATTTAGCTTGCGATGCAGGGCGAGGCTTACGTTTTGCTGCTTCGTGAGATCAGTGGCCTGTACGTCTATATTCTCAAAGCCCATCAGAGATTCGAGATGCTCCTCTTCCACAAAGCGGGACATCAAAAAGTAGCCGTTGATGGGGCCGCTGGCGTCGCTCCTGAGGATTGGGGCAAAGACAAACATCATCACTCCCATAGGCGTCTTGATCAATCCGCGGTAGGTATCCTGCTCCGCCAGGTTTTTGAGCTCTGGCAAAAAGTCCGCCAGCACATAGCTCATACTCAGGGGCAAGGGGCCCAAAGCCTCCGTCTCGAGATCGCAGTATTCAGCATAGAGGATTTCGCCAGCATTGTTCATGATGGCAGATATGTTCAGATCAAAATTCAGGTAGGTAGTGAGGGTAAAATTGCTCTCAATGTATTGCTGGTTTGGCTGGCGGACATAATCCCAAGTGTCGTCCCAACGGGACCAATCTATGATATGAGTCTCCAGGCCGTCCATGGAATATTCAAAGGTTTGCTTTAGCCTTTCCATCCTTTCAATGATATGCTCAGTTTCCAGCCGGGTAAAGGAACGGTGGATGATGATGTTTGAAATCAGCAGGACAATCGCCAGAAAGACCATTATTGCAAGGTTCATGCCTATGATAGTGCGAGTTTTGATACTCATAATACTACTCCCTAAAAGTACAACCTGTGAATGGATCTGCAAAGTAAACTCACTTCTTGACAACAAAGCCTCAGTTTTGTTTGCTGCTCCTGAGGTGAGCTAATGAAAAACCTTCTTGTGATAGTCTGTCTTATGACTATATTTAGTCAATCTTTATTTTGCGCCGTCAGTTACGAGCCCTTATCTGAGGCGGAAACAGGGGCCTTGGAGCAAATGCTTCTCGAGGCTGGACTCAGTTCTGAAGATCTGAGCTTTGAACGGGACTGGGATCTTTCTACAAAATTCAAATCCCGGCATCAACTCCAGATGCTGAAAGACCCCTGGTTTGCCCTGAACGAATTGGGTCGCTTGCGCGGGATCTGCGCTCCCGATACCTTGCGCCGTAGTATCTATCCCCTGGTTCAAGAGCTCCTGGAGCTCACTTTTGAGCAGACCCCAGATCCTGGGATCTACGAGCGCTATGCCTGGAGCTATCACAAACATCTCTATGAGAAGGTTCACAAAGAACGGCAGATCTTTGGCTATATCGAAATGGTCTATGACGATACCTCCCGCCTTTTGGGAAAAGCCTTTGCCAGGCTGGGAC
>CAZZCS010000064.1:0-14101 GCA_964652645.1 uncultured Candidatus Cloacimonadota bacterium | reverse complement strand
GGAACCGCTCTTGCGCAAGCTTGAAGCTGGTGAGCTGGAAAGCATTCAGAGCGCGTTCACCCGAGGCAACCGTCCTCCTGGTGGCCGCTATCGTCGTGATGCTTGCCCAGGTGCCAATCGGCATGAAGATCAGCCGTCATCTGCCCGCTGTTTCACAGTGGATTCTGGATGTGCCAAACCTGGCTTCCAAGCGCGGTATTGCCCTCGGTGTAGGCCTGGGTGGCGTGGCTACTTCTCTGAAGATACTACTCGGCATCGAACGCTCCTATTTGGGTGGCGGGGATTGATAGGAGAGAAAGATGAACTTATTTGAAAGATTACAAGCTCTCGATCGCCGCTACATCTATATAGTTGTCGCACTTGCGATCATCATTCCGCTGATGATACCATACAATTCGGATAACGTCACCACTCCTCCCACGGAGAACCTCTATCAGATGATCGATAGTTTCTCCGGACGTGAGGATCGGGCCATATTGATGAGTTTCAGACACGACGCCTCCACCATGCCGGAGCTCTTCCCCATGGAAGTGGCAATTCTGAGACATGCCTTCGAGCGTAACGTAAAAGTGTTTATGCTCACAGATTTACCATCTGCCGCACCGATTATCGATTATGCCATAAACACGGTAAAAGAAGAGTTCCCAGATATCAAATCCGGCGTGGATTACTGTAACTTTGGTTACAAACCCCAGCTCTTTGCCATGGTAATTGGTATGGGTGATAACATTGCGAATACGATGAATACGGATGCTGAAGGCCGAAAGCTGGAAAACCTGCAGATCATGAACGGAATCAACAACTACACAGAAATGAATCTGGTGGTGGAGTTCTCTGGTTCTGTCGCAGGAGCCACCTGGTACACCTATGCCCGTCCCAAATTTGGCTTGAACGTTGCCGTTGGTGTCACCGCTGTGATGGCTGCAGACCTATATCCCTTCCTGCAATCCGGTCAGCTCATCGGTATGCTCTCGGGCCTCAAAGGTGCCGCTGAGTATGAAAAGCTGGTCGATGTCTTTGCCGCCTATCGTGAGCCAGAAGTGGATTATCGCCAGAAACTTACTGAAGACGGCGAAAAGATCATTCCCGGTCGTCCCTTTAGCCGCGAGATTCTCGAAGATGAATCCACCTTGAGTCTGATAAACATCACCAAGCAGACTGTAGCTACCTTCACCCCTCAGCAATACGCATCTTTTATCTCCAGATATCCTGGTAAAGAGGACGTCTTCGAGAGCATAAAGAGAGAGGCAGATGGCAAGATTCTGCTCGATGTGGTAGATCGTGAAGACCTGCTGCAAAAGCTGGGACCCTATGCTTTTGACGATCTGGATCGCTTGACTCGAGACATTAAGTATAAATTTAAAGTTGCCCGTATTGGTATGAATGCGCAGTCTGTTGCCCACATCATGATAATCGTCTTTATCATCATTGGAAACATTGGCTACTTCATTCAAAAAGCCAGAGCCGGCAAGAACTAAGGGAGGAAGAAATGTCTTTTGAAATGATGAGTAACCTGGTCGGAGCGTTCTTTACGCTATGTATCTTCTCCTTCCTCTACAAGGACAATCCTTTCTACCAAATGGCTGAACAGCTCCTGGTTGGTATTTCACTGGCCTACGGTCTCGTGATCGTGTTTAACCGTGTGTTCATCCCTTACGTATATCAACCTATAGTGCTGAAGCACCAGTTCATCCTGATCTTCCCCGCTATGCTTGGTATCCTCTATTTGTTCCGTTTCAGCAGAAAGCTGAGCTGGCTATCCCGCTACCCCATCGCTTTTTCGATGATGGCAGTGGGTGCTGGTGTGCCGATGGGTATCCATGCCGGTATTCTGGTGCAGATGCGCCAGGCTATGGTTCCCCTGGAGACAGTCAATCTTGGCCTGATCTTTATCGGTACCGTTGCCGTCTTGCTGTACTTCTTCTTTTCGAAGGCGCACAGCGGCATCTACGGTAAGTTTGTGAACGTCGGCAAATGGTATATGATGATCGGGTTCGGAGCTTCATTCGGACTCACAGTTATGGCTCGTATTTCCCTTTTGATCGGCCGGATTCAGTTCCTTGTGAACGATGTTCTCGGTCTCTTGAAATAAGCTAGACGCAGATAATTGCTGTACCGCATGGGTCTCCTGCGGTACAGCATCAATTTTATACAAAAGATAGATTGACCTGGTAGGTAATAAATATAATGAAAAGAATTCTCTTTGCTACAGTAATGATTGCTATATGCGTGTTCATGGCCTCATGCCAGAGTGAGAGCGTCGCTGAATATAGCCAGATAGAAGATTTTGAAGTACTTGATAATCCCTATGATGATGGCAGCGGAGTGATCCTCAGCTGGAAACCTCTGCCTCGTGAAGAACGGATAATCCAATATAGAGTGTACCGCGGTATTTCTGCGGATTCCCTGTTTTTACTGGGAAGTATCGATGTCGATCCTGCTTTGGGTGTGATCGGAGACAAGCTCTACTTTTATGATAAGGATTATCAGGTATTTTTTGACCTCGAATCTGCCCCTGCAAAGCTTCGTAAAGAGAAGACCCAGATGGAAGACAGCCCTCTCTATGGCCCCATCCCCCGCGATCCCAAAGTATTGGCCACCCTCATTCCCCACTTTTCTGTGCTGGGCGCTATCAAGAACTCCAATTTCTATTATAAATCACAAAAGTACGAGAGCGATGAAGGTGATCTCTTCGCCGGCTATAGGGTGAACCAGTTTGACAACATGTATGCCAATCCCATGGCGGGGACAAAGTATTATTACACCGTCCTGGCAGTCAACGAACGCGGACGCCTGCTGCCTCACGCAGGGATCCAGGACATCGAGCCTGTGGACAACAGGCCGGATTCGACAGCCGTCATCCACACCAGCGTAGTCCCGGAAACTGGCGTGTGGAACTTTGAATGGACTCCACCTGTGAACAGCCAGGATATCTACACTTGGGAAGCATGGCTGCTGCCCAAAACAGCCCTGGGTGAATTCTATGCAGAACAGGCCAAAATGGCCTCTGGGGACATCTCCCAAAACTTTACTTCCTGGCAAAGCCGGGCCTCGCAGCTCTTTATGGTGCCAAACGACCTGTCTCATTCGATCCCGGTTTACTATCATAGCATGGAAGAAGGCCCTGCTCAGATCAATCTGAATGATTACAAGGTCGTAATCGGTTACAGCGATTTTAGCGGACTTCAAGCCTTTAACGTCGGTCGTCCCATCCGTAGCCTTGGCTCCGATGAAATCCCGACTCTGCCGCAATTTACCGTGCAAGACAAGAAAAACGATAAGGGCGATGCCAATATCATCTCGATCGGCAAACCCATTGCCTTCGTAAGCCAGGCCGCATATACAGACAAAGCCAGACGCAAGATGATGATCAACTACGATCTGGCAGATAATGCAAACTACAAAATCAGCAGTATCGTCTTTGAAGTCTATAACAAGAACAACGAACTGATTGGCGAGGCTACAGAGCACTTCATCGACAAAGTAGTTCGCTTCCACTTCCCCGAAGAACACAGAGACTTGCACGATCTGAACCTTTCCATCACAGTCAACTTTAAGAACGCAGCCCAGGATGAGGCCTCCCTCACCACCCAAAAGCTCAGTTTTGACGATAGATACCGCCGTTTCGTGAGTGGGGATGTGTATTATCTGGGGCAAAACCTCAGCAAGAGATACTACGACATCGCCAGCCTCACCAAGCTCGATCTGGATTACTTCCCAGGCAAGCGCACCACAGCCATGACGCGCCTCTACGACGACATCATCGCCTACGAAGATATGCTCTACAAGCCCATCTATGGCGGTGACGATAAGACTGGCTTACTGCTGCTCGATCCCAACATCCTGATCGAGGCCAATACAGAACTGATGGACTATTACTCCGCTCCCATCTATCGCGACGAATACGAAAAGCGACATGCAACCCTGAAAGAAGAGATCGATGGGATCACTCTGGAAGCCGCAAAGTACAGCGCAGATGCAGTGCCGGATTCAATTGCTATGCTGCTGGCACATCAAAAGGCAAAGTACGACTATATCCAAAGTCATCCTGCTCACCTGAAAGCCTCAAGTGCCCGATCGGACAAAGCCTGGCTCAAGACCCTGGTCAAACAGCGTCAGGAAAACGCACGCACCTTTGCCTACAAGATGAGAGTAACAGACGGCAAAGGAGCAGTCAATACCAGCGAGCCCTTCCTGGATGAAGAAGGCAATATCTGGCATTTCCCACGCCCGGAATGGTTTGACGACACCAAGATCCCGACTCTTATCGGCAGCATTCTGCTGGCCTTTTTGGTGGTCTTTACCATCTACCTGGCCAGACGAGGCAAAGACCTTTACATCCGCCCGATCGCCGGTCTGGCAGAGCTGGACAACGCTGTGGGACGTGCCACAGAAATGGGCAGACCTGTAATGTTTGTACCCGGATGGGGAACTTTGGGAGACGTCTGCACGATTGCAGCGATGATGATCCTGAACCAGGTAGCCAAAAAGACAGCCGAGTTCGACACCCGGATCATCTCACCAAACTGCGATTACTTCGTGGTTCCTCTCGCCCAGGAGATGGTCAAGACTGCCTACAGCGAGATCGGCAGACCGGATTCATTTAACCAGAATGACATCTACTTCGTCTCTGATATGCAGTTTGCCTTCTCCGCAGCAGTAAACGGAATCACCATCCGTGAACGAGTAGCAACCATCTTTTATATGGGCTTCTTCAATGCTGAAGCTCTCCTTATGACCGAGACGGGCAACCAGTGCGGCGCTATCCAGATAGCAGCAACCGATGCCATCACTCAGATTCCATTCTTTATCACCACCTGCGACTATACTTTGATCGGAGAAGAGTTTTACGCTGCCTCCGCCTACCTCTCTCAGGACAGAGACCTTGTGAGCATGCTCAAGGCTCAGGACTATTTTAAGGTCGTGATTGTAGCAGTGGTTACCATTGGAGCAATCCTCTCCACCTTCCATTACAATGCATTGATAAACTTGATGCCCTTGGAGTAGTATCCACAAAGGAGATAGTATGACCAAGATTCCAACCGCAACTCTGAAGAGACTTCCGCAATACCTGGAAGTACTAAAGCAGCTGCGTCGTGCGGGGCTGAGAAACGCCTCAACGACGAAGATCTCCGTCTTTGCCGATATTCACCAATCCCTCGTACGAAAAGACCTGGCCTATACTGGTATCAGCTACGTGGGCAAACAGGGCTATGACCTCAAGTCCCTCAGTCTGGCCATTGAGGCCTGCCTGAACTGGAATGATACCTCGCCCTGCTTTCTCGTGGGAGTGGGACACCTCGGTTCTGCCCTATTGGGATACCAGGAGTTCGCCCAAAAAGGACTCTCTATTGTAGCGGGATTTGATAATGACCCCAGACTGATAGACACAGTGGTGCACGGGATTCCGGTCTATTCTGTCTTGGACTTTACTACGATGGCGCTGGAGCGGAAGATCGAGATCGGCATCATCACCGTACCTCCGGAAGCGGCGCAATTGATCGCGGATATCATGATCCACAGCGGCATCAAAGCGATCTGGAACTTTACTCCGTTCAAGATCAGTACTCCGCCTGAGACAATCGTAGAGTACGTCGATATGTTTGCCTCTCTGGCGGTGCTATCGCGCAGGCTGGCAGAGATAGTATAGCCCGTTTATGAGAGTATTGCTGATATCTCCACGCGCCAGAACAGGCGGTCTGGAATCCATGCGCAGTGGAAATCAGATCTTGCAGGGCGTTCTCTATGTAGCAGCAGCAGTCAAAAGAGCCGGACACTTCGTAATCGTGGTAATCGCCGATGCCGACGATATAGATGCGAGCATCAAAAAGTACAAGCCAGACGTTCTGGGCATATCTTGTGTGACCTCTACCTATCCGATTGCTGCCCAAGCCCTTATCAAGGTAAAGAGCCTGTATCCAGATTTGAAGACCATCATCGGTGGACATCATGCCACTTTTCTCTATCAGGACGTGATCAACGAGACCGGCGTGGACTACGTATGCCGCGGAGAAGGCGAAGAAGTCTTTGTAGAGCTGCTATCCTCCCTCGAAGCCGGCAACCCTTATCCCTCGATCGAAGGTATCGTCTTTTTCAAAGATGGTATGTTTTACAACGATAGCAAGATCGCACTGCTGGATAGCATCGAAGATTTACCCCGCATCACCTTTGACCTGGTAGAGCCAGGAGCCTCCTTCTCACCCAAGATCGTATCCAGCAGAGGTTGTCCCTTTCATTGTTCATTTTGTTCCATCTCCGCGTTCTACTCCGGACGTTACAGACAGCGCAGCGTGGAAGCCGTAATCGAAGATATCAAGAGCTATATCTCCTGGGGATACGATAGCTTTTGGTTTCACGACGACAATCTCACAGTGGACGGTGCCTGGGTAAGGAAGTTCTGTAATACCTTACTCGAAAACAAGATCCAGATAAACTGGAACTGCATGTCCCGCATAGATACCATCGTAAAAGACCCCGAGCTGATCGCTCTGATGGCAAAATGCGGCTGTCGATTGCTGGCTATTGGCATTGAAAGCGGAATCCCGGAAGTGCTGGAAAAGATGCACAAGAAGATTGATCCAGAGCAGATCAACAAAGCCATCGACATCATGAACAAGATCAAGATCTCGCACAACTGGTACATGATCCTGGGCAGTGGAGACGAATTTGACAGACCGGAGCTGATCGAGAAGAACATCAAGTTTTTCCAGTCCCACCGCTTTGGCTACGTCCTGATCTCCATCCTCACACCTTTCCCCGGAACGGAGCTGCATCGCAAGCTGGATTCTGAAGGCAGGATCCTGCACAAGGATTATTCCAAGTATGATATTACCCACTGCGTTTATCAGCCCCTGGGCATGAGTCCCAAAGAGCTGGAAGCATACCTCCCCAAGGCCTATGCCAGGATCTACCTCTCCAAGGGATGGCGCTTGATCCCCCTCTTTGTAAATAGCATCCGAACCAAAGCGATCAGATTTGGCATGGTCAAAAGCGGCTTTGAAGCCCTATTCAAGACCTATATCCTGCGCAAGTCTTTTGAGGATTCGATCAAAAAGGCAAAGTAGGCTCTTCACCCCAAGTGCTCACCTGCTCACGCCTGGGGACCCCAGCACCCTCATAGTATAGGGTTCCGCCCCACGCCCTGATTGTGCGATTATCTTTCACAAGATGCTGACCATAGATTCATCTGCTCATCCTTTCCTCATCATTTGAGGCAAAAGACAGGCTCCCCCCGGGAAGTACTATCTGAAGACGTAGATCATCAAAGGAATATAGAAGAGAGCGATGAGGATAGAGATGGAAACAATGGTAGCGGCAAACTCCCGATCCATATTTTCCAGATTGGCAAAGATGAGAGTATTGAAGCCTATTGGGGTGGCGGAACTCACGATTACCACAGATCTCGAGATCCCTTCCAGACCAAAGATCGTAGCCAGACTCCAGCCTAGCAACAAGCCAATCCCCATCCGGATCAATACTGCAATGGAAGCCTTGCCGAGGTTCTTGAGCTTGGGTTCAAAGTATAATCCCAGGGAGATCATAATCAGCGGAGTCGTGGGCTGACCCACCATATTGAGGAAGTTTTGCCCTGCCACGGGGATAGCCACGCCGATTCCCTTGATAATAAAGGCCAGGAGCATGCCCCATAGAGGCGGCATCCTCAAAAATCTGCCCCAATCCACCCTGTCACTTTTGGAATTCTCACCATATTTGATGGCGTTGTAATAGATAAAAGTAAAGATCAAGATACTGTTTCCGATATCGAAAAGCGAAGCCCTGGCCAGACCCTCATTTTCGTAAGCTGCCCAGAAAAAGGGAAGGGAAAAGGCGGTATTCATGATCATCGTTCCTACCAGAAAGCTGCCAAAGGTAGGCCGTGCCATCTTCAATAGGCCACCCACAAAGCTGGAGATAAAATAAACCAGAAAGACCACCAGCATAGCCGATATAGGAATGAAGATCATGCTCGAATCGAGCCTGGCACTGGTGATGGAGAGGATGGTAAGCGCTGGCAAAGTGATGGTGAGAACCAGCTTCAAAAGCACCTGGGCATCCTCTTTTTTGAGGAGATTGAGCTTCTTGGCTCCAATCCCCACAAAGAACGCCACGATCAGCGGGATGATCTTTTCGATAAAGGGATTCATCTATTGATCGCTCAGATAAAAACCGCGATAGAGGAGCTCAATCTGCCCCATCAATACGTTGTTGTGGTTGCGTTCCCTCTCATTTTCAGGGCTCTGGATCAACTGCCAGGATGGATACTGGGTCAGTTCCTCTTTGAGCTGCCACTTGTGCACAAAGGAACGCTCCTCCAGCTCCTGCAGCTCCAATAGCTGCATACTGCTAAAGCGCTTGGCCAGTCCCTTTTCGATCAAGAGCGAAGTCTGCACTTTCAGAGGATAATACTCGCTAAGGCTGATAATCGTAATGATCTGCTCCCGATCGTACTTTTGAACTGCGCTCAATTCGTGAAAGACCTCTCTTTCGCTCTCAAAGCTCCTGCCGTTGACCATGGACAGGGGATCTGTATCCAGCCCAGTCTCTCTGATCTTGCTGAGAGTGGTATAGTTAAAAGTATATAGGGTATCCTGCTGGACTCTCTGTTCGAAGACATTCTGGATGATGAAGAGCGCAATAAAGGAGAAGAAAAAAGCCATCACAGGAGCGACTACCCAGGCCAGGGAGATCTTACCCAGGATGTTGTAACGCAGATTCTTGCCACCTTTTACAATGCTGATCCCCACGATAGCACCCACTATTACCTGCGAGGAAGAAACCGGCACCAGCGGGATGGTGGGCAAGCCCAATCTGAGCAACAAGTTGTACAAGCCTCTGGAGGCAAATAGAAAGAGGACAATGGCCTCTGCCAGGACGGCAATCAGTCCCGTTATCGGCGAAAGATGAAAGAGATCTTTACCCACCGTACGCATGACCTTGTGCGAATAGGTATAGATGCCTGCCACGATCGCCATAGCGCCCATAAAGTAGAGCTGGGTAATACCATCCACTACGAAAAGATTGCCGACAGAAAAATCCCGAAAGGGAGATACTGGCACAAATACACCCACCACGTTGGCAATATTATTGGCGCCAAGACTGTAGGCTCCAAACGCCCCTACCAGGATCAAACCATAGCGCGTATAGTAATCCTGCTCCAGAAGATGGATGTTTCCCCTATTGATAATACTGCGGAAGAGTAAGAAGAGCAGTGCTGCAATTGCTCCGGAGAGGACAAAAGCCGTGACCCAGCTGGAGGCAATCGTGATCAGCGAGTTAAAATCGGTCAATCTGCCCGAAAAGTAGTTCCAGCCAATTAGAGCCCCTACAATCGTCTGTGAGGTCGAAACAGGGATTCGGATCCTCACCATCACAGTTATCGCCGCAGCGGCAGCCAGAGCGACCGTAAAAGCCCCGCCAATGGCATCGACCGAACCCAGCCGTCCCAGGGTCTGGGAAGGACCGCTACCCTCTATCATCGCCCCGAGCGTGATAAAGATGGCTGCGATCAGGGCAGCTTTCTTAAACTTGAGCATGCGGGTTTCGACTGCAGCCCCAAAGATATTACCAGTATCGTTGGCTCCCAAAGACCAACCCAGGAACAAGCCGCTAAGCAAGTAGATAAAGATCATGCCAGTTCGCTGTTAGAGCTGCCTCTTGATGGTGTAGATAGCCAGGCGGTCGCACACTGCCTGGGCATAATCTGAAATCTTTTCTATGTGGATGCCAAAGAAGCGGAGCTGGCTCTTGTGGGAAAGCTCTATATCCAGGCTAAAGATTTGCCGGCGTAGCTTTTCACCCAAATGATCCGCTTCGCGCTCGAAGAAATACACCTTGTGGATATAATTGTTTACTGCTGGCAGATCGTGAAAGAAGGAACGCACAGCTCCCACCAGTTGTTCAACCGCTGCGACTGAAGCCTTGGTGGTCTGACTCCACAGATCGTCCAATACCTCCGGGATTTCCGGCATTTCGATGGAAAACTGCAGAAGAGAATCCTTGATGTTATCGATGACTTCGTCTGTGTTTTCCAGGATAGCCAGCACATCTCCCCTGTTCTCCGGGATCAGGGTTCTCTCATAGAGATAGCGCTCGATCGCTACTCTCAGATCATCTGCCTTCTCTTCGCGTTCACGGATCTGAGCCAATCTCTCTTCGAATTGCGAGACCCGCCCCTGCAAGTAGTCTTCAATCCCCAGATTGAAGAGCAGCGCAGCATCACTAACCACGTCGAGAAACTGATCGATCTGAGTCTCAATAAATTTGGTTGTCTTGAGTAATAATGGCATCTCTACCCCGCTTTAATCTTTCATTTGTGCATATCTGCACAAAACTGCACTCTACCAAGTATTCTGCCTGGAGATTTCTGTCAAGGCTGGACACCAACTTTGGCGGTGATAACAATGCTACTCGTATCGAAACCCCTGGACTTCAGCTTTTTGATAATGCCATCGTACACCGCTGTATCCATAATGGGGGTGCGGGAAAGGATCCACAAGTACTTGCGGCGGGGCTCGCTTACGACTGCATAGCAGTATTCCTTCTCATCCAGATCTATCACCCAGTAATCACCCTTGAAAGGCCAGAAGAACTGCACCTTGAGCTTCGTATTGGTGTTATTGACAGGAAAGGCCTTCCCCCGTACCTGCTTGTTGATTTTGGTCATGCTCTCGTCTTTCCAACAGATGTTGTGAACCAGGATTTCGCCTTTGGGAGAGATCTTGTATTCGGCGGTGGAAAAGCCGCAATCTCTGGGCTGAAACGTATTTGGGATATAGGCAGTCTGGTACCATAGTCCCACATAGCGATCAAGATCGACTCTGGAGACAGTCTGCAACTCTATCGATTTGGCACTAAACGTAGAAACGTTCAGTAACAACAGCAAGATCACCACGATATACATGCTATCCATTATTTCCTCTTGTTTTTGTATTTTTTATTGTAAAAGAGAGCAACTCCAAAGCGTTGGGGCTGCACCTCATGCCTATATGATAGAGCGGTCTTCCGGAATCTAAGGTCATGATAACAGACCTGGCTATTGGTCTATCCAAAGCGGGATATCGGGCAGTTTTGCAGCTCTCACTAGATAAAATACTTGGTTATTGTCTTTCGGCAAGCAGATATGCACCCAAATCAAAAAGGCGGATATTTCTATCCGCCTTATACGAGTTTTATCAGCCGAATTATTTCATCAGCATCATTTTACGGGTTTCACTGCTACCATTGTGGCTCAGTCTGTAGAAATAGATACCGCTGGTAACGCTGTTACCACTGTTGTCGGTGCCATTCCATACGACTTTGTGTTGGCCATTGTTCAGCTGACCGTTTACGAGGGTCTTCACAAGCTGGCCTTTAATGTTGTAAACACTAAGGCTGGCTGGGCCGGCATTCGGCAGATCAAAGCTGATCGTGGTCTCAGGATTGAAGGGGTTGGGATAGTTCTGCTTCAGCATCTGAGTAAGGGCAGGAATTGTGTTCTCAGAATTGTTGCCGCTAAGCGGGAATACAATCTCCAGCTCAGTAAACATCACTCTGCCACCATCATTTGTGGGGTGAACAGGTGGAGCATTGGAATATGATCCCCAAGTTTCGTCGTCAAAGAACATCAAGGCGATCTTACCAACTTTGTGAGCTCCTTCCCAACGTTCGAAGATTACTCGATCGGCAGGATAAGGCCACATGGGCTTGAGATTGCCAAATTCAGGTGTTTCTACATTATTGAGAATAATGGGTTCAGACCAGGTGTTACCGTTATCTGGAGATACAGCTATGTACACCTCGGGTGTGTTTGCAAAATCGCTATAATCTGCAATCTGGAAAGCATTGAACCATCTGGCTCTTTGGCTGTCCTGCCATACTGCTACCATCATGTCCATATCGTTTGGTTCGGTGATCTTCATGTGGTTGTAGTGGAACATCATTGCAGCATCTGCGGCAGTATCATCCCAGTATGGGAAGGGATACATAGTAAAGAACAAGGGGTTGCCATCATCGTCCACTTCGTCCACTTCGCCCCAGGGAGCTTCAATATCCCAGGGTTGGAAGTAATCGTTCGGGTTTTCGCTGATAGGATAGATCTCGCGGATTTCGAAAGTTTCGTTTGCAATATCAAAAACCATGGCTTTCATAACCTGGAAAGCAGGCCAGTAGGTGCCATTATTGTTTTTCAGGGCCCAGTGGGCAATAGCAATAATCTTGTTGTCGTTTGTAACCACAGCATTGAGATGGCCAGAATTGGAGATGGACCAGCTGAGGTCTTCATCTGCAAATGGCACGCCGGTTTCTATCTCGAAGTAGTCCAGCGGATTCCAGCTGCTGAGGTCGCTATAAGCAGACACTCTACGCCATACACCTTCGCCATAATTGTCGCAGATATGGACGTCGAAATCTGGCTCATCGATACTGTTATCTTCTTCATCCTGGGCAAAGTGATAGCCTACATAATAGACATTACCGGCTTGATCAACAGTGATGCTGTTGAAGGTTCTGCGCCAGGTTTCTGTAGTGGTATCCCAAGTATTTAGCTCTGGAATTGAGGTATGGTTCCAGACCAGGGGGTTACCCATTTCGATGTCGTCGCCATCAAAATCTGCATAAGAGATCAATACATTTCCGACTGGTGAACCGTTGTGGTTCACAGCATTGGGAGTATCGACGTAAACTCTTCTCTTTCCAGGAACTGGTGAAGGGCCAATCACGGCTGTAGGCCAGATAAATTCGTTATCTGTAGTGATTGTGCCATTCGGGGCTTCGATGGTGTAGGGATTATCTACAATAACCCCGATGTCGTTGAAGAGACCCGCAATGCCATCAAGGAAGGCATCAGAGGTATATTCGACTTCAAGCTCGGCATCGCTATCGTGATTTGCATGCCAGGCGTAAATAGGCTTTCCACTTACTCTGTCAACTGCAAGAGTGGGGAATCCTTCACGATTCACAACGTTTGTGATTTCATTGTTACTTACGATTTGGCCTGCGCCGTTTACATAGGCATAGAAAACACGGCGTTGGGATGTGGGCTGACGCTGACCCATGTAGGTCATAAAATATCCACCGCCATACTCGGATGGGATTGTTCTGATTGGAAGGCCGTTGTAGCCGCCTATCATGTAATCCCAGTAAGAGGTCATGAGCGATGTGGGTAATACAGAAAAGTTATATTCCGGGACATTACGAGTCCTGGGAATTGCTCTGCCTATTGGAGAGTCCAGCATACCTTTCTGGGGACCGGGGGTCATAGCTTCTGCACACAGAGCTCCAACCATTACAGCAAGGGCCAATGTGACTAATAGCACTTTTTTCATTAGTACCTCCTGACTTTATTATATGTAGTACACAGTTATCAGCATCTTCTTTTAGATGCTACAAAGTCCGTTTCAAGGGTGTAGGTCAAGCAGAATAATACACCTATGATCATAGAATATCCAAAATCCCTTTTAAGTCAAGAAAAATCTCACTACTATCCAGATACTTCGCCTCGTTTCTGTCTCGTCTTCCCCTCGAGATGGCCTCGAGTACTCGAGGGGATCTCGAGGGGAAGACGAAGCGAACACGAGGTAAAGGGTAATGGGAGTGGGGTGTGAAAGTTTTTGAGTTTTAGGGTTTGGGGATTTGGGGATTTGGGGTTGCGAAGTGCCTGTAGCACTGGCTTTAGAGCTTGTGCGAGAATTGATACAGATAATTCAAATGAGTCCCAGCGGGCTTACAAACCATCGGCGCAGCCGATACTCGCAAGCATCGCAGATGCGACATAA
Organism: uncultured Candidatus Cloacimonadota bacterium; assembly: GCA_964652645.1. Taxonomy (GTDB): domain Bacteria; phylum Cloacimonadota; class Cloacimonadia; order Cloacimonadales; family Cloacimonadaceae; genus CAZZCS01. The sequence goes on along the minus strand of CAZZCS010000064.1, from coordinate 350 downwards.
CCGGGACCTCGCAGAGACACAACGTGGCTCTGTGGGGTGGTACAGCCCGGAGGGCGTAACAGCCGGGGTCCCCAGGGCTGAGCCTGCGAAGACATGGGGTGGCATAGCGAGGGTGCGGAGCAAAGCGGAGCCCCTCGTTGACGATGCGTTTTGAATTAGCCCCTTGCGGGCGACACCATCGTCCTTACAATCCCTGCAATATTTTATTGTTGAGACTGTGAGATTGATGGTGTCGCCCCGCTGGGGCTGGGTCGTAATCTCTTTCTGTACGGGGGCTCACGCCTCGTTTTTGTGTCGTCCTCCGCTCCGCTCCGGACTCAGAGATTATTGGGTGCGTCGTAAACCCCGCA
>CAZZCS010000063.1:0-14591 GCA_964652645.1 uncultured Candidatus Cloacimonadota bacterium | reverse complement strand
AACTGATGGCGCGGTTGCCACCAGGAAGATGATGCTGGTGAAATGAAACACATCAGTGTGCTTGACATGAAATGAGGCTTTTTTACTCTGGTCAAAAAAGAAAATGAAGAGGATATCATGCTCAAAACGAATCAGTATTTCGAAGGTAAAGTGGCATCTGTTGGTTTTGCCAATGCAGAAGGAAACGCAACAGTCGGCGTGATGGATATTGGAGAGTACGAATTTGGTACTTCTACTATCGAACACATGACAGTGATTTCAGGCTGTCTCACCGTGTTGTTACCGGGGCAGACCGAATGGAAAAATTACCATAGTGGCGATAAATTTATCGTGCCTGCCAATGCAAAGTTTAAGCTGGTGGTAAAAGAACAGACAGCGTATAGCTGTTTTTACGTTTAAAGGGAAAACTTCCTTAGATAGACCGAACCAGACTGTAAATTCGCGGATCGTAGAGAGTAGTATATGCTCCTGCGATCCGTGACTTTATATGCTTTTCAGAAAGTCTCGATTTACCTCTGCCCGGAGCGGGTTCTTGCGCGCTTGCCGGGCATAGCGGCGTCTTCTATCGTCAAATCTTTCCATATTGTTCTTTAGATATATCTGCCAGTCCCCTGTTGGCACAGGATTGATCTCCAGGTATCTGTTCATGAGAGCGATTACCAGGCTGGAAAAGTGTGCCGGCTCAAATTCTTCGGCCCAGAATAGCATCAGGTGGCTCAGGTCGTGAAGGGGAGAGCAGTATATGCTATCTGAGAAATCAATCAGATAGTAGGTAGTTCCGTTGTACAGGATGTTTCCTGGCTGATTGTCGTGATGGCAGAGGGAGAGGTCATCTTTGTGAAACTCCAGGTGGAAAGCAGCCAGTGTTTCTGCGAGAAGCTCAGGATCAAAACCTCCGGGATGATCGAGGTAGGGCCTGGCATCCACTCTTTCCAGTACGAGGGTAAGGGGAGGTTGGGACTCGATCAATCCAGGGATAAAGGGCAGGCCTCTCCTGTAAACGAAGAGCTCGCGAGAATACTCTTCAGGAGTGCGGCAAATCTTGGTATAATGTGGATCTTTATTCATAGTGGAAAAGAGCTTTCATCTCGTCTATGGACATTGCCTTGACGATCTGTTGACCGTCCTCTACGACGTTTTTGAAGAGGTCGAGTTTGCTTTGCTGGAGGGCAACAATCTTCTCTTCCACAGTGCCCTTGGTGATGAGACGGATCACTTGGACTTTCTGAGTCTGGCCGATGCGGTGAGTCCTATCTATGGCCTGGTTCTCAATCATGGGGTTCCACCATGGATCAAAGAGGATCACTGTGTCTGCAGAGGTAAGGTTTAGGCCGATCCCGCCAGTCTTGAGGCTGATCAGGAAGAGCTTGAGTTTGTTGTCCTGGTTAAATCTCTGCACTTCCGAAAGCCGATTTTTGGTTTGCCCATCGAGGTAGGCGTATGAAATACCTTCTTTGTCAAAGGTGTGTCGGATGATTTTGAGCATCTGGACAAACTGGCTAAAGACGAGGATCTTGTGCCCGTTTTGGATGGCTTCGATCACCAGTTCTTGCAGTTGTTCGAGCTTTGTGGATACGCTGGGTTCGCTCTTGATATCGGGGCTGATCAGGCTGGGGTGATTACAGATCTGTCGCAGTTTGGTGAGCGCAGAGAGGATGTGAATGTAGTTTGGGATATCCTGACTGGGCTTAAACAGCTGTTTACGTACTTGTTCGATGATCTGGAGGTAGAGCTTTTCCTGGACGGGACTCAGTTTGCACCAGGAGATCTGTTCCTGTTTGTCCGGCAGTTCCAGTAAAACTTCTTTTTTGGTTCTTCGCAGTAGGAACGGTGATATATAGCGGTGCAATCGTGCGCTGCTGTCTTCATGCTCCGAGGCAAAATCCTTTTTGAACCGCCCCAGGGAGCCCATATAGCCGGGCATCAGGAAGTCCATTATCGACCAGATCTCGGTTACCCGGTTTTCAATCGGGGTACCGGATAGGGCCAGCTTGTGCCTGGCGCGCAGTTTCTTAATCGCCGTTCTGCGTTGGGTGGTGACGTTCTTAATGTTTTGCGCTTCATCGAGGATGATCCAATTGAAGTCAATTTTACTGAGTTCGTCAATATCGTTGGTTGCAATGCTGTAGGAGACGATCAGAAGGCGGGTGTTGGGGTTGTTGATGAGGAACTTGCGAGTTGCCTTATCGCCTTCGATCACGCTGTAGGGGATGTTTGTGTGAAACTTCTCGATTTCTGCAGCCCAGTTGTACAGTAGCGTTTTGGGGCAGATCACAAGCGAGATGCCGTCGGCTGGAGTCTCTGCGATAATGGATAGTGCTTGTAGAGTCTTACCCAGACCCATTTCATCGGCTAAAACGCCATTCAAGTGGTAGTGCTCCAGCATCTTCAGCCAGGTATAGCCTGCTTTCTGATAGCTACGCATCACGGTTTGCAGGTAATGGGGCAGGGTTTCTGTTTTGTCCATCTTGCGGGCCAGGAGGTCGCCAAACATCTTATTGATATGTTCGTCCCCCACGATTTTGAAAGCGGGATTGGTCTGGCGAAGCTGCATGTAATAGGGAAGATTCATTACTCTGGCTTTGTAAACACTGTCCACGAGGTGTTCGCTCTTGGCCAGGAGCCTTTCTGTCTCGTAGAAGACTTCCCGATTTGTGATGAAAACGATTCTGCCATCCTGAGTATGCAGAAACTGCTGTTCCGAATTGAAGTAACGGCGGAGTTCCTCGTGTGTAAAGCTGAAGTCTTTATATTTGTAGCGGACATCGTAGCTGAACCAGTCTATTTCATCCGAGCTTCGGGCAGAGATCTCGATCTGGAGTGGGATTCTGTAGATAAAATCGCTTCGAAGTTCCGGACTGATCTCGATTTCCCAGGAATTCTCGCTCAAAGCATAAACTGCTTTTTTGAGGGCTTCGATATTACTGTGGCCCTCAAAGACCAGTTGCGAGTGCTCCTCCAGCCTTCTCATATCAGTAGCGGGGAGAGATCTGAGCAGCAGCTTTACCTGTTCAAAGATATCGGGGGAGAGGTAGAACCAGGCGCTGGATTTCTCTCCTGAATTGTCGGTAAAGGCTGTCTTGACCAGGGGCGAGCCAAAGCGGATTACAGATAGAGGGATATCGATCCCTTCAGAGTACTTCAGGAAGCCTTCCAGGAGGACTGCTTCATCCATTTTCTTCAGCACCAGATGGATCAGGGGCGGATCAGACACGATCCTGGGCAGAGCTATCTCCTCGTCAAAATCCAGATAAATATCTGAGGTTTTGAGCTCTCTATGAATGATGGTTCGGAAATAGACCAGATCCTTCTCACTCAGGCCCAGCTGTCTGTTGAAGAGTTGATCGATCACCTCTTGGGAAAGGGGTAGATCCAGCTGTCGAACCTGGTTCCTAAAGAAGAGCCAGGTAGGGCTGCCAGCAAACCAGGTCGAGAGTTCGTCCACCAGAATCGGGCTCAGCAGATAGTTACCGCTGGCAAACATTTCGATCCGCAGGCTGAAGGAGAGGGGGTGATCTATAAACTCCAGGGCTTCGCCACTCTCCTTGATCAGGATGGGGATGCAAATCTGTTTCAGTAGATTGAGGGCAGGGGCAAAATCCTTTTTGTTGATGGTGAAGAACTTGCTTTTGGGGCTGTAAGCGCTTCGTTTTTCATAGATATAGGAAAAGAGGATCAGCTCCATCTCGGAGAGCCCAGAGGCATATTCGCGGAGCATTGCCTGGGTCTTATCGTCGATCTGAGTGGCAGATTTGGCTTGCTGGAGCTGGATTAACTGCAGGATGTCTGCGGGCTCGTAGGTATCCAGATGAAAGCGGATCTTCTCTGTATTGGGGTTGTAGATTCCTTCGATGGATATGGAGCGCTGGCGCTGACTCAGCAGCCATTTCTCTTCGGTCTTGAGGAAATTGCCAAAGCAGGTTTCTACGATCTCGCCTGTCAGGATATCACTGGTGAGGTAGGTATAGGCATAGCGGAGGATAGAGAGATAGTGACGGCAATTTTCATCTGCACCGCATTCAGTGCAGGTATGCTCGGTGATGCTCTCAGAAATCGGGTCGAAGGTGATATCAACTGCCTTGCAGAAGTGCTCGCTTCCGGAATCGGAGGGGAAAAAGTGGAGATGATATTTATCATGCTCATCAATGGACTTCCAATAGAGAATATCTTCCTTGTTCAGAGGGATGATCACGTGGTTGAAGAACCAGGTGCTGGACTTCTCGTGGTAGTCTTTGCTAAATAGCTTCGCCATTATACCTCTTGTTGCAAATAAAACTTGTCAGAATGATACATGAGCCGGATTTTTGTCAACATATTTCGCAGGTGATGGAAGTTTTTGGGGCTCGTAGCCTGTTCATGGGGGAGAATTTGCAAATAATTCTTGCCAATATAGCCGCATCTAAAATCATGACTCTCTTAGATTAAAAAACACTGAGGAATATATATGGCTTCCATGGCAGATATAAGAAACGGGATGGTGATCCAATACCGTGATGACCTCTACGAAGTGGTAGATTTTTTGCACGTAAAGCCCGGTAAAGGTTCTGCTTTTGTGCGTACCAAGATGAAGAATGTAAAGACTGGACGCGTGCTCGAAAATACATTCAGAGATAGTGATGTGCTCACCGAAGTTCGGGTGGAACGTCAGAAAAAGGAATACCTCTACCGTGATGGTGATTTCTTTGTTTTGATGGATTCCGAGACTTACGAGCAGATGCCGGTAGATCAAGCAGTCATCGGGGACAAAGAGAAACTGATGATGGAGAACATGGAAATCATCGTTGGGACAGCCCCAAACGGAGAGATTTTAAATATCGAACTGCCTACCACAGTGGTGCAAACCATTGCCGAATGCGAACCGAACGTAAAGGGTAACACAGCTTCCGGTAGTGGTAAGACTGCCTATACCGAGACTGGGCTTCGTCTCATGGTCCCCTTCTTTGTGGAAGTGGGAGACAAGATTAAGATAGACACACGCACTTCGAGTTATATCGAACGCGCAAACTGATAAATAACTAAGACAAGAGGATAAAATGGGAAAAGTAAAAAGTTTCAACGCCAAGCTGGCTCATGACACATCGACCGAAGGTAAAGTGATTTGCTCCATTTGCAACACTGAAGTAAAGCGCATCAAGCTCATTACAAACAAGAAGAAAGGCGCTACTGGTTGGTCTCCCCGCTTCGAATTTGCCAAGATCTGCAAATGCAACGAAGCAGATATCATGAGCGGAAAAAACATCTGATTACTGATTAGATTTGTTTTACCAGCGATAGTTATACTCGTTCTGACCCCATAACTGTGGGATTGGGACGGGTATTTTCATATAAGTGGGATTTTTTTGTTGTCAAAAAAAGACCATGGACAAATCATGCACTTGTGCCCGTTTAGGGGTTCATGTTTTTGTCTTCGTGGGGAAAGCCCCCAGTAAGGAGCTTCTTGATAGTATCCGGCTCCCGCTATCTTTTTGGTTTTAACAATCTTTTCCAAGGGGGATAAGATGCAAAAGAGGCATCTACTTACTAAAGCTGTTCTCTGCCTGTGTACCTGGAGCATCGGAATGATGCTGGGCGCGATGGCACCAGCACATCCACTATACCAGAATCCACCCCAAAACTTGAGCAGAACCATTGTGGAAAGACCTGCTCACGGTAGCCTTGTCAAGACTCAGATTCCAAACAACATTCTGGTCTTAAGGGTTCAATTTACCGATGTCACCTTCAAATCCGAGCCGACTTATCCAGACTTTTTAGTGCACGATGCCGCTTTTTTTGATCGCTGGATGGTGCATCTCAAAGATTTTTACACAGACGCATCCCACGAACGCTATGACCTCTCCTATTATTTGTACCCAGAGGTGGTAAATCTTCCCCGTCCAATGGCCTATTATGGCGGCGATACGGATGAACGCATCGATGCCAGAGTCCCGGAGATTGTAGCAGATGCGGTGAATATCCTGGATCCTCTCATAGATTTTAGCAGCTATGGCGGAGTGATCATTTTTCATGCTGGTGCCGGGCAGGAATCGGACATTAACGCGTGGAGAAAGGATCTGATCTGGTCTACTTTTCTCACCAGGAGAAACTTTCAGAACTATTTTGACGTGGACAACGATGCCTATCAGGGGTATCCCACAGCTGATGGAGCCTTTCTGACGAACGTTGTGATCGTCCCCGAAAGCCAGTATCAGGACTATTTCCCGGGTGAAGGTGAAGAAAATGCGGAAGCATATCTCTTTAGCCTCTTTGGAGTATTGGCACATCACTTTGGTCATGTCCTGGGTCTGCCGACCCTTTTCGATAACGACTCTTCCAATGGGTCATCCCAGGGTATAGGTCACTGGGGCTTGATGGGTACAGGTGTCTGGGGTGCCAATGGCTATGTCCCGGCACAGGTGAGCGCATGGTGTAGAATGTATCTGGGCTGGGAAGATGTGATAACCATCACTGAAGACACTCAGGATGTGCTGGTGGACTATTTTCTGGATCACAGCCCTACTGCCCAGAGGCTCTATAAAGTGCCAATCTCGGACAAAGAGTATTTCTTGATCGAGAACCGACAGCAAAACCCTGATGGCAGCCTCAATCCCTACAATGGGCAGCCCAGCTATAGCTTCAAGCTCCTGCCAGAGGGAGAACAGGAGTACTACGAGAATTACCCGGAACTGCCGTATTTCAATTTCATGACAAACCGCTACCTCGGAAGCGAGTGGGATTTCTTTCTTCCCGGTCTGGGCGGACCAATACCCCCTGGATACGCCTCTCCCGTTGATGGCTCCGGATTGTTGATCTGGCATATCGATGAGAATATTATCGATGCGAATTTTACTCCCAATTTTGATAAAAACCGGATCAACGGCAATGCCGCGCACAAGGGTATTGATCTTGAAGAAGCAGATGGTATCCAGCATTTGGATACTGCTGTGATCGATCTCTACAAGTACGGAAGCCCCTACGATTCATTCCGCCAGGGGAATAATGACTACTTTGGCAACCAGCTTTACAACGATATGCTCAGTCTCCCCTCTGCAGAAAGCTATTATGGCGGGGTATCGGTGGAGATTTACGATATTGGCCCCTCGGCAAATCAGATGAGCTTCTCTGTGCGCTTCCAAAACAGCCTCAATGCCGACTATGAAGGCGAATGCAACATCCCTGCGGCCATGCTGGACTTTGATAAAGACCAAAGCATGGAGATCTTCCATCCCCTTCCGGATGGCAAGCTGGTGCTATGGAAAGATGACCTGATTATGGACGGATTCCCCATCATGCACGATCCTATGGCTGCTCTTTATATGTGGGATGGAGATGCCATCTATATCCCCACCCAACTGGGCAATATAGCCAGGCTTCACAGGCTGGATATGAATGGGCTTACCCTGATGCAAAACTTTCCTGGCCACATCTGGGCTTCGCATCCGGTGGATACCTCAACCGATCTTGGAGCAGGTAACTACATTGCATGTCCTTTGAATGCTGTGGGAGGATACGGAGTCATCAAGTTTGTTGCCAAGACAGACTGGCCGATCCTGCCTGATATCCTGGTGGAAGGGCCAATCGTCTCAAACCTTATCCACAACGATTATAACCAGATCTATGCTCTTTCCCACAGTGACATCTCAGGATATGTGCTTACGTCCAAATTTCTGGGTGATGTCGTAGGGGGGAAGCGGTTCAATCTTACCATGCCTCCAGATTCCACCGTTGTCTCGATTGCAATGGCTCCTCTCACTCAGGGTCTGGTAGCCGATTTGATCGTCCAGACACCAAACTCTGTGTATGTATATAGCTTTGATTCGGTAGGACAGGAGTATAAATTGCTGTCCCCCTTCCCTTATGTGCACAATCTAAATTCAAATGCCCCCATGAGCCTTCATGATGTGGATAGAAACAGCTACCTGGACATCCTGATCGGTGGAGAAAACTCCTTTGTTGCGCTGGATTACAACGCGCAAGCCCTCACCCCGGATAATCTGTCGCTAAACTTTGCCGACAGCCTGGGAGTGGCTTCCGGAGTTCTCGCTTTTGATCTTGATGGAGATGGGAAGACGGAGTACATAGGCAATTTCTCCCGCAACCGCCTGGCGATCTGGGAAGATAACTTCCGCCCCAAGAGTGGATTCCCGGTCTCTTATGCCAATCGGAGCCGCAGTTTGCCCTTGATCGGCAAAGCTACAGATGGATTGGTTTATGCCTATAGTGCTGCCGATAACGGACGAATCTATCGAACCCTGCTGCCTGGTGCCAGGCTCGAAGATCAGGACATGCAGTGGTACACCGAATATGGAAATCTTGGGCGCAAGGCCTCTCGTGGCCTCCCAACCTGGGCTAATCAATATGCCACCGGCTCCATCTTTGTGCCCAACGAAGTGTACATCTACCCCAATCCTCTCAAATCCATCTACGACCAGAATCTCACCCTCAATGTGATGACAAACCGGGATACAGAAGTGGATTTCAAGATCTTTGATATCAGTGGAACTCTGATCTATACTCAGAGGAGCAAGGCCAAAGCCTATTTGAGAAACAGGAACAGTATCGATATCCCCTGGAGCAAGCTATCCAGCGGAATATATGTTGCCATAATCATGGCAAATAACGAAGCTAAAACCATTAAGTTTGGCGTTGAGAAATAGCCAATGGAAGACAAGATGAAAAGATTAATTACAACCCTCATAGTCCTGACAATCAGCCTTGCAGCTTTTTGTGAAGTTCATGATAACGCCGGCCAATATGGCTTCAAGTTTTTGCAAAACCCCGTGAACCCTGTCAGCCTCTCACTGGGAGGCAGGGGTAGCATAGCCTCGAACCCGGCTTCCTTTGTGATCCAACCAGCATCCCAGACCTGGTATAGCCATCAGACCGTTTCTGCCTCGCACACCCTCTGGTTTGCCGATACCCGTTTTACAAACCTGTCTTATTCAACATCGGATCGTAAGTCCCATTTTGGACTGCTCTTGCGCACTCTGGATTATGGCGATTTGGAAAACCGCGACGATGCAGGTAACCTGATTGGCTACTACAACCCTCTGGACATGAACATGATGGTAAATTATAGTGTTCGTACCAGCCCCAGCAGCTATGCCGGTCTAAACCTGGGCGTACTCTATGAGAGGCTGAACACCGCCTCTGCCTATGGGGTCAATGCCGATCTTGGGTTCACCTATCTCCCTCCCATCGCAGATACCAGGATGCAATTTGCCCTGCGCAATCTGGGCTATACCTCAAAGATGAATGCGGAGCGGATAGATCTGCCTATCACTTTCGAGACGGAATTGGTAAAAGGCTTCGATTTCGACGGCACCAGGCTTGATCTAGGAGCTGTGGCTATCAAAGCCAGCGATGAAGACATCAAAGGGGCAGTGTTTACCCAATTGCAGATCTACGAAATCTTCAGCATTCGGGCGGGTTACAAATTGAACTATGCCGCCGAAGATCTTACAGCAGGAATAGGAATCAGAGTGAAAGGCTTTGATATAGACTACGGCTGGGCCTCCTATTCCAGCCAGATTGATGATGTCCACTCATTTGGAATCAGTTACAACTTCTAAGGGATTATTATGACAATTGGTCTCAGTAACAGAACAAACAGCTTTCTTCACAGTACAAAAGCGTACCTTTTCCTGGCCCTATGTCTTTTTAGCAGCCTGATATATGCAGGGGAAGTGACTCCCCGCCAAATGATCTTCAAGACCAGAGCCCCAATCTCGATCCGATCAGATCGCACAGGGCTCAGCGCCTTCGACAGCTTTCTGGATAGGTTTTCAGCACAGAATATGCGACCTATCACAGGAATGCACAACGACAGATACTTTCTGGTAGATCTCGAAGAAGAAGCTGATTGGCAGGAACTGAGCACCGAGCAATACAGATTTGAGGGAATCGAGTATTTCCAGCCCAATCGATTGAATAAAATGCACCTGAATCCCAATGACCCTCTCTTCCCGCAGCAACTCCATCATCTGAGTTCCATCCCCCAGGCCTGGAATTTCAGTACTGGCTCTGCGCTCGTAGTAGTAGGAATCATAGATTCCGGGATTCTGCGTGAACACCCAGACTTGCAGGCAAATCTCTACATCAATCCAAACGAAGTGATCGATGGAACCGATACCGATGGAAACGGATACATAGACGATTGGTGCGGCTGGGACTTTGTCGATGCCCCTGAAATGGCCGACATCGCATTGGGAGATTACCTGGTGCCGGATAACGATGCAACTGATGAGAACTTTCATGGAACCCACGTCGCTGGGATTGTGGGAGCAGTTGGGAATAATGGGATCGGTATAGCCGGAGTGGCCTGGAATGTAAGGCTTATGCCGCTCAGAGCTGGGTTCAGGACTTCTCAGGGCAGCGGTTATCTTCAGGATGATGACGCTGCTGCTGCTATTATCTACGCTGCTGATAACGGCTGCCACGTAGTCAATATGAGCTGGGGAGATCCAAATTACTCGCCGATCATCGCCGACGCCTGCCAGTATGCCTATGATAAGGGCGTGATCCTGGTGGCTTCTGCTGGGAATGACCCCGGCCCCAATCTGAGCTATCCTGCCAAGCTTTCCACTGTGATCTCGGTGGGGGCAGTGAATAGATTTAAGAACCTGGCCGGATTCTCCAGCTATGGGGTGGATCTCGATCTCGTAGCACCGGGTGAGCAGATCCTCAGTACCTACAAACTTGAGGAAAACGAGCTTTATACCGAGATGAGTGGGACCTCCATGTCTGCTCCCTATGTTACAGGCAGTATTGCGCTCTTGCTCTCCCTGCAACCGGGCCTTAGCCCCCAGGAGGTACGTTCCCGGCTGTTAAATTCTACAGACGATTTGGGAGCTCCTGGCTTTGATATCCAGTATGGGCACGGGTTACTCAATACATTCAAGCTTCTGGACAGCATCAATCCGCCCATCGTAGAGATCACATATCCCTATGATCAACTGGGGGTTACCGATAGTTTTGATCTGATCGGAACCGTGTATGGGGAGGATTTCTTCCGCTACTCTGTGATGTACACAGATAAAACGGTACCTTCGACTTTGGATTGGTACGATGTAAGCAACCATACAAACCAGCCCCAGTTCTATTACTCCCCTGTTCAAAATGGAGTAATAGCCCATTTCTCAATCCTGCCTGGACTATCTGAAGGCCTATACCAGATCCGGATTATTTATGAAAACGGACTGGGTAATAAGTATCACACTTATCATACGGTGCGTTACGATCATAGCGCTCCCCAATTGATCCAGCAATCCCTGTATGGCTTCCATCGTTTCGATAAACAGAACCTGCGCTACTACATCTCGGCCAAGTTCAGCGAGCCAGTTCGCAGTCGCCTCACCATCACTGCCTCCGACGGCACCAATCATACAGTTCATTCAGCTCTGATGGATAGCTTGCAGGTGTGGGCTTTGCCGACCAGTCTGCCAGAAGGGTCGATCGATATCCAGATCAATGCTTACAACATCAGCAATCTTCCGATGCAAACTCCGCTGTTCCAGAATTTTATGTCCATTGCTTATGAGCTGATCCCTTCCCATGGCTTCATCAGCAACCCTGTTGGCGATGCCAATGTCCCTCTGGGCAAGACTCACGATTTCAATGCCAACGGATTCAGGGAGTATATCTCCATGGCCCTTCCCACCAGTGGATATGGGAATGTGACCGTGATGGAACCCAGCCCTACAGGGCACACACAGACCCACAATTTTCACGAAAACTTCTGGCCTCTGGATATTGGTAACACAAACTCCTATGGACAGGAGCTGCTCTATCTTTCTGGTGATACAGCCAGATTGATGGATACCAAGCCAGGCTCGGTCTATCCAGATACTCTGATCTGGAGCGAGACGAGTATCTCAGGAGGAGTAATAGCCGACTATAGCGGGGATGGAACCAAAGACATCCTTCTGGTAAAAAATCTCCCTGCAGCCCGCGTCGTACAAGCCTATGCCCGCAGCGGCTCAGGACCGCTTAGCGCCAGAAATACACTCTACAACACGACTCCTACCTCCCAGAGAAACACCTTTGTCCCCTCGATAATCGTCGAGAATTTTGACAACGACCCCTTCCCGGATATTCTCACAGCCGATACCGATGGCGATATCATGATCTTTGAGATTTACAACAACAACTCCCATAGCATGGTCTGGAACCACCGTTTGCCGGTGGGAAACGCCTATTACATGTGTGCCGGGGATTTTGACGGCAATGGCAGGCAGGACTTTATGGTGGGTGGCTACTATCGCGATATCCTCAATCCTGATATGAACTTCTGGTTCTTTGAAGGCTTCAAAAATACAGGTAATGACTCCTACGCCAGCATGGGTTCAATCATGTTCAACGACATCATATCGCAGAATGCCATCTATGCCTATGATCTGGATAATGACGGCAAAGATGAAATCATCCTGGCCCTATCCCCAAACCTCTATGTCCTCAGCTATGAAAATGGCAAGTTTGTCCCCAAGTTCTATGGCCAGAGCTATCGCACCTATCAGATCACTGCCTGGCGCGATGCTTCCAATACAGCCCATTTCATGACCAACGTAAAGGCGGGAGACGATACAGAAATGGCAGTGGAGTGGACAATGGATCAACCCTATGCCGGGCCTCCGACCCCTGCGAATTTTATAGCCAGACCGATCGGTGCTTCTGAAGTAGCCCTCTCCTGGATTGATAGTGGAGCAGATCATTACACTCTGTATCGCAAAGATGAAGCAGACAACCAGATCGTATTTGATAATCTGACTTCCCAGAGCTTTACAGACACTAGCCTGCTGCCAGGCCATCAGTATCGCTATGCGATTGTTGCCACGGATCATTCCTATCCCCAGAGCCAGAGCCTGCCCAGCTTGTGGCAGACTGTGACCCCGCTCTCCAAACCGCTTGTGACCTCCATCGAGATGGTGACGAGCACAGAGCTCAGAGTGTTCTTTGACCAGCAGATGCCAGCCTCAAACCTGAATCCTGGGCTGTTTTATGTCGATAACGAGATGGGGTATCCCTACTCCGTGAACCATGTCATGAACCAACACGCCTTCCAGCTGCGTTTTAGAACAGGATTTCTGGAGGCAGCTAGTCCCTTTACCCTTTATCTGCGAAACATGACGGGCGCTACAGGGGTAGTATCAGACAGCCTGCAGTATAGCTTTGTCTATACTCCCGATGTGGAGCCTCCCGCTGTGGTCTCTGCCCATGTAAGAAGTGATAGACGCAGTGTGGAAATTATATTTAGCGAGGAACTGCACAGTACTTCTGCAGCAATCCTGTCAAATTATACGCTCCAAAGTCCCTCCAACGACCAGGATAACTCGCTCATTAGTGTGACAGCAGACCAGGACAGGGTAGTCCTGACGCTCAACCATAGTGTAAAAACCTCCAATCAACCCTATTTCATCATCATAGAAAACGTTTCCGATCTTGCTGGCAACAGGATATCACCACAGAACAACATCGCCAGAGTGATCACCCAGGATATTAAAAACCTGAATAATGTGGTCACATATCCCAATCCAGTAAGGGCGTCTCAAAACGAAAGTATTGCCTTTCTGAATTTCCCGGCAGGCAAGACAGGCCACATCCATATCTTCAACAGTGCAGGACAGATCGTATATCAGAGCGCGATCGGACCCTTCAATCCCGATACAAACAAGATTACCTGGCGCTGGAACCTGGTCAACAACGACGGCAGAAAGGTGTCTTCGGGCGTGTATTTCTACGTGATCGATATGGATGGAAACCAAAAACGCGGAAAGATAGCGCTCATTAGATAGAGATAAACCACGATAGACCCTTGAATATACGGAGTGTGAGCCTTTGGGAAGATAAGAGAGAAGTGCTCAGGCCTGTGCCTTTGAAAGCTTGGGAAGAATGGTGGGTGATACTGGATTCGAACCAGTGACCTCTACGATGTGAACGTAGCGCTCTAACCAACTGAGCTAATCACCCCGAAATTGCTGCTTAGAAAAATGGTGGGAGATACTGGATTCGAACCAGTGACCTCTACGATGTCAACGTAGCGCTCTAACCAACTGAGCTAATCACCCACTCTGTAGTGTAGCGCAATTTCTCTATGTGGCTTCTTTCTGTCAAGAAAAATGCGAGTAAAGGCTTCATCATTATTACCTTGACCACAATCCATGTGTAATGCAATGTGTCCTATTGATCTAAGAGGAGGCTACGGATGAGCCATTGTCTCGTAACCATAGACAAGGCTACAGTGGAGGTTGCCACATGAAACAAAAGGCATTGGATCCAATCCTGCTAGATTGGTTGCTGCAGGGCGATGTTTCCATTCAATATCAGGTTTACCGGGAGTTGCTTTGTGCTGATGCCCCGGAGCTTCAGGCAAGAATTTCTACCGAGGGCTGGGCACAGCACTTACTATCTTTCCAGCAGGAAAATGGGCACTGGGGTTTGGGTTAATCGCGGTTGATGAGCCAGTGCTACTATAAGTTCAACAGATCCCTTGTTTTGTGGCGATGAGACGTCCCCACCCCAATCCCAAATTATCGAAAATATCACAATATCGGGGGTCTCATAGCTGTGTTGTAACACAAGCTCTTCAGCCGGTCGTTGTGCTGGCTTGGGATCAAGAC
>CAZZCS010000062.1:0-14899 GCA_964652645.1 uncultured Candidatus Cloacimonadota bacterium | reverse complement strand
AACTAAAAAAAAGATCCCGCTGATCCTGGCGATCCTGGGGATCCGTGTTCTATTCAAAATAATCGTAGCATCGGAATGCTGCGATACGGCGACAGCTACCCAGCTCTACCCCGATTATGCCAGGGTCTTTCTTTATTTGTTATTGACGTCACTCTCCACATCCCAAAATTGGCACAAAATGAACTAACGTACTAAAAGACAGAGAGGAAGAACAATGGAAATCAACAAAACCTACGAGCCCAAAGGCATCGAGAAGAAGTGGTACCAATACTGGGAAGAGGGCGGCTTTTTCACCCCCATCAAAGACCCCGCCAAAAAGCCCTTCACTATCCTGATCCCCCCACCAAACGTGACCGGCATCCTGCATATGGGTCACGTCTTAAACAACACCCTCCAAGATGTCGTAGTACGTTTTCACCGCATGCTGGGTGAGCCCACTCTCTGGCTCCCCGGAGTCGATCATGCCGGCATTGCCACCCAGAACATGGTGGAAAAAGACCTCGCCAAAAAAGGCCAAACCCGCCACCAGGTGGGTCGCGAACGCCTGATCGAGCTGATCTGGGATTGGAAACACGAAAAGGGTAACATCATCATCGAACAGCTCAAGCTCCTGGGCGCTTCTTGCGACTGGAGCAGGCAACGTTTTACCATGGACGAAATGCTCTCCCGCGCCGTCAAAGAAGTATTTGTTTCCCTCTACGAGCAGGGACTGATCTACAAGGGAAAATATATCATAAACTGGTGCCCACGCTGCGTTACCGCCCTGGCCAATGACGAAGTGGAACACTCCGATGAAAGCGGTAAGCTCTGGCATATCCGCTATCCCCTGGCCGATGGCAGCGGCAGCGTGACAGTTGCCACCACCAGACCGGAAACCATGCTGGGCGATACTGCCGTAGCTGTGAACCCCAAAGATGAGCGGTTCAAACACCTGATCGGCAAGCAAATCCTGCTCCCCCTCACGGAACGCACCATCCCCATCATCGCCGATGAGTATGTAGAATCCGAATTTGGCACCGGCTGTGTAAAGGTGACCCCGGCTCACGATCCCAACGACTTTGAGATCGGTAGAAGGCACGACCTGCCCCAGCTATTGGTAATGGACGAACACGGCATCATGAACGAGGCGTCCGGTGCTGATTTTAGCGGTCTGGATCGCTATGCCTGCCGCGAAAAGGTGCTGAGTCTGCTTGCGGAGAAGGGATTGTTGGAGAAGATCGACACTCATGAACACGCCGTAGGCCATTGCTACCGCTGCGACACCGTGATCGAGCCCTATCTCTCCGACCAATGGTTTGTGAAGATGAAACCCCTGGCAGAGCAAGCTATTGCCGTGGTTGAAAGCGGCGAAGTGAAGTTCCAGCCCGAACGCTGGACCAAGGTTTATATGCACTGGATGAATAACATCAGGGATTGGTGCATCAGCCGTCAGATCTGGTGGGGACACCGCATCCCGGCCTATTATTGCGAAGCTTGCCAACACATGATCGTAGCCAAAGAAGCCCCAACCTCCTGCCCCAAATGCGGCTCTGCTACCTTCAGGCAGGATGAAGACGTGCTCGATACCTGGTTCTCCTCCTGGCTCTGGCCCTTCAGTACAATGGGCTGGCCGGACGAAACGGAAGATCTGGCCTACTTCCTGCCTACAAACGTCCTGATTACAGCTCCAGAGATCATCTATCTCTGGGTAGCCCGGATGATCATGTCCACGCTCAAATTCAAGAACATGATCCCCTTCGATACCGTACTCCTGCACGGCACAGTAAGAGACGAGATCGGCCGTAAAATGAGTAAATCCCTCGGTAATTCGCCCAATCCGATCGATATCATCGATCAGTTTGGCGCTGATGCCCTGCGCTTTTCCATGATCTTCAGTACCCCCAAAGGCGCGGATGTCTTCTATTCGGACGCCATGCTGGATACCGGACGCAATTTTGCCAACAAGATCTGGAATGCCTTCCGCTTTATTATGATGAGTGCAGAAAATATCCAGGGTCTGCCATCAGAGCAGGAGAGGCAGTATGAACTCGTGGACAAATGGATCTATTCCCGTCTGCAAGAAGTGATAGCCCAGACTCACGATCACTACCAGAACCTGCGCCTCAATGATGCAGCCCAATGCCTCTTCCAGTTCATCTGGGACGAATTTTGCTCCTGGTATATTGAGCTCTCCAAGGATAGGCTCTACGGCGAAGACGAAGCCAAAAAGCGCACCGTCAAATACATCCTCCTGGATCTGATGCAGAGCTGTATGCGGCTCCTGCACCCCATCATGCCCTTTATCACAGAAGAGATCTGGCAGGCTATCAAGAGCGAGTATCCCATGCCGGAATCAGCGCTGATCATAGCAGCCTATCCCACTGCAGATCATAGCCTGATCGACCCCAATATCGCAGACGAGATGAAGCTGATGCAAGAAGCGATCACCACAGTCCGAAACCTCCGCATAGAGGTGGATCTCAAGCCAGCTACCGAGATCAGTCTCTATGTTCGCCTGGCTGATGCCACCCAAAGCGCTCTATTTACGGATTATGAGGCCTATTTCCGCAAGCTTGCCAAGGTGACCTCCATGACAGTCGGCACCGATATCGCCAAGCCGGAACCCTCCATCGCCGGAGTGGTACGTAATATCGAGATTTTCATCCCCCTTACCGGGCTGATCGATCTGGCAGCAGAAAAAGAACGCCTGGGAAAACAGCTTGAAAAACTGGAGAAAGAACTGAATAGCATCCATAATAAGCTTTCAAACCAGAACTTTATCGCCAATGCCAAGCCCGAAGTAGTCGAAAAAGAACGCGCCAAACATACAGAGGTAAAGACCAAGGTCGATCTCCTGCAGCAGCAGATTCAGTCTTTGACATAAGGAGATGAGGTCAAATTCTTTGTCCTCAACTCGTACTTGCATCCCCCCTTCAGCAATGCTGCAGGGGGGCGCTTTATCGGGGTATCGCTAAGAGGCCTTATTCCAAGACTGTGCCGGATTCCCTAAGCGTGGGCTTGAAAGCGCCTGAAGTCAAAAGAAGGAAATAACACACTGGCCTGTTTCTTATAAAGACATGAGCAATAGTCTTTCAGATGGAATTCCTGAACCTTGAGAATTCTGAGAAGAGGTAACTTTATGAAAGCTCCATACGCAAGCGATGTTGACAGAAAGCTCTATAACGAGATAATTGATGTAATCGAAAAGAGGTGTTCTTTTGATTTTCAGAACTTGAGACTCTCAGACGATATTGCCAATACCATCATCATCAGAATTCTAAAAGACTCCATAGCGAGCACCATTCCAACCCCAACTCCAGAGTATGTGCTTTCATTGTACAACAAAGCAGTGGAAGATGTATTTGAGTACCTTCAGAAGTCATCCTACGGCTATTCACTTTCCAAAACTCACGATCCGGAGCTATCACTCGATGTTTCCCAGGAAGCAATCCACGAGCTCCTAAAAGCGAAGGGCGTAATCAAAGATGTCTGTTTATGGCTCAAACAAGTGACCCACAACATGCTCTGTAAACACTACCAAAACAAAAACAAAGAGCAGGAACTACTCAAATCTCTCAGCATGGAGTATGCCCTGATCCAGAGTATATTATGGACTGATGAACCTCTTTCATTGGAAGGCTTGAATCAGAACCAAACTCAGGATGTGCTGTCGAGCCCGGAATACGCAGAGTATGAGACTGTGCTGGCCTTCAGTAACACCAGTTCTTATGCTGCTCATCTCAATGTAAGCTACAAAGTGGCTCAAAAAAGAAAAGCTAGGGTCATTCGAAATCTACGCTCCCGGATTCTTCTGGCTTTGGGATGGGAAACTGGAAGAGATATTTTGAACTATCATCAATACCTGGCAATCCAGAAGTTTATCAGAATGATACAGTCGATAGGTTCAGCCCCAGAAAAGGATCCAAAGCGGAGTAATCGAAAGGGCAATCAAGAGATTGATGATCTAATGCAGGGTATCTCAAGGATTGATGATTGGGGAGTTTCGATAATCGGAAATGGACGTTTCCGGTTCCATATCTTTCACTTGACGCCAGAAAACAGACCTATAGTCGCAACGATGATTCTCTCCGTGAACGATAAGAATAGCATAAAGATCGAGAGTTGTAAACGCAATGAAATTGTTGGAGTACATCCCATACCAGCTAAGACACATATTCCCAAAGAGATAGGCAGATCTATCTGGAGTTATGAGAAAATAATTTCACTCCTGGAATCATAAATATTCGATTCTAGCATCGCACTTTCCTTATTTTGGACACTCTATTATAGCAACACATTTAACAGGAGTGACCAAAATGAAGAAGATGATAGTTATCTTAGCTCTTATACTCATCTCAATCAATCTTATCTGCGCGGGAGTGGACTACACCTCCATCAATCCCGATACGCTACCAGAATATGTTGGATCCTTGCAAGACCCGCAAATCAAAATTGTGTACTATGACCCCTATGGCATCTATATTTTTATCGAATTCAACGGAAGCCTATACGTAGCAAAACTGTGAACGAGACCCAAATCCAACTATGGATAAAAGCCTGTCGGTAATTATCTCCACAGGAGATGCGTGCAATCTGCGATGCCGGTACTGCTATGTTCGAGGTGAAGACACTGATAACTTCAGTGATACAAACCCGATGATGAGCCTCAGCACAGTGGAAAAAGCTCTGGTCTTAATCAAAGAAATCAATGCAGAAAGAGATCAATACATCCATTTTTCATACCATGGGGGCGAGCCTTTGCTCATGGGGCACGAGTTCTTTAAATCCTGCTATCGCTTACAGAAAAAAATCTTTCCGGACTTCTATATTGATAATTCCATTCAGACAAACGGAGTTCTGTTGAATGAAAACTATGTAGACTTGGCCATTAACGCGCATTTTTCGTTTGGTATAAGCTTGGATGGACCAAGGCAGATAAATGACATAAACAGATTTGATCTGGATGGCATATCAGTTTTTGATAAGATCATGGCAAATCTGAGAATGCTTCGGGAAAACGATATCCAGTTTGGAATCCTGTCTGTGGTAACAAAGGCGTTATTGGGTAAACATAAGGAACTGATATCTTTTTTAATAGATAACCATATAGAAAGATTCGCTGTAAACCCCTGCGTTACTGACCTCTTATTCAGTTCCTTTGAATATACAATCAGCCCCCTTGAGTATGGAGAATTTTTGGTAGGTTTATTCCATGAGTGGACTTCTATGGATAATCCAGATTTGATCATAAGCAATTTCTTTTACCCCATGAAAAACATGATGGGGTGTACAGATAATATCTGTAAGTTTTCAAACACATGCTTGGGATACACATATACTATTTATCCAGATGGCGACATATACGTATGCCCCAGTATCAAAAGGGATGAATTCCGGCTGGGGAATGTATCCGATTCGAGGCATCAAATCTTGTCCAAAGAGATTGAGATTAAAAAGAAGGTCTTCGTGTCTGATAAATGCAAAGCTTGCTGCTACTACAATCTGTGTTTCGGAGCGTGCATCTATGAAAGAACCATAAAACACAATGACATGCAGCCTCACTATTTCTACTGTGAAGCATATAGAATGTTATTTTCTACGATATTCGATTACATCAAGCGCAACATAAGTACGCCCGGTTTGAGTGTGGAGGATGTATGGAAACAAGAACAAATCAAGGCCCCAACATAATGAATCTATTGGTAAAATCAATAGAAAAAGACAAGATCGGAAATCCAAACAGACCGCGTGGGCTCTACGATAAGATATGGGCAAACGTGTGGCACAACACCAACCCAAAATAACACACAAATAAGTAAGCTCTACTGGGCGTACGTAATTATGGAGTAAAGATGCGCAAATATTGGTACATTGTACGATCCTATAAAAAGCCGCTCCTGATGGTTATCATAGTCATGATGGTAAATCTGGGAGTGTCCTATCTGTTTCCATTTTATACCAAATACATCATCGACCATGTGATCTTGGGAAAACGCCTCGATATTCTGCTTCGCAATATCGTTCTGTTTTCTGTGTTGGGCATTGTGTCTTTTATCGTCAGCTCTGGGTATCGGTACCTGATCTCCAGGTTACAGGAAACTGTCTTTGCTGATTCGCTGATAACCCTCTACGATCGGGTTATGAGAGCCCCCTTAAAGCTTATTCAGGAACAGGGGATTGGTCATTGGATAAATAGGATTTTTCAGGATTCTGCAAATGTCCGCATGATTCTCACACAAAGCATTCTGCCTGGAGTATATGACCTCATTGTCCTGGTCACCTCATTTGTGATTTTGCTATGGATTGATCATACTGTGGCTCTGGTGTGCGTAATCGCATCATTATTGATCATCCTCAACGTATTCAAGATTTCCCAAAAGATAGAAAGGTTAAATAAACAGATTATCGATATATCAGACAGAACTTCAAATGCCCTCGTCGAATCCCTGAATGGGATTGAAACCATCAAGCTATTTGCCTATGAATCCGAAGATCATTTGAATAAAAAGGGGATCTTTACAGAGCAGAAAAACACTACCATCAAAGCGCATTTAGTGGGAAACTTGATGTCGATAATCAACCAGACCATACAAGTGTTTACTCTGGCAGCCATACTACTGATTTTGGGTTTTCGTATATCAAAAGGTCTGATGACTATAGGTGACTTTATCCTGGTAAATTACCTATATACCCGTTTTTTAACATCCGTGGAGAGCTTTATCAGCCTCAGTATAAACTATGCTGCGGATAAACTCTATATAGACAGGGTTATGGAACTGAAAGGCCTGGTTCACGAGGAAAGTGGCAGGCTATCGATCCCCAGCCCGATTGAGAGTTTGAGCTTCCAAGGAGTATCCTTTAGCTACAAGAATCGTCGGATAGTATCAAATGCCACTTTCACTCTTGATCGTGCAAATATCTACTCTGTAGTCGGCCGTAGCGGTATCGGAAAAACCACACTATTTATTGGATTGCTATCCCTGTTGCATCGCGATTATACGGGGGAAATCAGATTAAACGATATGGATATAAAAGAGCTGGATTTGAAAGGCTTGAGGGATGCTGTCACTTCTGTCAATCAAGAGCCATTCATGTTTTGTGGCTCTATTATAGATAACATCCGAAAATTTATCTCAGCCCTCGATCCTGATCGCCTGGCAAAGCTTTTACAGCGGTTCAATATAGACAGGGATGGAAACAAGCAAATCAACGAAAAGGGATCGAATATATCCATTGGCGAAAAGCAGAGAATCGCCTTCATCCGTTCCATCCTCAGAAAATCTGATATCTACGTCTTTGATGAAATTAGCTCTGCCCAGGACTTGGTAAACAGAAACCTCATAGTTTCCGATATCAAAGCTCTCAGGGATCAGGGCAAATTGATAATATACATCAGTCACGACGTAGAAACTGGAATCAACATAGCAGACCGAATACTATTCATCGATCGCACTGGAATGGTCTTGGAAGGGTCTCACGTAGACCTATTAGGTTCCAATGATGAATATAGAGAACTAGTGACAAAGGTTCAGCCCGGCGGATCAGAGCCTCATTAAGAAGGAGATTCGATGCCCAAAATCATTTTGATCCCTCCCATGTGCCTCCCCGATGGTAGTGAATCTGCTCCCGAGACTGGATATCCACCCGGGATATTTAGCTTGATAAACAACCTTGGTACAGCAGGGGCATCTGTCGAAATTCTTGTTCTGGATCTCAATCGGAAGATCTGGGATTCCTGGCACGATGCAGATCTAATCCGGGATTTGTACGATATTATTGTCTCCGAAGATCCTGATTGTGTTGGCTTTTCCAGCAATTGCATGAACATGCCTTTGATCCTGGCCCTGGCAGATTACCTCAAGAATGCTCTGCCAGACATCTTGCTGATCATCGGCGGGCCAGGCGTAACCTCCATTGATCCAGATTTCCTGCTGGAATCCGGCCTGTTTGATTCGATCTTCATCCACGAAGCAGAGAACACTTTCAGACAGTTTGTCCATGACCTTCTTGCCGGCAAGACTGAAGTTCAGAAGATCTATCAAGCAGACGGGCGCGTACCCCTGAAATCCTTGGCACTGTTAAGCCAGGAGAGCATCCAATACCTGAAGGATTGCGAGATAAACGTGTTTCCCCTGGAAACCGGCAGAGGATGCCCATACTCTTGTCTCTTTTGCTCTACCTCTAGATATTACAAACGTACTCACCTAAATTTCCCCAGGACGCATGTACAAAACGCCATCGATACGCTGGTACAACAGACCGGCATTTCAGCCATAGAATTTGTGCATGATATGTTCATGCTCAATAAAGACTATGCCAGATCAGTGATAGAATACATGAACAAGAATCATCCGGAGATCAAGTGGGGATGCTCACTTCGCTTGGACTCCATGGATAGTGAGACTATTGAGCTCTTTCAAAGATCCAATATCGGCTCACTCTTTTTGGGGATAGAATCAGTCTCCAGCAAGATACTCAGCTTCATCAAAAAAGGACTGACTCCAGAGCAAATCAAACACTCCTTACCAGCGGTACTAAAGACCAAAGCATCAGTCATTATCTCCTTTATCTACGGTTTCCCCATTGAGGATGAAACCGATCTGCGCGAAAACCTGCGTTTCATAGAACAGATATTTCTCGATGATGAATTCTCCAATGTCATCGTGCAACTTCATCTGCTGAAGCCTTTTATCGGAAGCGATATGTTTGATCAATACCGCGACAGGATAGACTTCTCCACGATGAATGCCTTTGCAGAGACCTACCCGGAGAGTATCCAGTCTCTCATATATACGCATAGGGAATACTTGCCCTCATTCTTTGTCTTCAAAACGAAATACAGATATGAGAACTATATATATCTGGAGAAAGTAATCGGGTTCATGCAAACTTATGTCTATAAACACAGGCTTCTGTTCAAATATCTTTCTACGATCACAGAAGAGTTATTGTTCAACATGTATCATTGGATAAGACTGAATCGGGAAGTCTCTGCAGCCCTATTCGGCAATCCTTCTATTAATGAAGCTCATTGCCTGATCAATCAAGCCATTGTGCAAAAGTGGGAATCCAAACCAGAGGGGTTAGCAATCCAATCACTCATTCGCTACTCAGAGATTGTCGAGGCTCTGGATATACCTCTGCCCCCAGAACCATCAGATAAGATCAAGTTACTCAATGGCGATGTATTCATCTCACAAGTAAATTTGAACTCCATAATCGCTTTGGGAGCTGTAGAATATCATCCCGTATACTACTACGTGTATCGGGAAGGTGAAGAGATTGTGCGTCTTGTCCTCACTCCGGCAGGATACACAATCTTCAGGGAACTGGTGAAGGGTGCCATTAGTCGAGAAAACCTGATACACGTGATAGCAAGAGAACTCAATCACGAGATTGACGCTGCGGAGAGAGAAGTCGATGGGATCATATCGTACCTATCACAAAAAGGTTTGATATGATCTACGCATGGCGCACCAAGTTTAGCCATGAGCTTTGGAAACCCGCTGTGGTCGACACCGCTAAATACCCAATCAACCTGGCCTGTATCAGCCGAGTCCGAAGCGCTCATCAACATCCTATCGCTGTATTGGTTATCAGGAATCTATCAGCACGGATTAGAGGGGGCTGGGAGCCACCATAGCTGTTATTGTGGACTGTCTGGCATAAAAGATCGATAGCAAGGTTATAGCAAGTAGATGTAATTCTGCGATTTATCTTGAGAATGTGAGACTCAGGTGTAAAGACGCAGAAGACTTATAAGAAGACCAACAATCACTTACCACTCTGTTTATGAAGGAGATTACAATGTGCAAGATTGTTTATAACAAAAACGGCTCTGCGCTGGAGCTGATCTTCAGAGTAGTATCTGGTGCTGCTGTTGTAGAACATAGCATCAATGTAGTGAACGGCAATAACTATTTGATGAGCCAAAAGAGTAGTGACCAGACAAAACGGTATCATTTGCAATTAAACCCGCTAGTCAATCACTCTTTACTTGAGCTCAGAATTAACTATCAGGGGGTAACATATCCCCATAGCAGGACAATCAATGTCAATCTGGAGGTAATGCAAGACAATAGACAAATTGGAGTCCTAAGCATTAGTGCCCCGATTACCGATAACACTACTGAACGCTCCGAAGGTACTGGAGCCACTTTGGAGGAGCAATGAAACTCAAGCATCTTCTATTCTTAATGATCCTGGTAGTGCTATCAAGCACTTTATCTGCCGAAGATATAGAGTTTCAAACTATTCCTCGACAGGTACCAGTATCGCCGGCGTTTGCGATTCTGGGGATCAACCCCGTTCCTGTGACTCCCTTGTCTGCTCAGGAGTTGGTTGCCCAAATTGCTCAGCATTATGAAGGAAGCAACACTCAATATCCGTCCCAGATATCTATTGAATTCACACCACTACTATTACTGAAACCCAATGCAACCCTAAGAGAATTGGACGCAAACCGTCTCTTTTACCGCCTCAATGCATCTTTTGCCACCAGTCCTGACGGAGATAGTGGGACAAAAGCAGCCTTCGGTGTAAGATATCGGTTTAGGGACAGCTCAGACCCAGCTCTCAGGGAAGGGTATAAGGCATACAAGGCTATTGCTGAGTCGCTCCATGATAGTGCAAAATTGTTTGACGAAGCAGTGACACAAATAGCATATGAAGAAGCAATGACTGAACAAGCTGTTCGTACAAGGTATTATAGGGACAAGGAGTTCAGCAAGATGGTTGATGAAAGGGTGGATCAGCTAAAACAAACAAGCCCATACAATCAAGATATGGTCACGTTCCTAAACCAAACAGAAGCCACCAAGCTTGAAGTAGCATTTGCCTTCAGTGGATTGTCACATGATCAGCAGGTCAAGTCAACTAAGATGCACGGCTTTCAGGTATGGGGAGTTGCATCCCAAACTTTTGCTCAAGGCGACATCTCAGCGTTGATGAACCAAACCTCTTATGAATTAATCCTCAGCCCTTCATACAGATACGACGCAAATGATGGCGACCCATTTCACTCCATTCAAGTTCCCCTAAGAGGTGTCTGGGGAATAATAGAGAGACGATTTTGGGTAGATGCAATTTATGAATACTCAACAGAGCAGGAAGAAAACTATTTTTCAGGCCTCCTTGGGGTTTACAATCGGATAAACAAGAACATTGGAATTGAGCTCAAGTTTGGGTTAAAGCATAATATTACGTCTGATATCACAACGATAATCACCGGATTTAACCTTCCACTTAATAAGTAACCAATATGACATGAGGAACAGTACCTTCCTCATGTCATTTTTCTATAATACCGATGCGTACAATCCACCTGTCCGCCTAATGAAACATAGGCTGTTAACCCCGCAGTTGCGACTCAGGTATCCAGGATTAAGTAAGTAGTTGAGGTTTTAAGTATCTATGAGATTAATAGGGCTAGCTGATAACCTTAATCACTGAACGCATGACTACCACTTAACTCTATAGCAATTTGTAAGATAACGTTTGATAATTTGCTTGACTAAAAGGAGGGGTGATTTATTATTGGCACACGTGATCATTGACTGCTAATTTTGGAATTCTGAAAGTCGAATGATCACTTCGTCGATCAAAACCATAATCTAAGTGATCTAGATTGAAGCATTGAGCTACAGGAGGTAGTATGACTCTTAAAATAGCAAGAAACATTGAGAAAAGGGTTGAAATTGAGCTATGGGCACGTGCAGCTGGACGATGTGAGTTCAATGGCTGTAATAGAGCATTGTATAAATCGTCTGTTACACAAGAACAGGGTAACTTTTCTGAGGTTGCTCACATTTATTCATTCGCTGAGAAGGGACCACGTGGGAGAGATTTAACACAGGCAGACGATAGCTATTTAAATGAAATAGATAATCTAATCTTGGTTTGTGAGCAATGTCATCACACTATCGATCAAAACAAAGGTGAGGGTTATCCAGTCAGTTTACTCCAGACATGGAAACGAGAACATGAAGAAAGAGTCTTTATAGTATCAGGAATTGAGACAAACAAGAAATCTCACGTGGTTTTCTACGAAGGTAAAATCGGAGAACTTCCCACAAAGTTGCACAAAACTGAGGCTCGCTTAGCCATGTTTCCAGAGAGATACCCTGCTTCAGAAATGCCAATAATCCTTTCTATGCAATGCTCCGATGAAGATAAAGACCAAGAATATTGGGCAACGGAGTCAAGGCATATTAAAAGAGAGTTTCAAAACAAAGTCCTAAGTCTTATTGAAACTACGCCTGATGTACACTTTTCTCTCTTCTCGCTTGCTCCCATGCCTCTATTGATCAAGTTAGGATCACTGTTTACTGACAAGATTAACGTTGATGTTTATCAACCAATTAGGGAGCCTAAGGGGTGGAAATGGCAAGAATATCCAGATGGCTTTGAGTTCATTGTCAACCCCCCATCGACCTTCGAGGGGCAACCAGCTTTAGTAATATCTCTAAGTGACAAGATTCCACATGATCGTGTAAAATCTATTGTCGGAGACAGCGCGTCGATATGGGAACTATCAGTTGACGACAAATTCATAGGCAACGATAATATAAGATCGAAGGCACAATTGTCGTTGATGCGCATGTGTATTAGGGATTTGATGATAAAAATCAAATCCAAGCATGGTGCTGATACTGCTTTGAATGTTTTTCCAGCTATGGCTGTATCAACATCGGTTGAGATGGGACGTGCAAGAATGCCGAAGGCAGACATGCCTTGGATTATCTACGATTATAATAGGAAACATGGGAAATTCATCAAAACAATAACAATTGGAGGCGAATCATGATAGATTCCAAATTACAAAACGTAATTCTGACAGAGATGATTGATAAACTTGATCTTCCTGACTTTGTTTATGAGAAAGCTGTTAATCGGTATAAAAACCTTGGAGAGTGGTTTGATAGAGACGAATCGTCAGTTGCACTTAATCAACCTTACATATTTTCGCAGGGATCTTTCTATCTTGGAACGGCAATTAGACCGTTAAATGATAAAGAAGAATATGATCTTGATTTGTGTTGTGAGCTTCGAAGCGGTATTACAAGCGATGGATACTCTCCACAGCAATTACGGGATATTGTTTATGCAGAACTTGATAAGTATTGTATAGCTCGTAGAATAAATGGTAAAATAGAAATAAAGCATCGTTGTTTCAGGATACCCTATCAGGATGATTTGAAATTTCACATGGATATTGTACCAAGTATTCCAGCAAATCAAGAGATACAAAAGGTAATAAAGGACTCTATGATTAAGTATGGTTCGTTAGATGTTTTTGCTCAAAATGTATCACAAACAACGCTCTTTATAACTGATGATCGATATCCATCTAAATGGAAAGTAAGTAATCCTGAAGGATATGCAAATTGGTTCATTGATAGGATGAAATTAGGCTCAGAACGCGTATTGTTAGAGAAGGCAGCTCAAGTTAACAATGTTCCATATTACAAACGGAAAGTTCCCTTACAACGTGTTATTCAGTTACTTAAAAGACATCGTGATGTTATGTTCCAAGATAACATAGATTCAAAGCCAATCTCAATCATAATCACAACTCTTGCCGCTCATGCATACAATGGAGAGGTAGATTTAGCTACTGCGCTAATGAACATCATAGGAAGAGTGGAAAACTTTGTTAGAAGTCAAACACCTCGTGTTCCTAATCCAGTTGACCCAGGTGAAGATTTCGCAGATAAATGGCATATGCCAAAATACAGTCATTTGAGGTTGGAGACTAATTTCTGGCAATGGTTGTCTCAGGCGAAAATGGATTTCAAGGCCTTGTTAGCCAGTAATGACACATCTTTCATTGCATCTCTTGCTGAGCAAAAGTTCTCAACGGTAGTCAACCATCAGATTCTGAATGAACAAGTAAGAATAAGCAAACTGGCTAACGAACAATATAAGCCCACAGAGCACTTAATTTCAGATACACCAGCAAAACCCTGGAAGAATGGTTAGTGGGAATGTGACTAATAAACTGATAGAGGAGTTCCTCGAAGAATACCCTCTAATGTCGATCAAACCATCCGTCGATGATAGCATTATCTTGGAGGGTAAATTTTGGTTTCTAGTTACAACTAATAAGCAAGAAACCGTAGAAGACGCATACCAACTTCGTGTTATAATACCCTTTTTATTCCCCAAAGATTTACCCTCTGTATGGGAATTAGGAAAGAGAATTCCAAGGGATGGCAACCATCATGTTAATCCCGATGGGACCCTTTGTTTAGGATCACCTTTAAGATTGTTGTCTATCATCCATAATGATCCGACGGTTAAAGGATTTGCAATAAACTGCTTAGAACCATATCTATTTTCAGTAACAATGAAGCTCAGGGGCAGAGATCAGTTTGAGTTTGGGGAATTAGCGCATGGTTATGCTGGGATAATTGCGGATTATGCTTGTCTCCTCAAGTTAAACCATCCAACTCAAGTTATTGCTGCAGTTCGCCTCCTTTGTTTAAAAAAAAGGATTGCAAACAAAAAACAATGCCCCTGTGGGTGCAAGAGAAGACTTGGTGCATGCTACTTCCATAAGAGGTTAAACAAATTTCGTAGTATGGCTTCACCATCTTGGTTCAAGAAGTATAGTATCCCATGCTAAATGCTGTGAGAAACTAAAGAGACATGATTGAAGGCAGACTAACTACTATCCAAGTATTTTTTAGAATTGCTAACTCAAACAAGCCCCAGATCCGAATCCCCTGATCTTGTGGGAGAATCAAACATCTGATGCTGAACAAGATCAAACCTAACCTGGAGTATCTCGGACTTGATAATGAGGCCAGCGATCTAAATGCTCGAGTTAGATCATTGATTCGTCGGGTAGAAGAAGTTGCCAAGGCTCGTAGATTGATTAGTGAGGTTGATAATTGGATACGAATCAGCCATGGTGTCC
>CAZZCS010000061.1:0-14925 GCA_964652645.1 uncultured Candidatus Cloacimonadota bacterium | reverse complement strand
AAATCCTCAAACCCCTAAACCTCCTCATCTCCACAGACTCTCAACCCAAAATTAGCAGTCTCACTTTTTGATTGACAATTTTCCAAAGTCGATTAATTTGTCCCATAGATTAGCAGAGAATCGTAACGATCGCTAAAATAGAATGGATGGATGTTGAAATGAAGAAGAATCAGCTCCGGCTAAATCATACTTTGAAGGCTCTGGTCGATGAGTATATTTTGACCAATGAGTCTGTTTCATCGCGTATATTAAACGAAAAATACCTGGATCAGGTAAGTTCTGCCACCTTGAGGCTGGATTTGCTGAAGCTGGAGAAGAGCAGCTTGATTCATCAACCGCATACTTCTGCTGGGCGCCAGCCCACGATAAGCGGCTACAGGCGTTATCTGGAACTGATTCAGGATGATCATGGTAATGTACGCTATGAGAGGATGGACATCCTGCGAGAGCTATTGGTTCATCATTACAAAGACACTCCGCGTGCTCTGCATTATATCATGCAGATGCTGGCCAAGGAGACCGATCAGCTCAGCTTTGTGGCAGAGCCAGAAGTTTCCAGCGGTTATCTGGCCAAGCTGGAAGTCTTTCCCATTGGCTTGCGCAAGTACATCTTTATCGTGAGCCTTGATTCTGGTATGGATAAGACCGTGATTCTCAAATGCGATTATGATATAGGAGATGCCCAGCTCAAGAAACTGGTTCGTTATCTGAACGATGAGCTGGCGGGACTCCGGATCTACGACATTGCCAATAAATACCTGGTGGAAATGCGGGAGAACATGCATCAGGAAAACACCCTGGTTCGCATGTTCCTAAAGGAACTGCACAAAGCTTTTATTGAGATCAGTGATTTCTTTATCCATTTTGATGGTAGCATCAGGTTTCTCGAGCAGCCAGAGTTTGATTCCAAAGAGAACATTCTCAGCTTTATGAATTTGATCCAAAGACAGGATTATCTGCTAAACATCATGCGCACTCACGATAAACAAAAAGTAAACGTGATCATGGGTGAGGACTTTTCAGAACCGCAATGGACGATGTACACCATGATCTATGGAAAGTACGAAGTCTTTGGCATCCCGGGATATCTGGGAGTCGTGGCACCGATCCGCACAGAATACAGAAAGCTGGTGCCCTTGATCCGTGATATAACCGATACGATTACAGATACTACCAAGCGCGGTATGATCGTACCCCGAGCAAAATATTGAGACCGAGAGGGAAGATATGTCCAAAAAGAAAAAAATAGAAGAAGTCAAGGAAGATGTTGTGGATACTGAAGTGAAAATTGAGACAGAACCCACTGTCGAAGAGCAGATAGCCAGCCTGGAAACCGAAGTCAAAGAATGGAAGGACAAATACCTGCGCAGTATGGCGGAGTTTGAGAATTATCGTCGCCGCTCCATACAGGAAAAGTCTGATTGGATCAAGCTTTCGACAGAGAAGCTTGCCATGTCCGTGTGTGATGTGCTGGACAATTTTGAGCGAGCTCTGATGCAGCTCAAAGAAGATCACAAGGAAGATAGCGTAGTAAAAGGCTTCATCCTGATCGAACAGCAATTGAGGCAGGTTTTAGATAAAGAGGGCGTGAAGAAGATTGAGTGCCTGGGTAAAGAATTTGATCCTGTCTATCACGAGGCTCTGGCTCATATCCCCTCGGAACTTGAAGAGAATATTGTGGCAGCGATTATCCAAAATGGATACACAATGCACGATAAAGTGGTCCGCCCTGCCAGAGTGGCGGTCTCGAACGGAAATTTACCTGAAGAACAAAATTAGTATAAATGGAGGAATAGACCATGGGAAAGATTATTGGAATCGACCTTGGAACGACTAATTCCTGCGTCTCAGTGGTTGAGGGCGGAAAGCCAGTAGTCATCACGAACGCAGAAGGAACCCGCACTACTCCGTCGGTAGTCGGTTTTACCAAAGATGGACAGAGATTAGTGGGGCAGCTGGCAAAGCGTCAAGCTGTTACCAATCCACTCAATACCGTATATTCTATAAAACGTTTTATGGGAAGAGCTTACAACGAAGTGAGCGAAGAGATCAAGCAAGTCCCCTATAAAGTCAAATCCGGGCTAAAGGGCCAGGCAGCCGTGCATGTAGATACAGATAACAAGGATTATACTCCCCAGGAAATATCTGCAATGGTGCTCACCAAGATGAAAGAGACCGCGGAAGCATATCTGGGGCAGACAGTTACTGAAGCTGTTGTGACAGTTCCTGCTTATTTTAACGACGATCAACGCCAGGCCACCAAGGATGCTGGCAGGATTGCTGGCCTCGATGTGAAGAGAATTATCAATGAGCCCACCGCAGCGGCTTTGGCCTATGGGATGGAAAACAAAAAAGAGCAGAAAGTAGCAGTTTACGACTTGGGTGGCGGTACCTTTGATATCTCCATACTCGAGATCTCCGATGGCGTCGTGGAAGTTCTCTCCACCAATGGTGATACTCATCTGGGTGGTGATGATTTTGATAAGAGAGTGGTAGATTGGATCCTGGAGCAGTTTAAGAAATCGGACGGAATCGATCTCTCAAAGGATGCCATGGCATTACAGCGTCTTCGTGAAGCTGCCGAAAAGGCAAAGGTGGAGCTCTCTGGAACCCAGACCACCAATATCAATCTTCCCTTCATCACAGCCGATGCTACAGGCCCCAAACACCTGAGCCTGGATCTGAGTCTGGCTGAGTTTAACAGGCTGACAGAGGATCTGGTTCAACGTACTCTGGGTCCCTGCCGCGCAGCAATGAAAGATGCCAAAGTAAGCAATTCTGAGATCAGCGAAGTCTTGCTCGTAGGTGGAAGTACTCGTATCCCCGCAGTCCAGGAAGCTGTAGAAAAATTCTTCGATAGAAAGCCAAACCGCAGCCTCAACCCTGATGAAGTGGTCGCTATCGGTGCTGCCATCCAGGGTGCTATCCTATCAGGTGATGAGAAAGTGAGCGATGTCCTCTTGCTCGATGTAACTCCTCTGTCTCTGGGAATAGAGACTCTGGGCAGTGTAATGACTGCGTTGATTCCCAGAAATACGACAATTCCCACGAAAAAGAGTCAGGTGTTCTCCACTGCTGCAGACAATCAGACAGCAGTGACAATCCACGTCCTCCAGGGAGAAAGACCTATGGCTCAGGATAATAAATCTCTGGGACGTTTCGACTTGGTTGGGATTCCCTCAGCACCAAGAGGCGTTCCTCAGATCGAAGTGACCTTCGATATCGATGCCAATGGTATTCTGCACGTCTCTGCCAAGGATAAAGGCACCGGAAAAGAACAGTCAATCAAGATTGACCGGGCTGGAAACCTCAATCAGGACGATATCGACCGCATGATAAAAGATGCAGAGATGCATGCTGAAGACGATAAAAAGCGTCAGGAATTTATCACAGGCAAAAACGAACTGGACAGCTTGATCTTCTCTACAGATAAGAGCTTATCCGAGTATGGAGACAAACTCTCACCCACCGAAAAGAGTGAGATTGAGGCAGCTCTGAAGGAAGCCAAAGAAGCTTTCGAAAAGGCAACTGAGAAGTCTCAGCTGGACGAGATCAAAGAGACACTAGCCAAAAAAGCTCAGAAACTGGGTGAGATAATCTATGCCAATATGCAGCAACAGCAGGGTGCCGATGGACAGGGATTTGATCCCAATGCGGCAGGATTCAACTCTGAAGACTTTGCCAAGGCTGGCCAGCAGCAAGAGCAAAATCAAGGCGGGGATGGCCCGATTGATGCGGATTACGAAGTCGTAGACGACAAATAATACAGTGAATTACGTGATCCGGATGGGTGCAAAAACAGCCACCGGATCACGATCATCTTGATATACGATAAATTGGAAGGAGTAAGAGTGGCCAAGAGAGATTACTACGAGATTTTGGGCGTTGAGAAAAATGCCGACGAAGCTACGATAAAAAAAGCCTATCGAAAACTGGCGATGCAATACCACCCGGACAAGAATCCGGATAATAAAGCTGCTGAAGAGAAATTTAAAGAAGCATCCGAAGCGTATGAAGTGCTGTCCGATGCCAGCAAACGTCAGATTTATGATCAATATGGTCATGCTGGTATAGAAAATCAGTTTGGCGGAGGTGGATTCTCCTGGGATAATTTCACACACTTCAACGACTTGAACGATATCTTTGGTGATGGCTTTAGTAGCATTTTCGATACTTTCTTCGGTGGTGGATTTGGTGGTGGTAGATCACAACGGCAAACCAATCGTGGTGAAGATCTTCAGATCGAGCTCTCGCTCACTCTCAAGGAAATTGCTCTGGGAACCGAGAAAACCATAAAAATCGGCATCAAAGAATCGTGCGACAAATGTGATGGAACAGGCTCCGCTGGTGGTGCTCCCGAGACTTGTTCTCAATGCCGGGGTACTGGCCAGGTACGCCAGGTTCGTCAATCTCTCTTTGGGCAGATGCAGACAGTAGGCGCTTGCCCATCCTGTAGGGGAGAGGGAAAGATCATCAAGGACAAATGCCCGAAGTGTTATGGCGAAGGTCGCATGGGTAAAGTCAAAGAGATCAATGTCAAAGTCCCTGCTGGTGTAGAGGAAGGTCAGTATATCAGGCTGCGTGGAGTGGGGAACGTTGGACCCAGAAGTGGAGCTCGCGGCGACATCCTGGTCTTGATCCATGAAAAACAGGATGATACCTTCGAACGCGATGGAAACAACGTAATCCTGGATTATCCGGTGAGCTTCTCCCAAGCAGTATTGGGTGACGAAATACTGGTGCCCACACTTACAGGTTCTGTAAAGATGAAGATTCCTGCCGGAACTCAGAGTGGGAGACTATTCAGACTCAAGGGCCAGGGTATCCAAGCTCTCCATTCCTACAGTAAAGGTGATCAGATCGTAAGGATCAATCTGATCACGCCTACCAAGCTTTCCCGTGAAGAAACAGATCTTTTTACCAAGCTAAAAGAATTTGATTCCAAACGTAAGCTGGAGCCAGGCAAAGGATTCCTTTCCAAACTCAAGGATTTCTTTGGATAGGACATGCCAAGTTTTTATACTGATAGACTGAAACCCGATTCCTCAGTAATCACACTGGAAGGTGACGAAGCCCATCATCTGAGCCGTGTCTTCAGGCATCGGGTTGGCGATATTGTAAAGCTGAATTCGGGACATGGACTTCTGGCAGAAGCAGAAGTTATCCAGATTGGTAAGACAGAAGTGCACCTGAAAATAACGAAAATATCAAGTTCTCAGTATTGTGCTCCGGACTACGCTCTGGCCTTTAGTCTCTTGAAGGGCAAACACGACGAGATGATCGTAGAAAAGCTAACGGAGCTTGGTGTACAAAGGTTGTTTCCTATGGTCACCGACTTCTCGGTAAGACAGCAATCCAAGAATACTCAAGAGAGATTCAATCGTATTTGTCTTTCAGCCATAAAGCAGTGCGACAATCCCTGGTTGTCTATTGTAGGCAGGATAATGGGATTGGAAGAAGCTCTGAAGGACGCATTAGAATTGGGATACATGCCCATAGTTTGCTCGGAGCGGAAGCCTCAAAACTGGATATCTCATGCAATTTTGGATAGCAGTATAAAGCCCTGCTTTTTCATCGGTCCGGAGGGTGGCTGGTCAAATAGGGAGTTTGAGCTCTTTGAACGTATGAAGCTCAGCGAAATCTCGATCAGCGATCTCACTCTCAGAGCAGAGACCGCTGCAGTGACTGTCGCAGCTCAATGGGTTCTATACAGAAATACATTAGCGTAGTTTTTTAGATTTCTTCGTCCAGTTCCGGGAAGTTTGCCTTTTGACAATCCGGACACATTCCATGCGAAAAATCTGCCTCGGGGTGCCTGATCAGGTACTCCTCAATGGGCGTCCAGTCTCCATGGATATTCTGGATGCTCTTGCAATAGGAACATATCTTTACAATCCCTCTCAAGGTCTGCAGTTCCATCAGATAATCTGTAATCTTCTTGTTTTTATCTCCCAATACCTGGTTTAGGTATAGCAATTCCAAGTCTTTCTGGATGAGGTTGCGTAAACTAGTGATCAGTTTCTCAACGGCGTTGCTATAGGAGTTCTCTTTGTTGTCGAGTATGCATATAGTACCAAATGAACTACCATCTGGCAGAGCAATCGGGAATCCTAAATAGGAGATCATGTTTAGCTTTACGTCTGGATTGTTCTTCCAGTGTTCATCTACCAAGGCATTGGGTACCAAGAGTTTTTGATTTGTTTTTACTACCGTCTCACAATAGAGTCCTGAATCTTTGAATACCTCTTTCTCGCCTGGTTTATAGGGATTGTCCTTCGTGTGGCTGGAAACATATACTTCGATATGAGGATCTCGCAATCGCATGATGAGTGCGCTAGGAATTGCTACAATCTCAGCCACGCTATCCAATATATCCTGCCATGTGACAAGTATCTCTTCTGGAACATCCAGTTTTACCTTTGATATAATCATGTAACGCTACCTCGATTAATAATGTTATCAGGGGTCCAAGATGTGAAATTGCCAAAATTCTGGCAAGAAAAAACTAGCAAAAAGGGGTCTTGATCAATCCGACTTTACTTGAACCAGGATAGAATGATCGGGACTATAAAGTAAATCCACAATGTGATAATGAGTCCGCTGCCTATATTCATAAAGAAACCTGCTGCCAGCATGTGCTTGAGAGACACTTTCTCAGAACTCCCATAGCCCAGCCCATTTGAGGGAGTGGCGATGGGGGTCATGAAGGCGCATGTGGACGTGAGAGTGATGATCAGCATCATTTGCCAGGAAATCTTTGGATGCAATCTGGATAGTGGAAAAAGAGCCATAAACATGCTGATCTGTACCACAGAGTTGCTTACAATTTCGGTTGTGAAGGTCGTAATCAAGGCCAGAACTAGGTAGAGTAGTATTACTGAAAACCCGGCCGTGATGTGATTGACAGACCATAAGGCTATCAGTTCCGGAAATTTGAACATTACTAAGGCTGCTGTAATCAGGACTCCCAAGCCGATCCATAACAGTCCCTTTTTTGGGATGTCGTGCAGAATGTCCTTGTCGGTAATCATAGTTACTTTTTCACCGCCACGCTTGGACCTGTACTTGTGAATAAAGATGAAGTATAGATAACACAGAGTCCAAACAGAGGTTAGAATGTAAATCTCACCCCGATGTTTCTTCATAACACTCATGGCAAATGATAGCAAAGATGAAGTAGTAAGAAACAAAAATGCCTGCCATAGGCCGATTCTTTGAACTCTTACAGGCACATCCACAGTAATAAAGTGATCTTTGATCTGAATCTCAGAAGTATACCTGTTGGGACGGAACACCAGCATCAGAATCAACCATCCCAGCATGCACAGGACAAATACTAGTGGCACGCCCCATGTCATCCAGGAGAGAAACGTAAACGCATTCTTTTCGGGGAATTTGAAGATCTCAAACATCCCTACGAGAATGCCATTGGTTGTTGTCCCGGTTAGCATACCCATCCCACCGATGTTTGCCCCCCAGACCAGAGCGAGCAGGATGAGGGTCGAGAATTTCCGGTGCTCTTTCTCCGTGCCGACGTGTTCTTTCTGGAGGATTAGAATCAGTGGGAGCAGAGTTAGTAGAGTGATCACATTCGCTATTATCATAGATAACAGGGCTGTACCAGAGATCAATAGCCAGGTTAGTTTATTGATAGATAGGCGTTTTGTCTCAAACATCCAATGAACGATCCTTTCTGGGACTCTGTGTTTCACAAACACTCTGGAGATCAGATACGAGATCAGAAAGAAGTGGACAAGCTGGATTTTATCGACAATCTCGATCATTTTATCACTGAACCAAGGAGCTCTTGGAAGCTGGATTCATCATCAATTTCAATAGATAGTTTTGGGTATAGTGCCTGTTTGGACAGGCGTGGGTGCCTGTTTAGCTTCATAATATCTTTTTCTGTAGTGAGGATCAGATCTATGTTGTTAGCTTTGATATAATTGCAGATTTGATTGATCTGATTGTGATTATCATAATTGTAATGATCCGGGAAATGGAAACTCTCTATGAGGGAGAATCCCCAGGAGACAAGCATTGAATCGAAACCATCTGGATCTGCAATACCACAGATACTGATGGCTTTCAAACCCTTGGGATCGACCATCTCTTGTGCTTGATGAGTATAGTCAAAGAACCCGCCAAACTTCATCCGGGTACAGAATACCCTGTCTGTATGCTTAGCCAAGATAGCATTGAGGCCGGATACATCGGTTTTCGGATTCTTTTGGTTTATAAAAGCGACATGGTTTTTCTTGAGACTTCTCAAAGGTTCTCTCAAATACCCGGCAGGAAGCACAAAGCCGTTGCCCAAGCCTATTTCGGCGTTGAATGTGATGACATCCAGGTCGTGATATAATTGCACATGCTGGAATGAATCGTCCAGAACAACGACATCGGTGTCAGGAAAGGTTTGAAGTAATAGCTGAATTGAGGATTTCCGCTGTTTCCCTACGACTACCGGGACCCCCGTTAGATTGCTTGCAAGCAGGTATGCCTCGTCACCAGCGTTGATCGCATGGGGGAGTACCTCCACCCGATTGGAGATCAGAGTAGGGCTTGCTTCATACTTGCCTTTATAACCCCTATGTGAGATTGCTGGCTTTAGCCCCCTGGATACAAAATATTCTGCTATATAAAGCGTAAGCGGAGTCTTGCCACTGCCTCCGCTTACTATATTACCAATGCTTATGATCGGTTTGATAAACCTGTAGGATCTTGCTGAGGCGCGTCTGCGTCTCTGAGTTTGAATCATGGCATAGACCAGTGAAAAGGGGTAGAGACAATAGCTCAGCGCTGAACGCTGGAGCAAATGATCCTTCACAAATGCTTCGATTTTCACTCGTGAGCGGGAGCCGTTTCTGAAAGTCTCAGTTCTATCAGATCTGTCAGTTTATCAATGTCGAAAGGTTTGAAAATAATATCCTTCAGGCCATCCACGCGTGAGCGAACCAGGACGTGGTTGGGGTCGTATCCAAACCCGGTCATCATGATTACTGGCAGATCTTCGTTATAGTCTTTCACACGCCAGAAAAGCTCGTACCCGTCCATGTCTGGCATGGCAATGTCCGTAAGAACGAGATCTACTTTTCCCTTGAGGATCTCCTGTAATGCCTCCATGCCGGAAGTAAAGGATATTATGTTCCAGTCAGGCTTGATCGCTTGCAGCTCTATTCTCAGATTCTCGATCAATTCTTCTTCATCGTCAACAATGCAAACGACTTTTACCATTTTGTGTTCCTGTCTCCTGTTACGATCTGGTAGCTCTGGATGTACTTATCGCGAGTCTTCTCAACGACTTCTGCTGGCAATTCCGGAGCTGGTGGTTGCTTGTCCCAGCCGATCTGAGTGAGATAATCCCGGATATATTGCTTGTCGTAGCTGAGGGGAGTCTTACCTATTTCGTAGCTATCCATATCCCAAAAGCGAGATGAGTCTGGAGTCAAGACTTCGTCGATCAAGAGGATTTCTGAACCGATTGTACCGAATTCAAACTTTGTATCAGCCACTACGATATTGTCCTTAATCAGGCTTTCATGAGCATAGTTGTAAAGCTCAAGAGACTTGTTCTTCAAGATTACAGCAATCTTTTCATCCATCCGGTTGAGCATTTCACGATAACTGATGTTCTCATCATGACCTTCTGTAGCCTTCGTGGAAGGAGTGAAAAGAGCGTGTGGGAACTTTTGACTCTCCTGCATCGCATCAGGCATCAACATCCCACCTACAGTATTTGTCTTTTTGTACTCACTCCAGGCAGATCCTGTGATATAGCCTCTTACGATACATTCAAAGGGGATTACACGAGTCTTTTTTACCAGCATACTTCTTCCCGAGAGATAGTCTCTATACTCATGCATTTCCACAGGATAGTCATCCACATTATCGGAGATGAAATGATTGGGGATGATGTGTTGAGTCGTTTTGAAGTAATGGACAGAGATACCATTGAGTATCTTGCCCTTGTCTGGAATCAGATTCGGAAATACAACGTCGAAAGCGGAGATTCGATCCGACGTGACAATAAGAAGGTTTTCCCCCAAATCGTAAACGTCACGCACTTTGCCTTGCCAGCTTTGCTTCACGATTTTCAATGAACATATTTTTTCGTGCATATTATCCTCTAGTTTGTTTCTATTGTTTTGTAATGTGTGTAAACAATGCGGCACTCATCGACAATATCCTTGTTCAATGCCAATGCCTCATTCGGTCTGTACTCTATATTTTGGATGGGAAATTGATATTCCCTTCCATGAAGTTTTACCTTGGATATCTGGCAGGATTCGACCTTTAGAGATTCTGTTTCAAAATCCAAATTCTTGGCGACATACAGAAAACTAAGCCAATCCCGATACTTCTTGAGTAGATCAATCTCGTCACTCAAAAGATCTACTTTATCAAACTCCAGATCATCAAAATAGCGATCCCGCTCAGACTTTACTAGCTCAAGAATACCATTCTTGGGGTGGATGTACGCTTCCTTGAGGAGGCTACTCAGCTTGCCATGAGCTTCAGACTCATTGTCTGACTGGAGGCAATAGGCATTACAAATGGCTCTATCCTTCCGGTCGCAGGGGAAAGTATCAGTCTCGCAATATGGTATTTTCAGGATCCTGCCATAGGTATCCATGACATCGGATAAGAAGAACCTGCTTCTGAAAGGCCCGATGTAATCCCAATTGCCGTTTGTGTCATCCTTGATTGTTACAAAAGGGAACTGATGGGCATCAAGAGCCAGATATGAGTACTCCTTCCATGGTAAGTGCCGATGCTGGAACGATGGCTGATGCTTCTGGAGATAGATTTTTTCACGGATAAGGGCCATTATGGGACGCTCATCTACTTTGTAAGACAGACTGTCGGATTCAAGAAATAGCTCGGATATAGCCTTGTCGCTGTCTTTACGTTGAAACAAACTCTTCAATTTGAACCTGATGTTTCCAGACTTACAGAAGAGCAGACATTCTTCTCCTCTATGAAACGCGAAAACGCCCCAACTATCAGGTAATCCTTCTAGTATCTTATCAAAATTCGATTTGATCAAAATCCTTTCCATGAAGACATAGTTTTTTTTCTTGTCTTTATGTCAAATCAAATTCTGGGTTTTAGGGAGGGAAGCTGTCTGTTTCGATCCACTCTGAATCGGGCGAACTTCCAGGCAATATCTATCCGTGTGGAAAATATCAAAAAAAACAGTTGACTCCAAAATGGGTTTGGAAAACCTATGACAAAATGGTGAAAGTGTTAGCATGAAAAGAATTATCGTAGCGATTGATGGACCTGCCTCATCAGGAAAGAGTACTACTGCCAGAAAGTTAGCAGAGCGCTTGGGGTATGTGTATCTCGATACAGGTGCAATGTATCGAGCCTGTGCCCTCTATGCAGAGCAAAATAATGTTTCTGTAAGTAATGAGACGGGCATTAATGAATTGATGAGTCAGATTGATATCAAGATCACTTTTGCCCTGGAAGGCAACCAGGTTCTTTTAAATGGTATAGATGTGAGCAACGAGATTCGTCGTGAGAAGATATCCCGGCTTGCTTCTGATATCTCAGCCCTAAAGAATGTGAGGATCAGAATGGTCGATCTTCAACGAGAGATGGGCAAGGCTGGCGGGGTTGTCCTGGATGGCAGGGATATCGGCACTGTGGTGTTTCCTCAAGCCGAAATCAAGTTCTTTATGACAGCAGATGCTGAGACCAGAGCCCGAAGAAGGTGGCTGGAGCTCAGAGCAAAAGGCTTGGATCCCAGCTTTGATAATGTTCTTTCCGAGCTAGTAGAACGTGATAAAAATGATAGCTCCCGAGAGCTTGCTCCCCTAAAGGCAGCTTCAGATGCTATCCTGGTAGATACGACTGATCTCAGTGTAGATCAGCAGGTAGATCTGCTGTATGGATACATCGAGCAATACTTGGAGCAAAAATGATAATCCGTCTAGCGAAGCATTCAGGTTATTGCTTTGGTGTCAAGCGAGCGATTACGATAGCGCTGGATGCGGCAAATTTGAACCATAAAGTCTACACTATCGGGCCTCTGATTCACAACCCGCAATTTGTAAAGGGCTTGTCCGACCTGGGAGTGGAAGTTACTGAAGACTGGCAAAACATCAAGGATAGTACAGTAGTGATTCGATCCCACGGGATCAGCAAAGAGCAGCTGAAAGTATTGTATGCAAATAATAACAATGTGATTGATGCTACCTGTCCCTATGTTTCCAGAACCCACGAGCTTGTCGGTAAACTGACTCATGAAGCTTATCCCGTGCTGATCCTGGGAGATGCAAATCATCCAGAAGTGATAGGCATGGTGTCCTATGGCAAGGAGAATACCACAGTAGTGGATTCTGAATGGACTCCACCGCACAACTTTTCCAAGAAAGTAGGAGTGATCTCCCAGACAACCCAAAAGATCGAGAACTTGCACAAGCTGGTGAGTGATTTGCTGCCAGTCACTAACGAACTGAGAGTGTTTAATACGATTTGTTGTGCCACCTCTCAGAGACAGAGCTCTGCCAAAGAATTGGCAAAATGCAGCGATCTGATGATTGTAATTGGGGGCAAGAACAGCTCCAATACAAAGATGCTTGCCCTGTTGTGCTCGGAGCTTACAGAAACATTGTATATCGAGACCGAAGATGAACTGAACCCCGGTGATTTTATCGGTAAAGAAAAGATTGGTCTCTGTGCGGGTGCTTCAACACCCGATGGGGCGATAACAGCAGTTTATAATAGAATAAAAGAAATAAATGGAGAAGTCCCAAATGCCTCTGGTATTGAGGATATTCCCCTGTTTAAGG
Source organism: uncultured Candidatus Cloacimonadota bacterium (assembly GCA_964652645.1). Lineage (GTDB taxonomy): Bacteria > Cloacimonadota > Cloacimonadia > Cloacimonadales > Cloacimonadaceae > CAZZCS01. Next base: position 2,125 of record CAZZCS010000061.1, on the reverse strand, counting down.
AGGAATCATGTTAACTCATGATCAAAACGAAATCAAAACCGATTTGACTTCAAAGGATATTGATGTCAACGAGGAAACTACGTCGAAGGAAAGTGTGGAAACAGTTACTGAAACTGTCAAGCCGGTTGAAGAAGAGCAGGTTACTCCTGCAGAATCCGCAATCTCAACCGAAAATGTAATTAGCGAAGAAGTAGTCGAAGAGCCTGCTCCAATCGAGGAAGAAGCCTCAATCCCAGAGCCAGCTCCAGTCGAGGAGAAAGCACCTGCCCCAAAACCTGTTCTGACCCAAGAGGAAAAGATGCATGAAGAAATGCTCAATATGTACGAGCAGTCTTTTTCAAATTTCCAGAGGAACCAGATTGTCGAAGGCACAGTAGTTGATATCAACGATAAAGCTGTTCTTGTAGATATTGGTTTCAAGTCCGAGGGTGAGATCCCAATCGGAGAGTTTGCCTACTGCGGTATTCCAGAGAGGAACTCTGTAATCAACGTGTTCATCAACGAGATTGAAAACGGTGATGGCAAATTGATCCTTTCCAAAAAGAAAGCAGATTTCTCACTCAACATTACCAAAATCAAAGAGGCCTTTGAAAATGGAACTATCCTCAATGGCGTCATCCGCAGACGTGTCAAAGGTGGCATGATAGTTGATGTCTTGGGTATCGAAGCCTTTTTGCCCGGTTCTTATATGTCCATCAAACGCATCCCCAATCTCGACCAGTTCATCGACAAAGAGATGAGTTTCAAGGTCGTGGGAATCAACGAAGAGAACCGCAATATCATCCTTTCCCGCAAGCTCGTGATGGAAGAAGAAGCTGATCAGAAGAGACAAGAGCTCCTCGCCAGGATCGAAGTCGATTCCGAACTTGATGGTGAAGTAAAAAACATTACTCCCTATGGAGCTTTTATTGATCTCGGTGGAATTGATGGCCTTTTACACCTTACAGATATGTCTTGGGGTAAAATTAACCATCCTTCAGAAATGCTCAATATCGGCGATAAAGTGAAAGTGAAAGTGATCAATTTCGATCCTGAAACCAATAAGATATCTTTGGGATTGAAACAACTAGTTCCACACCCATGGGAACATATAGAGATTAAATATCCTGACGGCACAGCCATCAAAGGCAAGGTCGTAAGCGTCAAGTCTTTCGGCGCATTTGTCGAGATAGAACCAGGTGTTGAAGGCCTTATTCACGTTTCTGAGATGTCCTGGACGAAGAAGATTACAGATGCCAGAAAGATACTCAAAGTCGATGACTATGTAAATGCCATTGTGCTCGAGCTCGATAAAGAGAACAAGCGCATTTCTCTCGGTATGAAGCAGATGGAGCCCAATCCTTGGATTTCCATCGACGATCGTTATCCGATTGGAACAGTCATCACCCGCGTTGTCAAAAGCCTTACTGCCTTTGGAGCATTTGTCGAGATTGAAGACGGAATTGACGGTCTGATCCACATTTCCGACATCAGCTGGACAAAGCGCATCTATCACCCCAGAGAAGTCTATCGCAAAAATCAAGAAGTCGAAGCAATCGTGCTTTCGATCGATCGTGCTCTGCATCGTATCGCTCTTGGAGTGAAGCAACTCCATCCAGATCCATGGGCAAAGCTGAATTCCATGTTGCCAGTTAATACTGAAGTCAGAGGAAAAATCAGCAAGCTGATCCCTAAGGGTGTCCTGGTTGACATTCCTTTGGAAGATGATGTGGTAGAAGGGTTTATCCCGATTTCCCACCTGGCTCTGCCCAAGCTCGAGCACTCTGAAGACGCTTTCCACGTTGGTGAAGAGCTTCCTCTGAAAGTTATCGAACTGGACATGGAAAACCGTAGACTCATACTCTCTGTAAAAGCCTTCTTCTTTTCTCGCGAACCCAAATTGCAGGATGAATACGTTGCGATTCACGAACAGTACATGCGTGAACGAGTAGTGAAGCAACAGAAGAAAAAAGCCGAAAAAGAAGCTCGCGACAAAGCTGCCAGAGAAAAAGAGAGAATGGAAGCCGAGGAAAAACTTGCTCAGGAACAAGCTGATCTTGATGCAGCCTTTGCCAACCCAACCGAAAAAGCAGCCGAAGCTCCTGTGGAAACTGAAGTTGAAGCAATCGTAACAACGGAGCCAGCC
>CAZZCS010000060.1:0-14983 GCA_964652645.1 uncultured Candidatus Cloacimonadota bacterium | reverse complement strand
ATACCGGGCGGTATCCTCACTGCTCGGAGGGCATTCTATGTAGGGTCTGTAGGCTATATACAATATATAGCGTTTGAACCCCAAAAGCAAATAATTTTTTGGCTCAAGACTGGAAGTATTCTGCAATCCGTTTCATCTGCCCGGGAATGTCAATAGCACGGGGGCACTTGGGCTTGCATACACCGCATTGTACACACTTATCCGCTCTTGCCTTTTCCGGGATGAAGATCTCATATTCTTTTTTGGCGCGCACTTTGTCATGAAAGATAAAAGCTTCGTTGTACATGCCAAAGATGCTGGGTATGGGGAGTCCGCTGGGGCAGGGCAGGCAGTATCTGCATTCTGAGCAGGAGATCTGGATTTGCTTCAGATGTTCCCTCCTCACTCTCTGATATCTTTTCAGTTCCTGCTCGGGAATGGCATTTGCCCTGGCCTTGCCGGCAATCTTGATATTTTCAGCCAGTTGCTGCATATTACTCATGCCACTGAGCAGGACTTGAACCTCTGGATAGTTCCACACCCAGTTCAAGGCACGTTCCGCCATGCTCTGTTTGATTGGCGAAGCCGCCCAGATCTTTTGCACGGAGGGAGGGTTGTTATCCACCAGTTTTCCGCCTCGCAGGGGTTCCATCACGACAATTCCAAGGCCCTTATCGGCCGCGTATTTCATCCCCTTCAAGCCTGCCTGGTAATGAGTATCCAGGTAATTGAGCATGATCTGGCAGAAATCCCAAGGGTAGGCGTCCACTATTCTTTTAAACAGAGGATAGCTATCATGAAAAGAGAATCCGACTTTGCGGATGAGGCCTTTGGCTTGGGCTCTATTCAGGAAATCGAAGAGCTTTTGTTGCTTGAGATTTTTCCAGAAAGCCGTATTCAAGGCGTGAACGAGGTAATAATCGATGTATTCCACACCCAGCCTCTCTAGCTGCTGCTCCAGATACGAATCCATATCTTCCGGAGTCTTGATCAGCCAGGAGGGTAACTTTGTAGCCACATACACTTTGCTGCGATCGATGGTTTTCAGAAACTGACCCAACAGCGGCTCGCTCTGTTCCCCATGATAGGGCCAGGCTGTATCAAAGTAGTTGATTCCATGTTCAAATGCGTACTGGAGCATCTCAAGAGCTTTGGGTTCCACGATTTTCCCCTGCTCGTCTGTCTCAAATCTCATGCAACCAAAACCCAGTATTGAGAGTTTCTCCTTGGAATCGGGCATTATCCTATACTGCATATCTCTTCCTTATCTTTTTTCTCACAGCGCTTCAAGCTGATCAATTGGGCGCAAATGCTCACAGCTATCTCGTATGGACTCTGTGAACCGATGGGCAGGCCAATCGGGGCATAGATCTGATCCAGCTCTTCCTTACTATATCCCTTCTGGATCATATCCGAAAAGGTCTGGGCAACCTTAGTTTTACTGCCGATCATTCCCAGATAGCGATATTGATGACCCAGACAGCGCTCCAAAACGTGCCTGTCGTGCAGATGGCCATGCGTCATGACGACGATATAGGCAAAGCAATTGAATTCAATAATCTCTTCAAAATCGTTGTAATTACTATGGAACACTCTATCTGCATACAGCCCTGTATCTTTGGACAGGACAGATTCGCGGTTGTCGATGAGAACCACGTAAAATCCGCAGAGCTTGGCCAGATGGGCCAGAGCTTTGCCGCAATGACCGGCTCCTATTATATAGAGCTTGTCCTTCTTGAAGAGAGGCTCGATAAAGGCCTCCACACTTCCCCCGCAGATCATGTTTGTAGACACATCTACATTTACATCCAGATCCACCTCGCAAAAGATTCCCTTGTTGTTCAGCTTGAAAGCCAGCATTTTAGCCATCGTGGGCTGCTTTTCGCGGACATACTCTATCAGGGCATGTTCCATTTCACCACCGCCCAGATTGCCATACTCATCACCCTCAAGTGGGATCAACATCTTCATCCCGGGCTTGGCAGGAGAGCTGCCATCGGTGGCGACAATCGTGATCTGCCAGAGTTTTGTGCCGGAGTCCATTAACTTCTTGAGTCGGTCGTAATACTTATCAAAATCTATCATCCCGTCTCCTCGAACGATTTATCAGATTCCATCAATGTGATAGAATGCTATTTTGGCAAGAATTTATTTGGAACTGAAAGTAATTCTTGACGTTTGATCTGATTTAGCGCTTTTGGATACACATAGATAGACAAGGCCGGGCCAGATTCCCGCCCTGTCGGAAAAAACTGAGGTGTACAATGCGAAATATCATAATTGCCGGTAACTGGAAAATGAACAAGGACAAGAGCGAAACTGCCGTCTTTTGTAATTCCTTGAGAAGCTATGCTCTCTCTCACAAAGAGACTCGAGTCCAGATAGTCATAGCCCCGCCCTATCCCTTTTTGGATAGCGCTCAAGCCTTGCTCTGTGATACCCCCGTCTGCGTGGCAGCACAGGACGTAAGCCTTCATGCAGATGGTGCTTATACAGGCGAAGTCTCGGCCTCTATGCTAAAATCGATGGAGCTGCCATACTGCATCGTGGGCCACTCCGAGCGCAGACAGTATCATAACGAGACCGATGACACCGTCAATTCCCGCATTCTCAAGCTGATGGAAGCGCAGATAGTCCCCATTATCTGCATAGGTGAGACCCTGGAGCAGCGTGAAGCCGAGCAAACAGAAGAAGTAGTATTAGCTCAGATTTCTGGCTGCCTGGCAGGCTTGGACTCTTCCAGTGACCTGGTGATTGCCTACGAGCCCGTCTGGGCTATTGGAACGGGGAAGAATGCCACTCCCGAACAAGCTCAGCAAGTACATCAGCTCATCCGCAACTGGCTTGCCGGCAGATATGGTGCTGCCGCTGCCGAAGCAGTTCCTATCCTCTACGGAGGTAGTATGAAACCCGAAAATATCGATGCTCTCCTCTCCATGCCAGATATCGATGGCGGCTTGATCGGAGGAGCATCACTCAAGATAGACCAATTCACAGCCATGATAGATAGCGCTGTAAAAGCGATACAGAAACGGAGCTAACATGATAGACCTCAAATACTTGCGTGCAAATCCCGAGATTGTGCGCGCTGCCATCCAAAATAAAAACGAAAAAGCAAATCTGGACGCCATCCTGACCCTGGATGAGACTCGCAGAAAACTGCAATATGATTTTGATACCAAAAAGGCAGAGCAAAACAAGGTCTCTGCCCAAATCCCCATCCTCAAAAAGAACAAGGAAGACGCTACAGAACTCCTCCAGGAAATGAGCAAGCTGGCTACCGAGATCAAGGAGATCAATACAGAGCTCAGCCTCGCCAATGCCGAGATGGATGCTCTCCTGCTCACCGTGCCAAACATTCCCTTTTCCAGCGTCCCAATAGGTAAAGACGAGGCCTCAAACCGCGAGATCAGCCTCCATGGCACCAAGCCGGTATATGACTTCGAACCCAAAGATCATCTTGCTATCGCCGAGCAAAACAGCCTTTTGGACTTCCAACGCGGAGCCAAGATCAGCGGCAGCGGCTTCCCAGTCTATACCAAAAACGGGGCCAAACTCGAACGCGCCATCATCAATTTCATGCTCGAATACCACCTGCAAAAGCATGGTTACACGGAACTGGCCGTGCCTCACATTGTAAATAGAAAGGCAATGACCGGGACCGGACAGCTTCCCAAGCTTGCAGAAGATATGTATCACGTGAACGAGGACGACCTCTTTCTCATCCCGACAGCAGAAGTGCCGGTGACCAATTTCCACATGGAAGAGGTGATTCCCCTACTAGATCTACCCCTCAAATACGTGGCCTACACTCCCTGTTTCCGACGGGAAGCTGGCTCCTACGGCAAAGATACCAAGGGCTTACAGAGATTGCATCAGTTCAACAAAGTCGAGATGGTGCGCTTTGTGGAACCGGAGAATTCCTATGCTGCCCTGGAAGAAATGCTGGGCGACGCCGAGGATATTCTCAAAGCCTTTGGCCTGCACTACAGGGTGATCGAACTCTGCACAGGAGATCTCAGCTTTGCCTCTGCCAAAACCTACGATATCGAAGTGTGGGCTCCCGGTTCACAGAAGTATCTCGAAGTCTCTTCTGTAAGTAATTTCGAGGACTTCCAGGCCAGACGGGCAAACATCCGGTATCGTGATTCCGAGGGTAAGCTGCGCTTTGTCCATACCTTGAACGGTAGCGGAGTAGCAACCCCACGACTGATGATTGCCATCCTGGAGACCTATCAGAAGATGGACGGCTCCTTCCAAATCCCCGAGGTTCTGATGCCTTGGATAAACCTGAAAGTATAATTCGAAACAGGAGTTACAATGAAGTCCAAATGGCATGATATATTGATTTGCTCGATCTTATCACTGCTGGCAACTACCCTGATTGTGTTTGTGGTCTTTGCGATCCGCACTATTATCGATCCCATGTACCGGGACCCTGTGGTAATCTACCAGACCAAGCGGATCTTCTACGTCTTCCTGATGCCATATTACCTGATTGAAGATAGCTTTATCGGCCTCAATCCAGATTTTAGTCACCGCTTCCATGTGTTGTGGACTCCGATCGGGGGCATTTTGACCATCCTGTATATATCGATAGCCGGAAACGTCCTCTTTTTCTTCTATAGCCTCTTGCCCAAAAAGAAAAAGCAAAAGCAACAATAAATAGATCCTTGTTTGCATAGGCTACTCAAGACTTTGCTCTGAGTGGCCTTTCTTTTTGTTGTGGCATTTTGGCGTTTTAAGGTTTCAAGGTTTTTGGGAGTACAGGCGGTCGCCGTACCGCCTTGATGTTTTAATGTTTTAAGGTTTTAGGGTTGAGAAAGTTGAGAAGGTTGAGAAAGTTTTAGAGTTTTAGGGTTGTAGGGTTTAGGGGTGGGGTTGTAACACTGGCCGGTCGTTGTGCTGGCTTTAGCCTGCGCTAAATGCCTGAATGCCAATGCATTGCCTGGAACGCCGATTTCAGAGCTTGTGCGATAATTGATACAGATGATTCAAATGAGTCCCAGCGGGCTCACAAACCATCGGCGCAGCCGATACTTCGAAAGCATCGAAGATGCGATACAGCCAGGCCTCGCAGAGACACATCGTGGCTCTGTGGGCTGGCATAGCGAGGGTGCGAAGCGTAGCGAAGCCCCTCGTAAAGAATGCGTTATGAATTAGCCCCTTGTGGGCGACACCATGAGCCCCCGCGACTCACTTCGTCATTTTCGCACAAGCTCTTTAGCCGGTCGATTCCCTGGCTTTGGCCCCAGCAGTGCGGAGAGAAAATAAGGGTCGCAGATCCAGTCTGCAACCCTATTATCAGCGTGTTTATGTTACTCTTTACTGATGGTGGTGTACATCACGCCACCGCTGGCCGAGCCAAAATAGCCAAGGCCATTGTTCACTCCGCCATAGAGATAGCCTTCTGGCATGAAGGAATAACGATAGTAGTTGTTATCCACTACATAGGAGCTAATTCTGTATCTTCCAAAGAAGACGAAGGCTTGTTTGTAATCTCTTACCATCAGGTAGTTTGCCTGGGAATCATCTTGAAATTGGGAGACATACTTACCCATAAACTGGATTCTGCGAATGCTTTCACCGCTTTGATAATAACTGTCTCTCATGGTCTCATCCGGATTGGTAAAGCCAAATACTGGCGTTGTAAATTCTAGATCTGTGCTGAATTCTTCCATGCAGTATATCTCGGCAAAGAAGTACTGCGCCCCCACGAAATCTCCCATTTCGAGAGCCAGCGGATACATTGTATCCACCTGATCCATCAGCATTTTCTTGTTTGTATTGGGATCCAAAGAGTAGCCATAGTCGGGGTCGTTGTGTCCAAAATAATCTGGGATCAGGGTCGCCTGTTTGGGGACGTGCGTCTCGGCCCACATTATCTTTTCGTAGCCGGGGATGACGGCCTCTATTATATAGGTATGATCTGCTTTGATCACATTTTCCTGGGGATCGATGTACTTGATTTTGGGTAGGGGATTGGGGGAGCCCAAATCCAGATCCAGCACAGGAGAGAGGGTAAAGACCTTGGTGGTATCGGCACCATTGATCTCATAAAGTGTTACCTGCGCATCTGTAACGTAGAGCTCCAGGAAGTTAAAATCGTTGATAGACGAACTGCGGCAGAGATAAATTGGCCTTTCCAGATCGATGAATCGACCGGCGATCAGGAGTCCTGAAAGCGAGTAGACATCACCGTCAAAACGATCCGGAGAAGTAAAATCGCTGCATGAGCTCAAGATCAAAGCGCTCACTACAACCAGTAGGATTATATATATTCTCTTCATTTTGTACCTCATTACCATTTGATGTTTACGCCCACGAAGGGGAGGAAGGGGAATTGACCGCTTTCCTGCTTTTTCAGTTCCAGTTCGCCAGCGTCGTTGGGAACGATGTAATAGCTTCTATCGCCCACGTTTTTGCGGTTCAGGATGTTGATTGCTTCGATATAGGGCTCGATCGAACCCCAGGATTTGAAGTATTCAAACTTTGTACTGAGATCCAGGCGCATATAGTTTGGCAGTCTTTCCCGATCGGAATAACTGTAAATGAGCTGGAAATCCTCGCCATCAAAGAAGATGCGCTCTGGTTTCCTGGTGGGCTGCCCTGTGGAATAGGAGAAGTTCAGGCCGAGCTTGAGATCAGCACCGAGTACCTGTCTGCCAGTGGCCTGGGTGAGGTTGAAAGTCTCTACGACGTTGATCTGGTGGGTGCGGTCGTATCTGGGATAATAAAAGATTCCCTCTCCGGTTTCGGGGTCGAGATTCATCCCGTTCATCTTTCTGCGAGTCTTGCTAATTGAATATCCCACAAAGCCTTCCAAGCCATTCCAGTCTGTCCGGAGCATAAAATCTGCCCCAAAGGAATAGCCTCTACCAGTGTGGAAGGTGTCGGAAAGCGTGCCGTTTTCGTTGTCCCAGTCGAAACCGGTCTCTTCATTGAATTCCAGCAGGTTCTTGAAGTCTTTGTAGTAAAACTCCATATCGAAACCCAGGCCTACGGCCAGATCACGGGTATAACCGAAGGTGTAGTGATCCGAGCGGCCAGGTTTGAGGCTGCCGTCCAGGGGGAACCACATATCAAAGGGAGAGCTCATTCCGGGCGACATCAGAGTGAGGTATTGATAATATCTGCCGTAGTTTATAAATACACTTTCGGCGATATCCAGCCTGCGGCGCACGGATAAGCGGGGTTCCAGATTCATGTATGAGGCTTCAGGAATGCTGGGCAGGTTCAGATCCAGGGTCTTGTACCAGGAATAGCGCAGTCCAGGCTGAATCGTCCAGAGTCCATCCACATCCCACACGTCTTCTATGTATGCTGCTGTGGTGAGTGATGATACCTCCACATCCGGCAGGGCGTTGGTGTCGTACTGATAGTTTGTATCCATCTTGAGCCAGGTCTGATTATGCTTGATTTCATAACCAAAATCCACCTGATGCTGGTTGTTTGGGTTCCAGCTCAAATTCCCTTTGGCAGTGAGGTCGTTGATTCCGTTTTTGCGGTCGAAATAGCTGTCTGAATCAGCGTTTAGCTGTCTGAAATTACTTCTGAATTCGCTCCCTGCGATGATGAAGTGGGAAAACAGAGTGGGATTGAAGAGGTGTACCCACTGGGTCGTGAAGGTTCTATTACCCCAGTCCAGATTGAGCTTGGCACCAAAGTCGAAGCTGATCAGGTCTTTACCAAAATAGACGCTGGTATTGAGCTTGTTTGTGGGGTCTATATCCCAGTTTACCTTGGCGTGTCCGTCGTAGAAATAGTAGTCTGGAAGATCTTCAAAGACTTGCTGTACCAGCTCCAGATAGGTACGGCGGAAGGAGGCCATATATGATCCGCTCTGGTTTCCGAGTTTCCAGGGGCCTTCCAGGGTCGCACTGGAGGAGATTGCGCTGATCCTGGCTACGCCCTGGTGGTAGTTGCGATTGCCCTGTCTGTTTGTCACGTCCAATACCGAAGACAGCCGTCCGCCATACTTGGCCGGGTAGCCGCCTTTGATCAGTTCCACAGTGCCCACGGCATCGGAATTGAAGGTGCTAAAGACGCCACCAAAGTGGTTTGGGTTGTACACGTCAATATCGTCCAGCAGGATCAGGTTTTGATCTGGAGATCCGCCGCGAACGTAGAGTCCGGCTGAAAAGTCCGAGATCGGAGTCACGCCTGGGAGGGTCAGGATGGAGCGGAAAACGTCTGCCTCGGCCACGGAGACTACGTTGTGGATGTCTTCTGTGGTTTGGCGGATGAGGCTCACCTTGATCTGGGGAGTATCGTCCGTTTTGCTGTCCATAGCTCCGGTGACGATCACGCGGGACATCTCAAAACCGGATTTGGCAAGGGGAACATCGACTTGCAGATTGTCGTTTACGTTTTTGATCGTAACTTCTTGCTTCCATGTGTCATAAGAGATCATTTGAGCCTGGAGGGTATAGGTGCCGGGTTCGTTTATGTTGATTACGTAGTAACCCTTTTTGTTTGTTTGCATACCAGCTTTGGTCTCAATAACACGTACGTTTACATATTGCAGGGGCTCGCCGCTGTCCGCCTGGGTTACAAACCCGCTGATGGTGGCCGCCGATAGCGTCACACTGCCTAAGATTAAGAGCGATAATAATATTAATGCTCGCTTCATTGTTGTTCTACCTCAAGTAATTTATTTAGACTATGTTTAGATTGTGATGTATTCGATTATCGATTCCCAGAGATCAACCAGCATTTTGCGGAAGTCCAGGCTGAAAATCTGGTTCATGGCTGCATCCGGTGGAAGTTCATCTATTCTATTCTGGTGGTGGGGAGAGCAGTGGACGTGACTCATCAGGTTGATAATGCCACTGCTGCCCATCCAGAGCGTCATGCCGATGGCGAGGGGATTGGTATCAGGCTTGAAGATCCCGGTCTCGATTCCTTTGACGATAGGGGCACAGACGATCTGCCAGACCTTTGTATTGTACTCTGCTATCTCCCGGCTGATGTCGTACTTATCAAAGGCAAAATCATCTGAAGGCTCCATGGTGTTCAGCAGTTTGTAATACGCTGGGTACTTCTCGTAGAAGTCCATGTAGCTATCTCCCAGGGCCCGGAGGTTGTCCTGCACGCTGTTTTCGTCTTTTTGGTTTGAGCCCATGACCTCGATGAACTTGCTGAGGACGATGATGAGCACTGCCAAAAAGAGCTCTTCCTTATTTGTGAAATAGAGGTAGAGGGTGGCCTTGCTCAGCTCGGCTTGAGCGGCAATCTCTTCCATGGTGGATCCCTCCAGGCCTTTTTTCATGAAGACCTTGGAGGCCGCCTCGATGATGGCCTGGCGGCGTTTCTCCTTCTCTCTCTGTTTTCTTTCCTGAATTCCCATTACTGTGCTCCATTTTGTAACTATAGGTTTATTGTCTGACCGACGGTCACATAATTAACGAGGGCTCATTTTCGTCAAGATAAATCTTATCCACTAGTAGGGGCGAGACGTGGCTCGCCCAAAAAAAGTAACAACACTAAGGCTATTCAATCACATAGTAGGGGCGGGGGCCCCCGCAGAGGCATAAAGTGGCTCTGTGGGGTATGAAAGACGTGGCTCGCCCACAAATAATTGCATGCACTAGGGTCCAGTCAGATCAAATTTCTTGACGTCATTTACGGGGGCAGATAGCTTTGCACCACGGCTTTCAGAGGCACACAAATAAATAAGAATTGGAGACGCGGTTTTGAGTATAAGAAGGCTACTGTTCATAGTTTTATGTATCTTACCTGTGGCAGCATTGGCGCAAGTGAAGTTTTTTGAGATCAAGTCGATTGCTGCTCCCACGAGGTATTCCCTCAATATAGATCACCCGGATTGTGGGCAGATCGTAGTCTATTCTTCTCTACCCAGGCTCATCTTCGAATCCAACATGGTGGGAATCCAAGAGACAAAGTACATCCCTCTGGAGAGCAAATACGTGATCTTCCTGAGACCGATCCGGCAAAAGATCGTAGTCAAATCCCCTGGTTTTATCGAAGCGGAGCTTTGGGGGCCGGGTACGCCCAGGCCCAAGGATGTGGTCGATTATTTCAGTATAGAGGAGAGGCAGCAGGAGGCAGGAAAGGGAGATTTTACCCTGATCACAGATCCACCTGGGGCAGAGATCACGATCGATCAGTTCCCTGTTTTCAAAGAGTTTAGCCCCTATACCTTTGAGCAGTTTGGAGCGCAAAGCATGGGCATCGCGCTGAAAAAGGAGCGTTATCAAACCCTGAATACCACGATTGTGATCGAGGCCAATAAAGCCAGGACTCAGAGCTTTAGCCTGCAACCCGCCTGGGCAGATCTGGAGATCAGCTCCGAACCCTCCGGCTCCAGTGTTTATCTAAACGGCGTCTATAAGGGTGTCACACCCCTATTTTTGAGCGGAGCTAGCAAGGGCCTTGATCCGGGTACTTATCAGATCGAGCTACGGCCAGATTCGGATCTCTATGCCTCCTATTCAGGGAAGGTGATGCTACATGAACAGAGCAAAGAAACCCTGGATATTGTACATGAAGATATCTCAGTCATGCTAGCGATTGATCCTTCCCACAGCCCCCTGCAGGTATATCTGGATGATAAGATAAATACTGCTCTATCCAATCAACGAAGCGAGCGGGTGGTGCAAGGCAAGTATATAATGCGTGCCGTTTATACGGGAGATTATAGCAATGCCTTTGAGCCGGTGGAGTATAACCTCGAGCTCAAGGCCGGGCAGGATCATACCCAAAGAGTGCAGTTCAAGCCCAGAACCGCTTACCTGGATCTGGAGATAAATATCCCCACTTTCGATCTGGAACTACAGCACGCGCAAAGCGGCAAGACCTTGCGCTACAAAGATCAACAAGAACCTATACTCCTCTATGCCGGGGATTATTCGCTGAAACTGAGCAATCCCGGGTATCGCACCGAGAGCCAGGACTTCAGGATTAGCGATCGGGATCTGGCTCTGAGCTTTACCCTTGTAGAACTGGACAAAATCTACCAGCTTAATATCACGCTCTGGAAAACTAGTAAGTATAGCTCTGGTTCTGTGTTTCTGGCTTCGCTGGGCGCTACAGCAGTATTTGGCATCCAGTTCCTCTCAAATTATAACGACTACAATAAAGCGACCAACGCCTCCAAGGCAGAAGCGTATCGGGCAGATGCAGTCCGGAACCTCGGCTTTACCCTGAGCCTGGCAGGAGTGGACATCCTTGGAGCCTCATGGATGCTGTATTCTCGTCACAAGCAACGGCAGTGGCAAGCCAGACATCTGGCCGAGAAGGAGGGCAGACAGTGAAAAACTACCTTTCCATAGCTTTGTGCTGTAGCTTAGGTTTACTCCTGCTGCTTCTTAATAGTTGCAGTTTGTGGGACAATCCCGTGGATCCACAGAATATTAGTCAACATCTCAAAGCTCCCACAAATCTTAATGTTTATCCTATAAATACAATGACCTTCAGGTTATGGTGGGCCGATAATTGCGACATTGAAGAAGGATATGAGATAGACTATACCATAAATTTTGCAGCTTGGCAGATAGGTGTAGTGAGAGTTGGTAAAAACACTGATAACACGCATTTCAACTTAAACACAGTCATAAGTGATACAGATCATGTCTTTTTCAGAATCAGAGCCTATAACGATAAGTATTATTCGGGCTACAGCAACACTGCTATGGCTCGATTGATACAGGTGGAACCTCCCAGCTTCACACCTGTATCAGGTACCTATAACACTGATCAAACTCTTTATTTATCTTGTGCGACTGGCTCAGTCGATATCTATTATACCGTGGATGGCAGCACTCCGACAACGAGCTCTGAGCTCTTCCAGAATCCCATATCATTGTCGCAAGCTATGATAGTTAAGGCGAAGGCCTTTCGCGATGGTTGGCGGGCGAGTGAAGTCTCAAGTGCGGAGTATGTCTTCAAGGCTGCGGATCCTGTTTTCAGCGTTCCGGGAGGGATCTACGAAGAAGATCAAACTGTTGAGATATCCTGTGTCACTGAAGGTGCAGAGATTAGATATACAACTGATGGCAGTGAGCCCAATTCTGTTTCAGTGCTTTACACCAGCCCGGTTCAGATAACTGATACCGTCATTCTTAAGGCCAAAGCTTTCAGATCTGGATGGATTGAAAGCCAGACGGTTACTGCCTCTTATGCATATGGCTTTGTCCTCGTTCCCGGAGGCACTTTCACTATGGGTGATACCAGAGGTGGGGGGTCTGGCATTGAACTTCCCACGCATAGCGTTACCCTGAGTTCTTTCATAATGGGCAGGTTTGAGGTCACTCAGGCGGAGTGGACAGCCATCATGGGCAGTAATCCTGCTTCTGGTTATGGCGTGGGGAATGATTATCCAGTTTACAATGTTTCCTGGTATGCTATATTGAAATACTGCAATCTGCGTAGCATCAATGAAGGTCTAACCCCTGTTTACACAATATCCGGTTCTACCGATCCTGCCACCTGGGGGACAATACCCACATCAAACAACAGCACCTGGAATGCGGCGATCTGCAATTGGAACGCCAATGGCTACCGTTTGCCCACAGAGGCAGAATGGGAATATGCTGCCAGGGGAGCGACCAACACTCCGGATTATCTCTATAGCGGCTCGTATGACATAGATGCAGTAGCCTGGCATAGTGGAAATAACACTCCTAATGGCACTAAGCCCGCAGGAACCAAAGCACCAAATTCTTTGGGTTTATACGACATGAGCGGCAACGTCTGGGAATGGTGCTGGGATTGGTTTGGTGGCTATAGTAGCGAAGCTCAGATTAATCCGACTGGCCCTACCAGCGGATCCTACCGTGTGCTCCGCGGTGGTGGCTGGAATTACGTTGCCAGCAACTGCACTGTTTCGTATCGTGGCGGCAACTATGCGGCGCACACGTACTACAGTATAGGGTTCCGCTGCGTCAGGGTTTCCCCTTGATTTTTGTATTTTGTCCTTTTTGTCTTTTGCAAATTTTACTTTTGCACCGTGCCTGGGGCAACGGGGTAAAGCTAAGAAATGACTGAAATATGGGGGTGCAGGGGGATTTTCCCCCTGCCCTCCGCGGTTGTACAGGCGGTCGCTGTACCGCCTAGCCACCCCAGAGCCACAGTTTTCTTTACATGCCCCCGTTCACCGCTTCATTGAGCACTGCTACCTCTCTACCGGAGTATGAGCTCTATCCTGGACAATGATCATAGGATGACCATAGCCCTATCTCATCAGCCTTTTGTTATCCCCTCAGAGGTCTGCCCTGCCCGGGCAGGGCCGTCCCCCACCACCAGGCGTCTTGATTTTGTATTTGACAAAAAGATAAGTGTTTAAAGCTTTGTGCATACTATACAGACACAAAAAGAGGAAACATGCAAAAGATTCTAATAGATGGTAACAGCCTCCTTTTGGAACAGATCGAAGCAGTTGCCATCCACAAAGCGCAAATTGAGCTGACTCAGGACAGTATCGAAAGGGTTGAAAAATGCCGCAGATACGTCGATAAAGTAATAGATGAAGGGCAGATTGTCTATGGGCTTACCACCGGTTTTGGCAAATTCAGTACGTTCACCATTCCCCACGATAATATCGCAGAGCTGCAGGAAAACTTGATCCGCAGCCACGCCACGAGTGTGGGCGAACCCTACTCGGGCGAGATCACCCGGGCGATTATGCTTCTGCGTATAAACGTATTGGCAAAGGGCTTTTCCGGCATCCGTCTGGAAACGCTGCAGACCCTGGTGGAGATGCTCAATGCCGGCATCCACCCCATCATTCCGAAGCGGGGCTCAGTAGGGGCCAGCGGAGATCTTTCTCCGCTTTCACATCTGGCCCTGGTCTTGATCGGCGAAGGCGAAGCAGAGCTCAATGGGGAAGTGATTCCAGGTGCTCTGGCCATGCAGAAAGCTGGTTTGGAGCCTGTGAAACTCTGCGCCAAGGAAGGTCTGGCTCTCAATAATGGTACCCAGGTAATGGCTGCCATCGGAGCTCTGGCTCTGCTCGAGGCCGAGAGATTGTGCAAATATGCAGATATCACTGCCGCCATGGCCATTGACGCCCTCAAGGGAACCCCCCGTGCTTTTGATGAACTGATTCACAATCTCCGTCCCCATCCCGGCCAGTTGCAATCTGCCGCCAATATACGATATCTCCTGAAGGACAGCCCCTTGCGAGATTCGCACCGCAATTGTGGCAACATCCAGGATGCCTACAGCTTGCGCTGCACTTCCCAGGTGCATGGCGCTGTGCGTGATGCGCTCTCCTATGCCAGAGGAGTATTTGAAGTGGAGATCAATTCTGCCACCGATAATCCCCTCATTTTTGCCGACGAGGAGAAGGTGATCTCCGGAGGCAATTTCCATGGAGAACCGCTGGCCATAGCTTTGGACACGATGGCGATTGCGATCAGCGAACTGGCCTCCATCTCCGAACGCAGGGTAGAACAGATGCTCAATCCCGCTCTCAATAGGGGTCTTAGCCCCTTTCTGGCAGAGCGCCCCGGCATCGATTCCGGCTATATGATTGTTCAGCTCACAGCCGCCTCTTTGGTCTCCGAAAACAAGGTGCTGGCGCATCCTGCCTCCGTGGATTCCATCCCTACCTCTGCCAATCAGGAAGACCACGTGAGCATGGGCTCTGTTTCCGCGATCAAGCTCTTGCAGGTAGTGGAAAACGTCTTGAACGTGCTGGCTATTGAGATGTTGATAGCGGCCTCCGCACTGGATCAGAGAGAGTTCCGCAGCAGTCCAGCCCTGGAGAAAGTCAAGAAAACGCTACGCAAGGATGTCGCTCCCCTGGGCAAGGATAGGATCATGTATCCCGATGTCAATAAAGCGATTGAGCTGCTCAAGAGTCGCCAGCTTCTGGCGGAAACTGAGATCCAGGCCCTGGATTAGAACCATGCTAAAGAGGCTTTTGTATCTCCTTTGTCTATTTGCAGTGCTGGGCGCTTGCAGTCTGGACAATACCATGTACAATGCCAGGGCATATTTCAAATCTGCCCAGGCCAGGCCTCTCAACGCAAACGGACGT
>CAZZCS010000059.1:0-15052 GCA_964652645.1 uncultured Candidatus Cloacimonadota bacterium | reverse complement strand
CAGATATTTTGCTCATAATGAACTGATCCGCGGCAAGATCAGATGGCATTGCACTCCGACTCAGCTTGAAAATGAGAAGGATATACACGACCAGACCTGTCAGGGTGGCTGATATGGTTCCAAGAGGTATTGATTTTCTGGGGCTCCGAAGATCTCCAGACAAACCGACTCCAGCTGTCATACCTGTGAAAGCGGGGAAAACAATGGCAAAGACTCTGAAAAAGCTATCTGGATTATCGATTGTACTGAATATATTGTAGCTGCCACTAGCAGAGGCAGATCCTTTGCCCGCAAAGAATAGGATTAGTGAAGCGCCAAGCGTAACGACGATGGCCCATAAAGCTCCGACCCCGATCTTTGCCCCTTTTCTGGAGATAAGCAAGCAAAGAGCTATAGCTACTGGAAGTGATATCATTCTGACATCTGGTACAATCCCGAGCATGGATGTGATCCAGGGAAACATAGGCCTGAATGCTTCGGCAAAGGCTATTAGATAGAAGGCTACTGATATTGCCTGCGAGAGATATAGTGAGATTCCAATCGTTCCGCCCAAGGTAGAACCAAATGATCTGCTGATTATGTAGTACTCTCCCCCTCCGCGAACCTTCAGGTTGGTCGCGATCTCAGCTATGGCAAGACCCGTGGGGATAGTGATCAGGTGGCCTACAAATACTATCAAGAGCGCACCAATCAGTCCAACATTGCCAACGGCATATCCGAAACGCAGGAACATCACTGCACCCAAGATGGTGCTTATGGCTGCTAAAAAAACAGGTGCTGTTCCAAAGCCATGACCAGTACTAGCTTTATCCATTAAAACTCCAGAATATTCCATCTACTAGTTGATCCACAAAAACTAGCGAGTCGATTCGGATTACGTGGCTGTATCATGTCAAGTCTATTCTTTCCCGGCTCTGAAACAAGTCTTGACACGAGTAGCCCATAAGAAAATAATGCCCGTTGAAAATCAGAACTGATTTGCCGAGGAAGATACATTGAAGAAGATAAATAGAAATCTCCAAAATTACACGGAATACATAGCTTTCCGAGTGTTTATCTCAACATTTAGAGTGCTCCCCTACTCGATCTCCAAAGCCATCACACTTGGATTGTTTTATCTGGCTGGTTACCGCCTGGGGATCCGTCGCAAAGTAGCTGAAGCCCAGCTGCATAAAGTGTTTCCCGAGCTGAGTTCTGCAGAGATAGATCGAATAGTCCGGAAAATGTATCGCAATCTGGCTCTGAGTGCCTTGGAAACCTATGTTACCAAAGATGACATCCTGGTGAGTTCGACAGAAATCTCCGGCAGGGAGTATGTGGATCAAGCTTTATCCATGAACAAGGGAGCCCTGCTTGTAACTGCCCATTTTGGTAATTGGGAGGCTGCCAGAGTCATCCCTGCCAGGGGCATTCCTGTTGCTGTCATTGCCAAAAAGCAACGTAATACCTTGTTCAACGATTATACGGATAAAATGCGGAGCAGACAGGGAGCTTATATAATCGATATGAAAAACGCACTTCGAGGCATAACGAAGTATCTCTCCCAGAACTCACTCGTTGGTATCCTTGCCGATCAAAATGCCGGAGGGAGAGGATTGGTAACGAATTTTCTTGGCTATCCTGCCTCCCATTGGAAAGGCGCAGCAAAAATCTCTTTAAAGATGAAGATACCAATCATACCAGGATTTGCATTACGAACCGAAAAAGATAATATCTGTGTGGTTTTCGAGCCTGTTATTTATCATCCTGACTGGGATGATTCAGAGGAAAACTGCCTCAAACTGATCCAAGAAATCAACCTAATATTAGAGAAGTACATCAAAAAGTATCCTGAGCAGTGGTTCTGGGTTCATAAGCGTTGGAAAGGAGCTTATGACATGTTCAAAGAAACCAATTGACATCGACCGCAGCATTGTTTTTGAGGAGTAGTCACTAAGGGAGAGAAATTATGTTTATAGATCATCGCTATGAAGTCATCGAAAGCCTGGGTACTGGTACATGGGCAAACGTGTATCGGGTTCGAGATATCCGCACTGGCAAGGAATACTCGCTGAAGCTCTTTCAATTCCTGGGATCGAACGAGCTCTATGATCGTTTTACCGCCGAGGATATGCATCATATAACACAGATTGAACACCCAAACCTCAATCATGTCGTAGATTTTGGTCATATTGGTGATCACATCTACTTCATTAGTGAATACTTCGATGGCTCCACCCTCAGCTTCTTCCGTTTCAGCAAAAACAAGCTGGATATGCTGTATGATATCGTCGTCCAGATCTGCTATGCTCTTCATGCACTGCACACTCAAAACATTCTCCATAAAGACCTGAAGCTGGAAAACATCCTATACTCCCTGGACGGTAATGTAATCAGCATCAAGCTCATCGATTATGGTTTCTCCAAGATTGACCTCACTGAAGATGTCCAACGTGTATCTGGTAGTCTGCCCTATCTTGCGCCAGAGATATATCTTGGAAAACAGGCTTCTGCCGCTAGTGATTTTTTCGCTTTGGGAGTTATCCTTTATAAAATTACTACTGGATCATTCCCCTACAATGTAAACCAGATCAATGCCCTGATGACAGGCAACCACCAATACTTCATCCCAACCTTCCCCTCTGAGCTCAATCCTGATATACCGGTGTCTCTGGAGAAATTCATCCTCAAACTTCTGGAAAAGAACCCAGAAAATCGTTTTCAGAGTAGTGAAGAGATCATTTCGTACATAAACCGTATTCACGAGAAGAATTATCCTTTCTCAGTAGCATGGTCCATGGCCAATACAATCCGCTTCAACAGCTATATCGTGCGCTCTGGCATCAGCCACCAGATCATCGACTTCGTAGAATCCATCGATAACAGCAATGGCAAGATTGTCTCTCTTATTGGTGGAGACGGCCTTGGCAAGGATAACATCCTTTCCCTGTTCAAGTATCACCTTCTCAAGGGTAATTATTTCCTCTTTGATTTTTCCTGCACCAGAACAGAGCATGAAGCCTTCTTTGCCTTGATCAAAGAGTACATCCAATCTATATCTGCAGAGGAAATCGAGGAATACCAGACTCTCAAGCAAATTTCAGAAAAGTTCAAAATATTCTTGTTTGATTCTGAAAGTGAGGCCAAGAGTGTTTCTCAAACCCAAGAAGACCTCAAGATAGATTTTGATACGGTGAAAACCCTGCTTCTAGAGTTATCAAAGAACAAACCTCTGATCTTCATTATTCGCAACTTACACTATGTACATCGTTACACAATCGATTTCATAAATTTCTTATCACCCTTCATTGTGAATGAAAGAATTATGATAGTCTTGAGCAGCAACGATTTTAACAAAGTGAAGCAGATAAACAATAGCGTCCTGATCCATGTACCACCACTCAATCTGGAAGAAACACAGAAATACGTACAGAAGCTACTACGATTTGAAGCACCTTTGGACTTCTGCAAATCCCTGCATCAGAGGTCAGCTGGCAATCCACAGTTCATCCAAGAGATCTTGATTGACCTCGTAGTGCGCAAACACATTCATCATAATAGCACTTCAGAGATCGAGTTTGACTTTAGCTCTTACGTGTTGCCAAACAAGCTACTCCACTCTGTCTATCAACGTATGAGTCATATTGGCAGTGAAAACTATCTGTACCTACAGATGCTTTCAATTGTGCAGACTCCCCTCAGTAGGGATCTGATTATCAGTCTTTTAGGGATCAAGGATCAGAAACTATACTCCTTTTTAAACGATGTGATTTACAACGAAATTATAATTAAAAAAGGTAAGACCTACTATTTTGCCTTTGCAGAGTCAAAAGATCGGCTGCTGGAAGAATGTAATCCTTCTACTCAACTTGAGATTTCAAAAGAAGTAATCTCTCATTTCAACAAACTGAGCATTCAGGATATTGAAACCATCGAAGGTATTATTCGTAACTGTAAAATTGCCAAAGACATATATTCAGAGCGATTCTATAGTCTGATCCTGTTTCATTTGTATAACGAGAAGTATGATCAGGACAGAGCTTATGAAGCGATTTATCGCGTATTGATGCTGGATTTTAACCATGCTGCAAAGGTTGGCATGAAAGACCTGATGCAGGATCTAAACTGGTTTCTCGATAAAACAGACCTAACAGGATACGTAGAAAAAGCCAAACCAATTCTCAGCAACATCCAAACCCTACCGGAGATCTTCGAAAAGTATTTTGTGACCTCTGCGGTACTACTGCTGGCTGAAGACATAAATGGCGCACTATCAAACCTGCAAAAAGCAGAAAAGATTGTGCTGACTGGAAAGCAGAAAGTGCTGACCATGCTGTACTACGCCATGATCTATTCACGGATCGACAAATCCCTGATGAAAGCTTATTTAGACAGGATAGATCCTGCTCTTCTATCATTGGAGCTGCGAATAGTATTTACAGACAAGCTTGCAGTGTACTACTCCATGATGCAAGACACAGACAGAGCAATCAAGATCCTAGAGAGTTTTCTGGCGGAGCTCCCTGCCGAAAACGATACCAATGTCATGATCCGCCTGGCAGCACTGCATAATGATCTTGGCGTGTTTTACAGTGACCAGAAAAACATTGATGAGGCAGATGATCATCTCAATTCTGCCTTGACTATCTGGAAAAGGTACAACATCCGCAGGTATCTGGGGCTCATCTACAACAACATTTCAGATCTATACCTCAAACAAGGTATCACTGTCACCTCCATAGAGTATTCAAGGCTCGGATACAAGCATGCCAACGAACTGAACCTCACCATCACAAAAGCCCTAGCCCTCTTAAACCAAGGCGAAGCAGAGATCAAGATGGGTGTATTTGTGGACGCTGAAAGTAAGTTACTGCAAGCACGTGAGCTCATTCTATCTGTTAATAGCACTCGTTTTTTAGATTCCATTGAACGAAACCTGGCTCTTGCCAAAAGCAAAATTGATGACTTTGGCCACTACTACAGGTTCATCCAGCAAAACGAACCGGAGCTCATCAACGGCTATATTACAAACATAAACCCTTTGGTAAAGACCTACTTCTATTACCTCTTTGAAATCAAACATACTAAAAAGCTTAAAAGACTTATCCGGAAAAACGTCCACATCAATTACAAACACTTGCATGAGGAAGAGTTTTACCACAATGCAAACAGCCTCCTGGCCATTTTGGAACGAGACTATGAAACTGCCCTGGCAGAGCTAAAGCATGGCATCCGATATGCCGGAGAAGTGAAGAATGTTTATGCTCTCACGGTTTTCAATATTTCTCAGGTAATGTGCTATTTTGGCATGGGGGATTATGCCAAGGCCAGAGAGTTGATTGAGCAGTCCAAACCGATAATCGAAAAAAACAAATATCACTATTGGCAGCAGAAAATCAGTATTCTGGAATTGTATTTGGATCTGACCGATGCTACAATTCCTCTGCGCAGTGTGTTGAGAAAGACCAAGCTACACTTGGATCAGTGCCTCAGACATAAATACTATCAATTGATCGTGGAACTATATCAGATCTGGATTCAACTTCTCATCGAAAACAACAATGAACCTGCAGCCCAGGAAGTGTTTGAAACATATAAAGTGTATCTGGATGCGATTACTCAGGATATTGCAGAAGACGACAGACAAAACTTCCTGGCCGTAAACCATTACAACACGAAGAACATCAAGAAGTTCAACGCAGTATTCATCGCCTCCAGACACAAGAATCTAAGAACCAGATGGAATGACTTACTGTACAACATAGCCAATGTCAGCAACCCTGAGCGGATCAAGTTTCTGATCGAAAAGGGAATCAAACAAGTCGTCTCACCCTATCGCTTCAGGATCATGGAATACTCGGAAAGAATTTCGAATTTCATCCCCTTTATAACCTACAACTGCAATAAAGACAGCCTGAACTTACCAGAGCTGAGTAGTTACGTCGAAAAAGCCTTCAAGACAGACAATCTTGTGATAACCAAATTTGAGGACGAAAACCTGATTGTGGTTCCATTTATCTCAGGATCAAAGCAGATCGGCTATCTCATCTTTTCTGATCAGGGAGAAATGGAATTTACAAAACAGGAAATCTCCATTGTCCGTAACATCAAGCAGCACCTTACTGCCCTGATAATAAGAATTCAGGACTATTCTCAGATTACTATTCGCATGGAAAAGATGAATCATCTGATGATGATTTCTCACGAGTTGATGCGAATCATGGTACTGAGTGATCTGGAGCACGAAATAGTCTCCTATGCCATAGATTTCACCAATGCTGCTAGAGGTTTCTTGATCATAAAGGATAACGACGGCAATTACAGTTATCGCATTCATCTCGACAAATCGAAGCAACTACTCCAATCCATGACCGGTATCAGCAAATCTGCCATCAGCGAATGCCAATCTGCAGGAGAACCGATTATCACCTATAATGCCATTGAAGACAATAGGTTTAAAGGCTCCATCAGTGTGCAGGACTATCATTTACATGGTATCTTTGTAATGCCGATCATTCTCGACAATATAATCTATGGGTTCCTGTATTTGGATAACCAGCAAGATAATACCCGAGAATTGTACCTAAATAAGGATATGCTAAAGCTGCTCCAGGAACAGATTACAATAGCTCTCAAAAATGCGATGCAATATGAAGCAGTAATCCAGAAGAGTACCGAAATGCACGCCATCGAATTGATTAAAGACGAATTTATGGCTATCGTTTCTCATGAACTGAACACACCTCTTACAACCCTGCAAAGCTATGTTTCCAGGCTCAAACGCAACCTCTTTGCCGATGAGGACGAAAAACATGACATCATCTCCAAGATTGAATCATACGTAAAAAAACTCATCCTCACCACTAGCGATATCACAACCATGAATAAGTATAACATGCTAAAGAATCTCTCCAAAGCACCTGTGGACGTCAACGAAATCCTTGTGATCATCAAACAGGAAGTAGAAATTTTATCGCGTAAGCGTAAGATGTTTATAAAACTCGATATCGAGACCGATTTACCTGCAATCAATGCAAACTGGGAAGCTTTGCACCTGATGATCTACAACATCGTTCTAAACTCAATTCGTTTTACAAATGACTTTGGAACCGTAACCATCAGTGCCAGACGATCTGCCTTCCAACAAGAGAAGATTGATGGCAAAGACGCTCTCGTCTTGATTATTGCCGATAATGGGATAGGCATCCCTGAACATCAGTTGAAAAATGTATTCCGCAAATTCTACGAACTGAACGAGATCTACGCCCATAAATCCGGCACCATCGAGTACCGATCCAGTGGCCTGGGACTCGGCCTGGCTACGTCCAGAAGGATAGCAGAGCTACACAATGGTAAAATCTGGATCAAGAGCAAGGAAAACGAAGGCACGACTGTATTTATCAATTTACCTTTTAAGAACTAAAGTGGAGTTTATGAAAAGAATATATCTCTGTATCCTGCTTATCTTGCTCCTGCTACCAGCGCTTTATGCTCAGAGCAGCAGGGAAAGATACGATTTCCAGTATCTCCTGGAGCTGTTTGAGAAGCAGGAAGACCGACTGGCCAACAACGAGCTGAAAAGATTTACGAACCTGTATCCACAATCAAGCTTCAAGCACTATCTGGGTTTCATTGAAGCCGGGTTAACATTTCGCAGAGGTGAACTGCTGCAAAGCCTGGAACAGTATGAGATCCTCTTGCAGCAAAACCTGGATCCCGAGCTGAGGCCGGAGGTAATGCTGGGTGCCATTGTTTCAGCCTACCTTACCAAGCAACCAGCCGTAGCAGAGCAACACATCCAAAGGCTGATTACAGAAATCCAGGACCCTGTGATTGCCTCAACCGCCTACTACTACCGCGGAATGATCCAGTTTGAAAGAGAACAGTTTTATTCAGCTGAGCTGTCTTTCAAATCTGCTCTATACTACCGTCCGGAGATGAAAGAATCCAAGCTATTGTTGTTTAGAAATCTACTGATTCTGGATAAACCTGATGAAGCACGTGAGCTTCTTTCCTCTATTCCCATCGATCAACATAATGAAGGGTATGCTTTCCACTGGCTCAAATACTTGCTGGGCAAAGCATTATACGGAGATTTCGAGGCTTACCTGGCAACTTATCAAAAGACCCATACCACTATCCCGGATGATATTTTACCAATAGTGGTAAGGTATAATATCATTCTGGAAAAATACTCCTTGGCTCTCAGTTTGAGCGATGCAATCCCCTCTCAAAACCAGGACATTCTTTTTTACCGGGCAGTTGCTCTATCCAATACTGGCGAGATCGCTACTGCAGATAGCATCTTTGCCTACCTGAGCAATGAGGCGGATCCCGAGATTGCCGTACTTTCATATCTGGAAAGACTCAAGCTTCTCTTTGCCAGAGATCGTAAATCTGCAGTATCACAGCTTCAAGCGTTTATTGCCCTGGAAGATAACAACATATTACATGCTCAACAATACTACCTCCTGGGTTTGTTTTTCTATAACGAAGAGGACAACCTCAATGCTATGAAATATCTCAAGAGGGCTCTGCTTGCAGATCTGGATACAGAATTTCACGATCAGGTTTACTACCTGATCGCACATCTCTGGTACCAGGAAGAGAGATTTGATAATGCCGTGTCTGACTTTAACCGTTACTTAAACCTCTTTCCTGCTGGCAAGCTAAGAGACAGAGCTTGGTTTTACCTTGGTCAGATCAGCTTCTCACGAAAAAACTACAGCGAATCCTCAGTATATTTTAACAGACTTCTGGCCCAACATCCAGATTCAGAGCTGACCTCTGAGGCTAGGTTCTTTCTGGCAGAGATAGATTTTAACCAGGCCAATTATACCCAGGCCCTTTCTCAATACATGAGGCTACTTGGAGTTTCCAAGGACGATTCGCGCCTCTATTATAGAATAGCTCAGTCTCATTTTTACATCGGAAACTATGAAAACACTCACGTATATCTCAATCTTGTGAATGATAGCGAGTACGAGATTGCAATACTGAGAGCCAGCACCTACTTCAATCAGAAGAAGTTCAACGAAGCTTTGACCCACTACCAACGTGCAGAACAGCTCGCAGATCTCCCTACCCGATTTACAGAAGCCAAAAGCTATCAGGCCCTGGTCTATTATCAGCTCAAAAAGTTCAATGAAGCCTCAAAACTGTTCTTGCAGATCTCATCGGAAATCGGAAGTCCAGACACATACCTCTATCTCTCTGCCAAGTCATCCTTCTTGGCCCGAGATTACCATAGAGCAATCCAGCTCTACGATAGCTTCATAGATACTTATCCCGAATCCAAACACTTTCTGAGCGTCCTCAATGAGCTCGCCAACGTATATTATAACATCGGTAACTACAACCAGGCCGTCATCACCTGGCTCAATACCATCCAGCGCTTTTCCAGCAAGTTTCCTCTGACAGAGGAAGATATTACCTTTTTGACTGATGTCTTTGCTGGATTGGAGCTGGGTCTCAGACAAGCAGAAAACGAGGATTTGATCGAGGAACTGGTCGCTATGATCGATTCAATCAGATCCGAATTTATGAGGTTTGAACTCCAGTTCATTCTCCTGCACATCTATGCTGATAGGAGTTTGTGGGCAGAGCTCTATTCACAGGCTCAGGAAATACGAAGTCTGTATCCCCAAAAACAAAGGCAGGAAGTTGAGTTTCTAATGGTCGATGCTCTGATCAATCTGAACGAATACTCCCTGGCAGATAGTGTTTTCAGCTCCATGTCCGAGACAAATCGGAGCCCCAAGATTTTGAACCGATGGGCTCAGCTGGACTTGATGAATAACGATCCTCAGGGCGCGCTCCAGAAGTTTATGACATCATACTCACTATCTGCCGATATAAATGTTTGGTCAGAATTAGTTCGTCTATCCAGCCAATACAAACTCGGCGACTTTGAAGAGTTATGGCGTCTGGGTGCAGACATTGCAGACAAGCCTATCAGCGCATTGCATCATCGCCTAAATCACCTTTTTGACCAGCAACGATATTTTGAGGCAGATTCCCTGGCAAACTACATCATAGAGAGCAGTGCAGATCCTTTTTACCATGCCAGTGCTTTTCTCTGTATTGCCAGGATCAATTATATCCAGAGCTTCTATAATGATGCCATCCGAAATCTACGTCAGATCCGTATTCTCTTTCCTGAATACAAGGATATCGTTGCCAGCTCCTATTATTACAACATTCTCTCTCTCTTCGAATTAGCCATGTTTGATGAAGGCCGGCATATGTATGAAGCCGAGGCATCCAGGTTTAGTGATGCTCAAAAAAGTGAGATTGAAAGAATCCTCAATTCTGCCCTACTCCAGGAAACACCAGAACCTAGCTATGAATAGATATATTTTACTGCTCGGGTTTTGCTACGCAATCTCCGCTCTTCTGTCATCGCCTGTAGTGCTGCCAGATTTGGAAATTGGTGGCACTGCCTCCATCAAGTCCTTTGTATACAAGAAGGAAATGTCTCCCAGCTTCAGCGATAGTTTGGCCCAATCCATGCCTCAGTTTTACCCCAGGCTGATGCCAAAATCACCCACCTTCGATAAAAATACCATTTCCCGAGGTCACTTTGCCCTGGAAGCAAACACTGCTTCAACTGTACGCTCGGAGCTGAGTATCAGACCTGAAAGTGGTATATTTGAGTATATGAAACATCGCTTGAGCTACCAAAATGATTATTCCTACAGATCACATTTCAAGACCAATCTCTCTTTTACTTTCAGCCCTAATCACGCTCAGAACCTGATAGCAGAAGCAGATCTCAGCCATTTTGAGTATCGCGAGATTGAATCTAGCAATCTTCATACAAGACTTTTCTATTCAGCTCATGATAAATCGTTCAGGACAGTTACCATCGGTAATCAGAATCTTGTTTTCGGGGTTGACTATCTAAAACAGAGTGGCATCATCGACTCTCAAAACAAGGTTTCACCCCACTTTAGCTATTCAAATACATTGTTCGGCTCCAGCTTCAATCTTGCCAATAAGATCATATTTTCACAAAATCATCCGGCACTTATGACTGAACTGGATATCCCGACTCTAAATGCGTTTACACCCCCCAATTCTGCAGCTCTCGTTCTAATCGCAGATGGGAAGAGGGTTCTGCCCTCTCTCCGTTTTGAGTACGCACTGATCCGCGAGCTAAATCAAAGCCTTATCTTCAAGAACCGTCCTGCTCTTGCAGCCACTTCTGCTGAAGACGTGTTCCAAAATCTCCAATGGCTTCTTCATCCCAAAGAGATACAGGTCTCCAAGACACCGCTCAATTTTGGGATTGAATACGCTTTGAGGCCTGTCTGGGAAAGAATTGAGTGCTCCAATCTATTCCGGTTTTCCAATACTACTACCGTCACCTACGATACCCCAATCCTCACAGATTCTGGCACAGCGCTTCCTACCTACCGCTTCGTGGATAGCGTTTCAAATATTAGCTCTACATCTATGGAAACAATAATAGACAAAAACACCCGACTTGTAAACTCTGTGGCTTGGGATTTTACCCGAATCTTGGATGAGGATTTGACCCGCATACCATACAAACCAAATCTGCGTACATCCACAGAGCTGATCCTTAGCCTCAGTCCCATCGAATATGCGCTGATTTTGGATCAGTATTACAACACAATCGATCATTGGGGGAAGCACCTGAAGGACTTAATCGATCTGTCGATCCGGACGGAATATCAACTGAGACCCCAGCAAGCCATCCAGCTCGAAATCAATAATCTGTTTAACTATAGAACTTACGACTTTGCTGGTATGCCTTCCAGGGGATTGAACCTCAGTATCGGTTATTCACAGTTTTTCTAGAAGCCACTACTGCCCAAATATGGCATAAAGAGACTTGAGTTCCTTCAATCTGAAAATACTGGGTTTGATCTTGATCTTGGCTAGCTCTGAGATATAGATTTTTTCGTAACCTAGCTTGATGGCTTCTTTGACTCTGCTTTCCAGCTGTGGCACCGGTCGGATTTCACCATTGAGACCAACCTCTCCGATAAAGATCGATTTCTCTGGCAGGGGGGTATCCTTGAGGCTCGATATTATCGCTGCAATGATGGCAAGATCCAGGCTGGGATCAATTGTTTTAATCCCCCCCGTTAGATTTACAAAGACGTCGCTGGATCTCAAATATAGCGATAGGTTCTTTTCCAGAACCGCCAGCAGCATGGCCAGTCTTTTATGATCAAGACCCACTACGACACGTTGGGGAGTACCATAATTTGAAGCCGTAGCCAGGGCTTGTACTTCCACGGTAAAAGAGCGTGTTCCCTCCAGAATACAGCCGATACAAGTGCCTATCTGCTGGTTTTCATGGATTAGAAAAACGTTGTTTGGATTGGTTACCTCGATAAGGCCAGCGTTCGTCATCTCAAAAAGTCCAATTTCATTGGTAGAGCCAAATCGGTTTTTTACGGCCCGGAGAATTTTGTATTGGTTCCTCAGTTCGCCCTCAAAATAGAGAACTGTATCTACCATATGTTCGATGATTTTGGGTCCTGCTACTATCCCATCCTTGGTCACGTGACCGATTATCAGCATTGGGATATTGTTTTCCTTGGCTACCCGCAACAGCCGGTTGCAGCTCTCCCTCAGTTGGGTCACGCTGCCCGGAACAGAATCAATGGAGGATAGACTCACAGACTGGATGGAATCAACGATCACCAGATCTGGCTTTGATTCCAGAGTAGCATTGATGATGGATTCTGTCTCATTTGTGCACAAGAGCCAGATATTGGGGCTGTGAACTTGTAATCTCTCACTGCGTAGTTGGATTTGATCCGCACTTTCTTCACCAGAGCAATACAGCACTTTCCTGTCGATCTTTCCCAGCCATTCCGAGAGCTGCAGCATCAAAGTTGATTTTCCGATCCCAGGCTCTCCCCCGATCAATACCACCATTCCGGGGACAACCCCACCGCCCAGCACCAGATCAAATTCATGAATCCCGGTTTTGGTCTTGTCCCGATCGACTTTCTTGATATCCACTAGCTTCGCCGGACTCGATGTCGAGAGATTTGAGACTTGATTTGTGTTCTTTTTCGAAACCAATCTAGAGCTCTCTTTCAGGGTATTCCAGCTCCCGCAGGAGGGGCATTTACCCGACCATTTTGTGGTTTCAAAACCGCAGTCTGTGCAAAAGAAGAGTGCTGACATCTAGTACTCCCAAGTATTTTATTCAATTCTCTGAAAGACTGAGATTGTGGCAAGTGAAATCTGGCTTATGTTATGAAAGCCGCTCTGCTACAGAAATCATTCTTGTTGACAGCCTGAACCAAAAAAAGTTTTTGGCTTTCAAAAGGTTCACAGTATTATGTATTCATAGAGGTTAAACGAAATGGACAAGAAGATAATAATATTTGGAACCCCTACCTGTTCCTGGTGTACAAAGGTGAAACAGTACATCCAGTCGAAAGGATTTTCATATAAGTATATAGATGTCTCAAGAGACGAAAAAGCTCTGAGAGACATGGTATCGAAGACCGGTCAGCAAGGTGTCCCTCAGATCTGGATAGACAATTATCCAATCGTTGGATTCGATCGAAACAAAATCGATCAAAAATTAGACTCAAAATAAGAAAAAACAAGGAGCTAAAAATGGCAACTACACCTCAAAAATTCCACGATCTCATCACTCGTTTGAAAGTCGTTATGAACGATATCGACTACACCCAAAAAGCATGTCTTCAAGCCGGTAGAATGGAGTGTCAACTTCTGAACTACCTGAACAAAGTGAGAAAACCCACAAACATGAACGAATTGGCAAACGAACTCAACGTATCCCACAGCCGTGTGACCAGAATCATGGACAACCTCGTCAATAAGAGCCTGGTAACTCGTCGCCCTTCAGAAGAAGATCGTCGTTGCTGGTATGCAATCATCACCGATAAAGGAATCAAACTGGCCGATAACAGCCAGCAAACCGTTGTAGATCAACAAGAAAAAATCATGAAAAAACTCCCCAATGCCGATGTAGAAAACGTATTCAAGGCTTTCAAAAAGTATGTAGAAGCTTATGAGGAGGTTCTCAAAGACGCATACGTGGAGTTATAATGAAAAGCAAAGTAACTATGACTTGGCAGGAAAACATGGTTTTCGATGCCGAAGTCAACGGACATCACGTCATTATGGACGCTGACGAACAGTGGGGCGGACAGGACAAAGGTCCCAGACCCAAACCCCTGCTACTGGCAGCGCTGAGCGGATGCTCTGGCATGGATGTGGTCTCCATACTGAAAAAAATGCAAGTGGAAGACTATCGCTTTGTAGTAGATGTAGAAGCTGACGTATCAGACGGACAGCCAGCGATCTACGATCGGATCACTATGTTGTTCCGTTTTACAGGTGATAATCTCCCCCATGAAAAGGTCAAAAAAGCTGTTCTGTTATCTACTGAGCGATATTGTGCTGTGCACGCCATGCTCAGCAAGGCGGCAGAAATCACAGCAAAGATATACATCAACGAGGAAGAAGTACTATGAGAATCGCTTATACAATCGTGTTGTTGATGTTTGCGGTGATCCTCAGCTGCAAACCGGTCCCCGCATCCGATAGTGCTCCAGTCTCCACAACTCCGGCAGAAACTGTAACGACTCTGACAGAGTACAACGCTGGTGAATGGATTGAAGACTATGCAGCCGCATTGAAGTTCTCCCAGGAACTATCCAAACCAATCCTGGTGAACTTTACAGGTTCGGATTGGTGTAGCTGGTGCATCAAGCTCAGCAATGAGGTATTCTCAAAACCTGCATTTATGAACTATGCAAAAGAGAACCTGATCCTGCTCAAGCTGGATTTCCCTCGCAACATCCCTCAATCTGCCAATATCAAAGCCCAAAATCAGGAAGCACAGCGAAAGTATGGCATTCGCGGATATCCTACAATCGTCCTCATCGACGCTCTCGAGCGTGAGATCGGGCGGGCAGGATACCAACCTGGTGGTCCCGAAAACTACGTGAAACTTCTGGAAAGTATGATCAAGAACTAGTACGAACCAGAGATATAATGGCCTCACGGATCGTGAGGCCTTTTTTTATGAAGTTTTTGGAAGTGCTGC
>CAZZCS010000058.1:0-15297 GCA_964652645.1 uncultured Candidatus Cloacimonadota bacterium | reverse complement strand
CACTTGATACACGCCTGATACACGCTTGATACACGTCTGATACACGGATGACTATGTGTTGGCCTGGATTTATAGTGAGATTTTGGCGCGGTTGGCTTGTAGATTGCATATAAGCTTCAGACCAAATTTGATAAACTTGAGGAAGAAATAATGATGACCTTGAATAAATGGACTTCATCTGCCCCTGATAAGGAAGACAAAGCGGGATTTGTCCCCAGGATTGCCGTCTGGATCGTGGTGTTGCTACTGCTTGTCTCCTGTGGCACAAACACCAAGCTCAACATCGTAAGTGACAATTCCATCACTTTTGGAACGGAGGAGACCTTCGATCTGGCTACCTGGAACCTGAGAGAATTTCCTTACAAGGGAGCTCAAACTCTGGAGCATCTGGCCAGGATGATTCCACAATTGAAGCTGGAAGTGATCGCCATGCAGGAGATAAACAGTCACGCAGATATGCTCACTCTGGCCAGCATGATCCCCCATTACGACACTTACATATATGATGCCACTTCCAGCTATAGGCTGGCCTATCTTTATGATACTCGCAGTGTCACAGTGCATGATGCTTACACGATTTACATGGGGCAAACCAATCCCTTCCCCAGACCTCCATACATCCTGCATCTTAGCTGGAGAGGCGAAGAAATCTATGTGATAAACAATCATCTAAAGGCTTATGGCGACAACTATATCGACGAAACTGATCCCTGGGATGAAGAGAGACGGAGGAGACTCGCGATCGAGATGCTGGACCAATACATCGTAGAAAACCTTCCCGACAAGAAGGTGATTGTGGTGGGCGACATGAACGACGAGATCCAGGAAGACCCGTCTCACAATGTATTCCTGGCCTTTTTGAACAAGCCAGAAGAGTATCTCTTTGCCACCATGAGCATGGCAGAGAACATCACCTATACAAACGCTTCCTACCCATCCTGGCCCTCGCTGATCGATCATATTCTGATCACCAATGAGCTCTTTGAGGCTTTTGATGCCTCCGATGCCTACTGCAAAACGATTCTAATTGAAAACGCCATGGGCACCTGGCAAAACTATAGCACAAACGTGTCCGATCATAGACCCGAAGGCATCAGACTCAAGTTCGAAAATCCGTAGAGACCAGGATAGTCCAGCTAAGGGCTTAATTATACAGCGCTACGCACCACCCTCAGACCGATGAAATTGGTCTTGAGTTCCGGGACAGAGCCAACCCTTTGGCTGCTTCTGCAACTGGACATCTGGCTATACCAGCTTCCACCCCGGCGAATTCTGAAGCTGCCGCTGGAAGCTCCTGTGGGGTTCGTCTGCGAGCCAGAGCTGTAAGCGCCATATCTATCCCAGCACCACTCCCAGACGTTTCCGCTCATATCATAGATCAGGGCTCTATTCGGCCCCTTCAGTCCCGGGCTTTGGGTGCAGGATGAGTTTTCTCTATACCATCCTACTCCTTTGGCAAAGTCACAACCGCTATATGAGCAATCGAAGACACAGTGCTGTCCTGCTTTGGCAGCATATTCCCATTCAGCCTCTGTAGGCAGTCTGTAACCGTTTACAGTGAAATTGCATGTAATATAATCCGATGCTGATGCGGTCCAGTTTTGCCAATCCCAGAGATCTGGATCGGTTCCGCTGGAAGCGTAGGAGTATGCTGGATCAAGCCCCTCTTTTTGGCTGCGATAATTGCAATAAACTATGCAATCCAGCCAGGAAATGTTTTCTACCGGCTTTAAGGGATCCTGGAAAATCGAGGGGAATTCATGCATCACATCAGCCCACTCGTTTTGAGTGACTTCAAATCTCCCGATGTAAAAGCTAGCAAGCGTAACCGTATGAACGGGAAGCTCATCAGGCTGGCCACTCCCCTTCGTCCTTCCCATCTGGAAGGTACCTCCCTGCAGCAGAACGTAGTCGGTAGTTGAAGTACCGCGGGTTGTAAATGAAGCTTGGGGGCCATACACTGTTTCCTGAGCATTCAAAACCGCAAATGAACGCACAAAGTAGGTCTGGTGTGAAGCCAGGCCAGTAATCTGGGTGTGGAAAGTACTGAGTCCACTACCAAGGGTTATGCTGGAATCGCTCAGGCTCGGATTTGGCAGCGCAGACCAGCAAACACCCCTTTGCGTGATCACTCCGGATCCTTCGTATAGGACACTGCTCCCGATCAATGCGCCCTCGGGGCTGATGTTATCCACATATTCTGTCATAACGATGGGGTAATCGATTATGGTGTCGCCATTTGTAGTCTTGTCATTACTGCAGGATATCACAAGCAACAAGCTCGCCACCGTGACTAGCAAAATCATGCCTTTCATCTTGATCCTCCCCGGTAATTGGGAACAACAGACTTCCCAGTTACCTGATTATATGATAATCTGTTTTGCAGTAGTTGTCAAGATCCATTATTTATGCGTAACATAATAATTTATTCCATGCTATATGCAATATATTTATCACCTTCCTATTCATTGTAAGTACGAATAGACCGGAACTCTTAATATCAGCACCAACATATTCCAAGACATAGATTAAGCTCTTTCACAGGACACTATCAATTGGTGCTGGCACTATTCTGAATAAGCACGATTGGATGCCCTGTTGTCGCCTCAGGTCGTGAAATGCGTAAAGGACTTTTCGAAATGCGTTGTGCATAATCGAGTACTGTCCCAGCGATGGTTTTGCCAGATAGAGGATTGATCTGACAACTCTTCAGACTGTGGATGTGTAGAATCTGGCATTATTGTGTAGA
This sequence comes from uncultured Candidatus Cloacimonadota bacterium, assembly GCA_964652645.1. Classification (GTDB taxonomy): domain Bacteria; phylum Cloacimonadota; class Cloacimonadia; order Cloacimonadales; family Cloacimonadaceae; genus CAZZCS01. The sequence continues at coordinate 12,548 of CAZZCS010000058.1, read as the reverse complement.
TAAAACTCTTGACGGATTCAGGTAGATTTGAGATTTGGACTAGTACTGTGATAAATAAGTGCAAAATATAAAGAACAAGGGAGCATAAGCCAATGAAAAAAATCTCATGGCGTGGTCTTGCAATCATCATTTTCTTATGCGTAACTGCATTTTATCTGACTCCTATGGCGGTCCCGAACCTACCTCAGTGGTGGGCGCAGCATTCATTGAAGCTTGGGCTTGATCTAAAGGGTGGCATGCAGATACTTTTGGAAGTTGATACTTCCGAACTGGCAGATAATGATGCTCGTAACGCAGTAGACCAGAACATCAAAATTATACGCGATCGTATCGACAAATTCGGCGTCGCAGAGCCTTCTATTCAAAAGACCGGAGAGCGCAGGATTCTTGTTCAGCTTCCCGGCCTGGCAGATTTTGCCGGAGCAGAAAACCTGATCAAACAGACAGCGATGCTGGAGTTCAAACTCGTGGCAGAGCCTACCGTGGCAGATCAGGTAGTCAAATCCATCGATTCTTATATTACCTCGAACATCGATCAGTTCCCAATTTTGGCAGATCGCTTTGTAGCTCCTGCTACTGACGACACGACTGCTGTTGCCGGTGGTGTTTTTGCCGATATGCTTCGCAGAGACGGCGGGGACTATACAGTTCAATGGGATGTACTTCCCATAATCCGCGAGCTTTTGGCCGATTCGTTGTTCACCTTTGCGGTACGTAGTGGCTACCAGCTTGCTCTGGATAAGCCAGATCCTACCACTCAAAGAGCAGAGCGCAGGATTTATGTATTGCAAGCCAATGCCGAGCTGAGTGGTGCAGATATTAGCAAGGCAGCCATGGAATATGGCTCCGCTACTTCTACAGACCCCAATATTGCGAACAAGCCTTACATCTCTCTCGAGATGAACAATGAGGGAGCACGCAAGTTTGAAACAGCTACAGCAAACAATATCGATCGCAGACTTGCTATAGTTCTGGACGATATCGTATATTCGGCTCCCGTAATCCGCGATCGGATTTCCGGTGGCAGAGCCCAGATCACAGGTCGGTTCACTGCTCAGGAAGCTCACGAGCTTTCCATTGTGCTCAATACTGGAAACTTGAAAGCCCCGATCAAGCCCATCAGCACAGTCATCGTAGGTGCCACTCTGGGTAGCGACAGTATCAAATCTGGCAGAATGGCTGGTGTGATCGGTTTTGTCGCAGTTATCGTTTTTATGGTTCTCTATTACAAATTCAGCGGATTCATTGCTGATATAGCATTAGTCTTCAATATTGGCTTCATCCTTGCCATGTTGACCGCTTTTGGGGCGACTCTGACTCTTCCTGGTATCGCAGGTATCATCCTGACTATAGGTATGGCTGTTGATGCAAACGTTTTGATCTACGAACGTATCAGAGAAGAACTCGACGCTGGTAAGACACCAAGATCAGCTATAGACTCTGGCTATAAACGCGCAGTAGTAACCATTTGGGATGCCAATATCACTACTCTCATCGCTGCCGGTGTGCTCTATAACTTTGGTACAGGCCCGATCCGCGGTTTTGCCATAACTTTGGCAATCGGTATCATCGGCTCAATGTTCTCTGCCATCGTGCTGGTACGTGCCATGCTCGAAGCATTTGTAGTACGTGGCAACAAAAAGACTTTGAGTATTTAGGAGCGGAAAATGAGACTATTTACAAATACAAACATCCAATTCGTTAAAGTAAGATACATCGCCTACATCATTTCTGCCATAATCCTGTTGGCAGGTTTGGTGGGATTGATCACCAACGGACTAAACTGGAGCATCGATTTTACCAGTGGCGTGGCTGCAAAAGTGAACCTCAAGGCACTCGATTCCACAGTAAGCCCATTACGTATAGATGAGCTGAGGTCTGTTTTACGTTCAAACGGTTTTCCCGAAGCAGAGATCCAACACGTTGGAGAAATAGAAGATGCCTCATTCATGATCAAGATTAAGAGTCCTGATAGCGAAAGCGACGTGTCTTCCGAAACCAAGAATATCATTATTGATATCATCAAAACCAGCTTCCCAGCGTATGTGGAAGGCAAAGATATAAACCGCGACGTGATCGAAGAGATATATGAAGTCGGCCCCAAAGTTGGTGGCGAGCTCCGCACTCAAGCCATGATGGCGGTGATCATTGCTCTCGTGCTGATCGTGGTCTACATATGGTTCAGATTTGAGCTTACCTTTGGCTTCATGGCTATACTTGCCCTCTTCCACGATGTCCTGTGCATTCTGGGAATCTTTGCCATAACAGGCAGGGAGATTACAATCCAGATAGTCGCTGTGATGCTCACGATTGTGGGTTACTCCATCAACGATACTATCGTGGTTTTTGATAGAATCAGGGAAGACCTCAAAGCAAACCGCAAAGAAAGCTATGAAACTGTTTTCAATAGCTCCATGAACAAGACTCTTAGCCGTACCATAATCACCTCCGGGACGACGCTCTTAACAGCGCTTGCCCTCTATTTCTTCGGCGGAAGCGTCCTGCGTGACTTTGCCTTTGCCATGACCCTGGGTATCCTCTTCGGTACTTATTCTTCAATCTTTGTGGCTAGCAACCTTGTCGTTGACTGGTATCACATCTCTCACAAAGAAAAGAAATCTATCCAACACCTCACCAAGAGAAAGTAATAGGTATTGCCCCTCAATATAGACCTAAGCTGTCCTCCGGGACAGCTTTTTTTTATCGACAAACAGAGCATCCTGATTATTATGTCTTTGAAGACACTGGGTCTTCATAGCCAAATACATTCCTGGAGGAAAAATGAAATTAATGCACTATAACGATGTCGAGCTAGAACCCGTATATGCCGAAGGAGCAGAAGGTGCAAACATTCGTTGGTTGATAGCACAGAAAGATGGAGCTCCAAACTTTGCCATGCGCATGTTTGAAGTAGAACCTGGTGGTCACACTCCGTTCCATAAACATGCCTGGGAGCACGAGATCTTCTGCGTCGAGGGCAATGGACACTTTGTAACTGAAAGAGGAGAAACTCCCTTTAGTGCTGGCGACTTTATATATGCAGATCCACACATGATGCATCAGTTTAAAAACGTGGGAGAAGGAACACTCAAATTTCTCTGCTTGATTCCCCACGAAGAACCTGTAAAGAAGAAAACCCTCAACCCGTTTGCCACTGGTACTGCAAATAACTGCTAAGGAATTCAAATGCCAAATGAAAAGAATCTGAAGTTCTTCAAGGATCTACTGGAAGCAGCCAGCCCCTCTGGTTTTGAAGCTCCTGCCCAGCAGATTGTGCGTAAATATCTGGCCCCTTCCGCCGATGAGATCAGCTCCGACCTGAACGGGAATCTGATTGCCTTCAAAAAAGGCAGCGGCAAGCTAAAAGTAATGTTGGTCGGTCATGCCGACGAGATCGGCTTTATGGTAAATTACATCGACGAGAACGGCTATATATATGTGAAAACACTTGGCGGGTTCGACGTAAATTTACTTCCGGGCCTGAGAGTGAACATTCATCATGAAGGAAACATCGTTCGCGGTGTCCTCGGCAAAAAAGCCGTCCACATGATGAGAGGTGCAGACGAGCCTGCCAAACTAAAGATCGAAGATGTGTGGATAGACATCGGAGCAAAAGACAAAGAGGATGCCAAAAAGCGCGTCTCAATAGGTGATATCATTACCTATTCTTCCCAGATTGAGATGTTGTCCGAGGATCTGATTGTCACCAAAGCCACAGATAACAAAGCTGGGGTTTACGTTGCCGCAGCAGTCATGAACGAGCTTGCCAGGAAGAAGATCAAGGCAAATCTGTACTCTGTGTCATCCGTTGGCGAAGAGACCACTATGAAAGGATCCAGCACCAGTGCCTACAGAATCGAGCCTGATATTGCCATAGCTATAGATGTAACCTTCACCTCTGATATCCCCGGAGCTGATAAACGCATCTTTGGTGAAGTCGCGCTGGGTAAAGGCCCTACCATCTCATTGGGAGCAGCTTTGCATCCTGCCGTAAACAAGAAACTGCAGGATATAGCCGCAAAGCATAAGATCCCAGTCCAGATTGAGATCGCTCCCGGTAGAACAGGTACAGATGCAGATGCCATTCACGGCCTGCGTACCGGGGCAGCTACGACGGTGATCGGGATTCCAAACCGCTATATGCACTCCCCTAATGAAGTGATCTCTTTATCCGACCTGGATAATGCAGTAGCCCTACTTACGGAGTTCGTGAAGAGCCTCGACGATAAATTTGACCTGATCAGATAAACGTCTGTCTTGGATAATGGGGAGAGGTTTGCGCCTCTCCCTTTTCTTTGCGCAGCACGAGCACTAAAAATCACTCGACAAATATGCAGCCTCCTCAAACTTTGGCTATGTAGAAAGAGTATTAACTATGAGGTAGCAGATGATAAAAGTCATGGATCTGGTAAAAGAGTTCCCCCAACGAGACGGGAATCGGTTTTTGGCTGTGGACAAGATCAATTTTGAAGCAAACGATGGTGAGATTGTCTGCCTATTGGGAGTGAATGGAGCTGGTAAAACCACCACTATGAGAATCCTCTCCACTATCTTTTCTCCCACTTCTGGCACTGCCGAAATCGGAGGTTTTGATATCAGGAAAGATGCCCAGAAGGTAAGAGAACGGCTGGGTTTCCTATCTGGAGATACCGGGCTTTACAATAGACTACGGGGCAGAGAGTTCATCACCTACTTTGGCCAGCTCTATGGCATCCCCAAAGATGTGATAGCGCAACGCATCAAAGAGATGTCCGAACTTCTGGATATGGAAGCATTGCTAGACAAGAAGATTGAATTCCTCTCATCCGGGATGAAACAGAAAGTGTCAATCGTCCGATCCATTATTCACGACCCGCCAGTGATGATCTTTGACGAACCTACCTCCGGCCTTGATATTCTCACTGCACGAAACATAGTATCTTTCATCCGGGATTGCAAGAATAAGGGCAAGTGTGTTCTCTTCTCCACCCACATCATGAGAGAGGCAGAAAGGCTCGCAGATCGGGTAGTCCTGATCCACCAGGGTCGTATTCTGGCCGATGGAACTCTGGATTACCTCCGTGAAGCAAGTGGTCAGACAGATCTGGACGATATCTTTGTACACTATGTAAATACTGTAAATGGTGGCGTGGAGGTGCAAGCAAATGAGTTTTAAAACAGCTTTAATAGTCTATCGTAAAGAGCTTTTGGAAATGCTGCGCGACAAGCGCACCTTATTTACTACAATCTTGCTACCTGTGATCCTCTATCCCCTTATCTTCGTCGGCATCAGTGCCCTGATGTCCAGGCAAATGTCTGTACTGGAAAGACAGGGTGCCATAGTGGCTGTTGCTGATAGCGTGGCCAATAGTAGTTCCGCTATCATACTCAAGCACGTGGAGGGTATCGAACATTTCCAGTTCATGGAGTACTCGCAAACCAGCCAGGAGCTGTACCAGAGTAAGGATGTGCATGCCATCCTGACAATCAGCGATTCTCTTACAACGGACAATCTGCAGACATATAAGATTAGCATTCAATTTGATAAATCGACCGATCGGGGCCAATTGATCCAGGCAAGGCTAACCGCAGCCCTGTCAAAAGCTGAGAAAGAGATACTGGAAAAGGCTCTCACGGATATGAACATAGATTCTGCCATCCTGAGCATAGTTTCCGTCCAGGAGATCGATACTGCCACTCAGGAGCGCGAGATGGGCATGCTGCTCGGTAAGTTCATGCCTTATCTGCTGATCATGATGCTCATGGCTGGAGCATCAATCGTAGCCTCAGACCTTGTAGCTGGAGAAAAAGAACGTAAAACCCTGGAGACACTCCTGGTGTCTGCTGCCCATCGCAACGAACTGGTGCTGGGGAAGTACCTCACCGTCATAACCTTTGCTTTGCTGAATGTAATGATAAACCTCTTTAGCCTCTATTTTTCAATGAGGTACATGCTCAGCCAGTCTGGTTTGGAAACAGCTGGTATCAGTTTCCCGCTCAAGGGTTTTGTAATCCTGCTGCTGGCGATCACCCCGCTTGCCACTCTCTTTGCTGCCGTAATGCTCTCGATCTCCACATTCTCTCGCAACATGAAAGAAGCCCGTACCTACGAAGCTCCAATGCTATATCTGGCTATGTTTGCTGGCATGATTACCTTCTTCCCTGCAATAGAGATCAGCAACGGCATGGCCTTGATTCCAGTAGTCAATATTGCTTTGTTTTTCAAGGCTGTACTTATGAACGAGTATCAGCTCACCCATCTCTTCTTGATAATGTTTTCCACTTTGTTGCTGGATTTCTTTGCCATCTTAGTATCGATCAAGCTATTTAACTCCGAAGCTGTACTCTTTAGAACCGATGACGACAGCAGCCTCAAGAATGTCAAAAAGGATAAACGAAACCTCTTTAACCCCTTTTATGGTATGGTGTACTTTGTCCTGGCTTTACTTGCTTTGTACTATATAGGCAGCAGCTTACAGGCAAAGGATCTGGCAAAAGGCTTGTTCCAGACTCAGGTGTTTATCATCGTGGCACCTGTCCTGCTAGTGCTATCCATCTTCAAATTGAAGCCCAAAGAGATCTTGAGAATCAAAGCTCCAAAGCTGAAAGAGCTGATCCTGATCCCCTTTATCACCATCCCTGCCACGATCATCGTTTCTATGATTGGCAGCCTGATAAACTACATTTATCCCTTCCCTGCTGAGTACCTCGAAAAACTGATGGAGCTCTTCAAGCTCGATGCAAGCCTCTGGAAGAGTTTCTTGATAATCGCTGTAACCCCGGGTGTTTGCGAAGAGATCATGTTTCGTGGGTTCTTGATGCGTTTCTATGAGAACAATGGCAAGACCACTGCCGTTGTGATAAGCGCTCTGCTGTTTGCAGCCTTTCACCTGGATCCTTTCCGCTTTATCCCCGTCTTTATCTTGGGATTGCTGCTGGGATACCTCACCATCAGATCTGGCAGTATTGTAAACAGCATGATCGCCCACACCCTGAATAATGGCCTGGCCCTGTTTATCGCCACATACAGCGGTGCAGCCTGGATGCAAATCCTTCTGAAAGATAGTGACAATCTGCAACCCTGGGTGATCGTACCGGCCCTGATACTTTTTACCGGATCGATCTTAGCATTTCATAAAATTACAGCCCCAAAGGAGATATAAATGTGTGGAATAGTCGGTTATATCGGCAAGAGAAACGCTCTACCGATTGTGATAGAAGCCCTGAAGAGGTTGGAGTATCGGGGCTATGACAGCTCTGGTACTGCTTTAATAACTGATGGGAAGCTTGCCGTTTACAAGAAGACTGGAAAGATAATCGAGCTCGAGCGCAGCCTTCCTGAGCCAAGTAAATGCCTGGGAAACATAGCAATAGCTCATACCAGATGGGCAACTCATGGCGAACCCTCGGAGAAGAATGCCCATCCCCACCTGGACTGTAAGGGAGAGCTGGCGATAGTACACAACGGGATTATTGAAAACTATAAGCCACTCAAAGATAAGTTGATCCAATTGGGACACACCTTTCGTAGCGATACCGATACCGAGGTAGTTTCGCACCTTATCTCACAGTTCCTCAAGACAGAGCCCAGCCTCGAAGATGCCGTCCGGGAAGCTATGAAGCGGGTAGAAGGCACCTATGGCCTCGTAGTCTTATCGGAGAAACATCCAGATAAGCTAATCGCTGTGCGAAAGGGAAGCCCTCTAATAATCGGTGTAGCAGACGACGAGTATTTCATTGCCTCAGATGTGAGCGCTATAGTGATCCACACCAAGAGAGTGATATACCTGCAAGATAACGAGCTCTGCATCCTCAATGGAGAAGGCTTCAATATCAGCACTCTGGATAAGGTACATGTAAATCCCCTCATTTCCGAAGTCGATTGGGATATCTCTGCCATTGAAAAGGGTGACTATAAGCATTTCATGCTCAAAGAGATATACGAACAACCCATTACTATTGAGAACGCCTACCGGGGCAGGATTGATATGAGCCTCAGTACTGCCAGGTTGGGCGGCTTGCACCTACCTCCAAAGGAGCTACGCAAGGTGAAACAGATCCATCTGATCGCCTGTGGCACTTCTTTTCACTCTGCCCTGATCGGAAAATACATCATTGAAGATCTGGCTCGCATTCCTGTGGTCGTCGAGTATGCCTCTGAGTACCGCTACAGGAATCCCATTATCCCGGACGATACGATTGTATTTGTCATAAGTCAATCTGGTGAAACGGCGGATACACTGGCAGCAGCCAGAGAAGCCAAAGCCAAAGGGGCGACCGTGCTGGGCATTACCAATGTGGTGGGAAGCTCCATCGCCAGAGAATCTGACGGGGGCACATATATCCACGCTGGTTCTGAGATTGGCGTAGCTTCCACCAAAGCCTTTACGTCCCAAGTGACAATCATGGTTCTACTAGCTGTTTTCCTGGGTAGAATGAGATCCTTGTCCCCCATCCAGGGTCTCGAACTCATTACCGAATTGGACAAAATCCCTGCCAAAGTGCAAACGATCCTGGAGCAAAACGACAACATCAGGAAGATAGCGGCAAGCATTAAAGACTCTAGCAATGCCCTGTATCTGGGACGAGGCATAAACTATCCTGTAGCTTTGGAAGGTGCCCTGAAACTAAAAGAGATATCATACATTCACGCCGAGGGTTATCCCGCTGCCGAGATGAAGCATGGGCCGATTGCTTTGATTGATGAAAACATGCCAGTCGTCGCCGTTGCCCCCAGCGATCCGCTCTTTGAGAAAGTGTTCTCAAACCTGCAGGAAGTCCGGGCTCGGAAGGCAAGGCTGATCGTGATTGCCACCCAGGGAGATGAAAGATTGCATAGCATGACCGAGCACACGATCTACATCCCCGACACACTGCCAAACTTGCAACCGCTATTGACAGTGATTCCCTTACAGCTTCTGGCCTACCACGTGGCAGATCTGCGAGGTCTGGACGTAGATCAACCCAGGAACCTGGCCAAAAGCGTAACAGTAGAGTAGAAAACTAATGAACTATCAGGGATGTGGGTCTTGCCCACATCCCAATTTCTATCTCAAGTGATAAAGGTCGATGCTATCATAATCTGGACTTCTTCGATGATTTTGTTCACCGCATGTCCGATCAGATCCATCCTCCTCAGAATCTCAATCCTCTCCTGATGCTCCGCAAGCTCATCTTTGCTAAAGAGTTTATCCATCAGATCGCAGGTATTGACGAGGGCTATCAGAGCCAGATCTTTGGGCTCGGGGATCATGTCTGTGAGCACAGTTTCCCTGATCCTGGTAAGCACTTCCTTTTCTTCCTTGTTATCAATCACGGGGTAGCGTCTCTTGTTAAACAGCCATAAGACCTTGCTCTCGGACACACGTATAATCCCTTTTTGATCGAGACTCTCCAGCAGTTTATCCCGAAGGTATTCCAGAGAGTTGTAAAGATAGCGGACCAGTTTTGCTGTGTCGCCACTAGTCTCGGGCTGGGCCAGAATCTCGAGGATATGATCCAGGAAACGGTCTCCGGTTTTGTCCTTGTTGATCACATAGATGTGGCTCAGATCTACATCAATTCGATTCCTCAGAGCCAGATCCATGAGCAAAGCTCCGACCAATGCCAGATTGAAATTTACATTGGTAGTTCGGTGAAAGGCACCCGTCTCATCATCCAGGGCAAGGAGTATCAGTTCTTCTGCACAGTTTAACACGATGCCTCACTCCTTGATCCTGGCAAGCGCCATCTCGCAATTGTCCACGATGGTCAGGATCCCGCTAAAGCCAGAAATATCAAAGACTTCCCGGATAAAATCTTTCATGCTGCAGAGCACAAACTGCCCTTCCAATGCTTTAATCTGTTTAGCGGCCTTTAAGAGCACTCTCAATCCGGCGCTACTGATATAGCTCAGCTCTGCAAAGTCCAATACTACTTTGACTGAGCCGCTATCCAGGATCGGCATCAGAGTTTGCTCCAAACTACCACTGGTAACGGCATCCAGCTTACCTTTTAGATATACTACTGTAACATCATCGACTACTTTCGTGATGGTTTCCATGGTATCTCCTTTCTTTTGTTTCACCAGAAACAAAACGTTTATATTCTCTTCTCTACGATAATCTATCTTATCTATAAAATAGCGGATCAGGTGCCAACCCAAACCCCCGATTTTCCTGTCTTCTACGCTGCTACACGTATCCGCCTGAGGCAATTGATCGGGGTTGAAAGTCTCCCCCATATCCGACCACCGCATCAGGACTTCCCCTTCCTGAATAGCAATATCCAGACGGATCGATTGCTGAAAGTCTTTTTCGGGCAAGGCTTTATAGCCGTGCTCTACGATATTGCAAAACACCTCTTCACAAACTAGAAAGAGGCTGTTCAAGGCTGTTACGTCGTTCTGGGGCAAGCACTTGAGCCAGCTAAAGAGTCTATCCAGTTCCGAGATATTGGGGTTCAGCTTTATAGTATAAGTTCTCATATCAATCTTCGCTTTTCACCGATCGGCCTCATAGTTTTCTCGCAAAGAAGAGCAAGGTGATATCATCTGCCTGCTCCCCAGCTTGAAAACGGTCCAGATCTTCTCTGAGCCTGTCCTGAACCTCATATATGGAGTCGTCGAGGCTATCTTGCAGGAGCTGGATCAGCCTGTCTGTTCCATACAAATTGTCCTCAGGATCCGAGGCTTCTGTAACTCCATCGGTAAAGAACACCAGCCTATCATCGATCTCGATATTTATGCAGGACTGCTTGTACATGTAATCTTCGACAATCCCCAGGGCTGGATCTCCCAGCGATTCCAAAATACGAAAACTGCCATCCTTGCTAAAGAGTAAGGGAGGCAAGTGCCCAGCATTGGCATAGCATAGGTGACCGCTCGAAACCTCATAGACACCGATAAAGAGGGTGGTAAACATGCAATTATCGTTGTCGCAACTCAGGATCTGGTTTGCTTTGATCAAGGCCTGAGAGGGGGTAGTGTCATCCACACATACCGTCTTGATCAAGGTTCGCGTAACAGCCATGAAGAGAGCAGCCGGGACGCCTTTGCCAGAAACATCGGCAATCACGAGCACCAGATGGTCATGATCCAAAAAGAAGAAATCAAAGAAATCCCCAGCCACATCCCGGGCCGGGATCATCTGGGCATACAGCGAAAATTCACTTCGCTTTGGGAAGGGAGGAAAGACATGCGGTAACAGGGACTGCTGGATGTTGCGAGCAATGCTCAGTTCACTCTCCACCCTTGCTCTGGCGTCAGCCATTATGGATATGTTTTTGATCTGCTCTTTCAGCTCCGCTGTCATGTGATTGACCACTGTCGTCAGCTCTTCAATCTCATCCCTTGTCTCAACAATTGGGATAGTGGAATCCAGATCTCCGGCAGTAATGGCATGAGCCCGGTCTGTGAGTCTGCGAATTGGTTTTGTAATCCCATGAGCTGCAAGCAAGACCAGGATCATGATGATAAACAAGCCGACCAGCATCATAACTAGTTGGAGATGCAGCTGCCTTCTAGCCTGGAACAGTAATGCTTCTTCTGAGACTACTGCTGCAAAAATCCAGCCTGTAGTCGGAACTGTCTTGTACACAATCCATTGGGCTTCCGTCCGGCTCGAACCAGACTGTTTGATCACGCCGCTCTGCCTGTCCTGCATCAGAGAAAAGACACCTGTATAGATCGGAGCAGACGTCTCCGCTATTGAATCCAGACCCTCTTTCATAATCCAGCTAGAATTGGGGTGAGAGATAAATTTCCCTTTTTTGCTCAACAGGAAGACATAGCCATTATTCAGCTCCAGTTCCGAGAGCTTGCGCGTCATATCCTCAAGTGAGAGATCCGCAGCAGCTACTCCGATGAAGACTCCATCTCTGTAGGTGGGATAAGTAAAAGAGGCATTGAGAATACCGCTGGCACCTCCCAGATAAGGTTCCGTCCAATAGGGGTTTCCAGTCTGCTGTGGCTTTACAAACCAGTCATGAGTGGTATAGTCATAGCTTTCAGATATATCCAGGAGATTGATCTCGGCGCCACTCCGACACTGATATGGAGCATATAGTTTCCTCTGAGGCGAGAATATGTGAGGCTCAAAAGCGAAGGCCAGGCCAGATAAAAAGCTGTTGTACTCCACGCTCTTTCTCAGGTATCGGACAAGAGCCTCATTATCAATCCGGGAGGCATGCTGTAAGTTCAAGGAGAGATCGACTGTTTGCCGCTCTACCATACTTAGCTGGGCATCAAAATCCCCTGCATATCTGGTACAAAGCTCTTGCAGGTAGTTTTCAGCTGCCCGCTCTGCGTTTGCCTTACTCACTCTGTAGCTAACTATTAGCATCGCAGAGTAGATCAAACACAAGGGTAGCAAGATTGACGCTACCAGCTTCAAGAAGATTGGTCTCTTTACCTTAAAAGATTGAACTTTCTGCATTTTTCAAGGCTGTCCAAGGGAATAAATGCGTCAAGCACAATCTTGACTTCGCGAAAGGATGTCGGCTCCACTCTCTGCATATAGACAAACCTCTTTCATACCTGTATCAAACCTGTATCAAGTGTGTTCGAGAACACACTTGATACACGCCTGATA
>CAZZCS010000057.1:0-15461 GCA_964652645.1 uncultured Candidatus Cloacimonadota bacterium | reverse complement strand
GGTTCACAAAGAACGGCAGATCTTTGGCTATATCGAAATGGTCTATGACGATACTTCCCGCCTTTTGGGCAAAGCCTTTGCCAGGCTGGGACAAGCTCAAAAAGACAGCCTTGCTGCGTTCTTTTATACTGCCTGGAGCGAGAGTGAAGACCGGGCCAAATACGAAGAGTTTTTGCAGAGCAAGGATCTGAGCTTCCTCGAAAACGTTGATCTCCCTGCCTTTGCCTCCAATTTTGAACAGATAGATTTCGCCTCTCTGAGGGCGGCTTATGCCATCCATCAGGCAGGTATAGATATGCTGATGCAGAGGGTTTCGGATCTTCGCTTCAGCTCTTCCAAACCCCTGTATCACAATAGTAAACACGGCCTGATGATAATCGGCACCATGGGCAACGACAGCTATATCCAGGCCACAGATGCCAGGCTCAGATCCAGGCGGATTGCCTTTATTCTGGAGCCAGGTGGCAATGATGTGTATGATCTGGATATTTACGCCGATTGGCAGCAACCTCTATATACTCTGATCGACCTGAAGGGCGATGATATCTATCGCAACAAGGGGCCTGCTGCTCTCTTTAGCGTGATCGGAGGGATTGGCCTCTCTCTGGATCTCGAGGGGGACGATCAGTACCTTACGGATGATTTTGCCTTCTGCGCCTATCTGGGGATCAATGTCCACCGCGATCTGAAGGGAGCCGATATCTACCGTAGCGGCTTGTTTTCTCAGGCCGCAGCGATGTTTGGCCTGGCTCTGCTGCTCGATGAGAGCGGGAGCGACAGCTATTCTGCCACCAGTTTTGCCCAGGCTTTGGGCGGTACAATGGCAACCGGTGCCCTGCTGGATCTGGGGGGTGACGACCTCTACTATATCGGAGGCAAATACTATCACAAGCCCTTGATGCCAAATGATTACCGCAGCATGGGGCAAGGTATGGGCTTTGGGTTCAGGCCAGATTATGGCGGAGGCCTGGGCCTGCTCTACGATCACAGCGGAAACGATAAGTATATCGGCGGAGTCTATGCCCAGGGCGTTGGCTATTGGTATGCCGGCGGGATTCTGATAGATGAAGCTGGAAACGATGTCTACAACGCCATATACTACCCTCAGGGCTCGGGGATTCACCTGGCTTATGGGATCCTCTTTGATGGTGAAGGCGACGATAATTATTACACTCGCAATGGCCCCGGCCAGGGTGCTGGACACGACTGGTCGCTGGGAATCCTGATCGATAAATCCGGAAACGACTCCTATTCCATCCCCGGGGGGAATGGCCTCGGTCTGTCCAATTCCGTGGGGATCTTTGTGGATAGCAGCGGTGATGACCGCTATGAGAGAAAGACCGAAAGCAGCCTGGGCTATGCCAATCTCTCCAGAGGTACCGGCGGTATCGGCCTCTTTCTCGATGCTCAGGGCAAAGACGTCTATCCCGATACACTTTTTAAGAACGATAGCACCTGGCAACGCGGTACTTATGGGATTGGTAAAGATATGGAACTGAACGTACTCCCCATTACGAAGACGGAAGCTCTGGCCGAAAGTGGGGAAGCGGCGATCGACAGTCTGGCCGTGATTTCCGAGATTTTCGCCATTGCCAGCGAGTGGGAAGTGGGCTCTGCCATCAAGAGGGTTCGCAGGGCGCGTGCCATCATGCTCTCGCGGGATCAGGAAGCTGCCGATTATATTGCGGAATCGAAGCTAAATACCAAGAGTGGGCTCGAGTATAGAGCCCTGGAAGAGCTGGTGCAAAATTCGGAGTACTTCAAGGAAATCCTGTTCAAGGCCTTAGATTCCGAAGATAGCCTGGCCGTCAAAAACTCCATGTCCCTGATTGCCGCCACGGGAGATACGCTCCTCCTGGGCTTTGTGGAGGGGCTATTACAAAGGCAGAAATACGTGCCGGCTGCCCTGGGGAGTCTGGCCGGGATCAAGACCGCCAGGAGCGTCCAATTGCTGGCTGGTTTTATGAACCACAGTTCAGAAAGATATCGCTACATCGCAGCCCGCAGCCTGGTAAGCCTCAGGATGCCAGAGGCTTATGAAATTTTGGACGAGCATAGCCAGGATAGCTCATTCCTGGTGAGAACCATGATCAAACACCATAGACCACAGGAGTAGCCATGAGTATTTACAAAGATAAACTGATAGATTTCCTGAGCGAGATCCAGTATCCCACTCCCGAAATCCTTATCCCCAAACTGGAGCGATATCAGAAGCTGCTTTACGAGAGAAACCTGGTGGTCAATATGGTCTCCCGCAAGATGCCGGAGGAATGGTACTGGACTCACCATTTTCTTGACAGCCTGCTTGCTATGAAATGTTTGGACTTTGGGAGTAAATCTGCTCTGGATTTTGGTACTGGTGGCGGATTGCCGGGCTTGCCCCTGAAAATGGCAAATTCCAGCCTCAGGGTGACTCTCCTGGATGCTACACAACGGAAGATTGATGCCCTCAGGCAGATTCTATTGGAGCTGGGAAAGCCCCAGGAGATGGCAGTCTGTGCCCGGCTGGAAGATTATGCCTCCATGAAAGGGCATCGGATGTACGACTATGTGATCTGTCGGGCCGTGGCTCTGGAGCCCAGATACGTGAAGCCTCTGCGGGAGCTGCTGTTACCGAACGGTATGGTTGTCTTTTACAAGGCCCAGAAGATTGATGATATTGCCCATCTGCCCTACAATGTAGAGCTCGAAACTCAGGATGATATCCTCGGCTACCGCAGAATCATTACAGTGAAAAGAAAGGATTTAAGATAATATAATGGCAAGAGTAATTACTATTGTAAATCAGAAAGGTGGAGTGGGAAAGACTACCACCGCCGTAAACCTGGCAGCCGGACTGGCCGTTTTGGAGAAGAAGACGCTTCTGATCGATCTGGACCCCCAGGGCAACGCCACCAGCGGTGTCGGGATCGACAAGGAAAACCTCAAGCACCAGATCTACGATGCTCTGATCCAGAGAGTCTCGATCCAGGAGACCATCCTGCCCACAAATACCGAGCATCTCTTTTGCGTACCCGGCAATATCAATCTCACCGGTGCAGAAATTGAGCTCGTGCACGAATTTGCCCGGGAACACAAGCTCAAAGAAGCGCTCAAACCGATCTTAAATGATTATGATTACATCCTGATCGATTGCCCGCCTTCCCTGGGTTTGCTCACGGTAAATGCCATGACTGCCAGTATGGATGTGCTGGTACCCATCCAATGCGAATACTATGCCCTGGAAGGAGTTAGCCAGTTACTTACCACCATCCGGCTGATCCAGAAAAATCTGAATCCCCAGCTCAATATCATCGGGATCCTGCTTACAATGTACGACAAGCGGGTCAATCTCTCCAATCAGGTGGCCAAAGAAGTTCGCCGCTATTTCAAGGAAAAGGTGTTTCGTACCATCATTTCCCGCAATATCAAGCTGACAGAGGCACCCAGCCACGGGAAGCCCATCTTTTTGTATGACATCAAATCCCCCGGGGCGATGAACTATTTGCACCTGGCCAGCGAAGTGATAGAGCGCACTTAAACCAAAGAGGTATTTTTGATGAATGAACATCTCGGTCGTGGTCTGGAATCGCTTATCCGCGCTACAGAAGATACAGATATCAACAAGGCGGGGATCAGCTCTCTGCCCGTGGATTCCATCCATCCAAACCGCCATCAACCCCGTAAGAGCTTTGATCAGGCCAAGCTGTTGGAACTAGCTGAATCTATCAAGACCAATGGCATTATCCAGCCCCTGATCGTGACCAAGACAGAAGGTTCGGAGTATGAACTGATTGCCGGCGAACGCCGCCTTCAGGCTGCCAGGCTGGCGGGTATGCACACCGTGCCGGTGGTGATCCGCTCTGTATCACCCAAAGAGCAATTCCAGCTGGCTATCATAGAGAACATCCAGCGCGAAGACCTCAGCGCTATCGAAGAGGCAGTGGCCTATCGGGATCTGAGTGAAATGTTTGAGCTCACTCATGCCCAGATCGCAGAGATCATGGGCAAGGACAGGGCTACCATATCCAATTCCATCCGCCTCTTGAAACTGCCGGAAGCCATTCAAGACATGATCTCCGCGGATATCATCAGCGCCGGGCATGCCAGGGCTATCCTCAGCCTCGAAGAAGAGTATCAGCTCCGCTTTGCGGAATATATAGTTCGCTACAAACTCAGCGTCCGCCAGGCCGAAGACAAGGCAAAGACCTTTGTAATCAGCTTGCGCTCTGCAGAACGGAGAGAACCCTCCAAAGACCTGATCAGAAGCTGGGAAGCCGAGATCAAACGCCGTTTTCAGAGTCCTGCCCATATCAAAGATCAGGGTGGAAAAGGCAAGATTGTCCTGGAATACAAGTCCGTGGAAGAGCTGGAAAACATTATGAAACGCTTTGAGAAGATATAAGAAAGGAGTATTTGATGAAACGCGTAGTTGTGACCGGAGGAGCCGGTTTTATTGGTTCAAATTTTATCCACCATCTCTTTGATGATGAGGGCTTCGACGGCATCGTAGTCAATATCGACAAGCTGACCTATGCCGGAAACACCGAAAACCTGAGCGCTATCGACGAAGCCTATGGCGGCAAGCGGTACTTCTTTGAACAGGTAGATATCTGCGATAACGACAGCATCAGCCGGATCTTCGCTAAGTACCAGCCGGATACAGTAGTCAATTTCGCCGCTGAATCCCACGTTGATCGCTCCATAGATGGGCCAATGGAATTTGTAAATACCAATATCATGGGCACCGCTGTGCTGCTCCAGAATGCTTTTCATCTCTATAAACAGCTTTCAGACGAGGAAAAGGCCAATTTCCGCTTTCACCACGTCTCCACAGACGAGGTTTACGGTTCCCTGGGAGACGAAGGCTTCTTTTTGGAGACTACTCCCTACGACCCCAGCTCTCCCTATTCCGCCTCCAAAGCATCCTCCGACCATCTGGTTCGCGCCTGGATGCGCACATTTGGCCTGCCTGCCCTCATCACCAATTGTTCCAATAACTACGGGGCCTATCAGTTCCCGGAAAAGCTGATCCCCCTGATGATACTCAACTGTATGGAACACAAGCCTCTACCCGTCTATGGCAAGGGCTTGAACGTTCGGGACTGGCTCTATGTGACGGATCACTGTGAGGCCATTTCCCTGGTGATCAAAAAAGGTAAACCCGGCGAGACCTACAATATCGGCGGGCACAACGAGATGAAGAATATCGATATTGTGACCACGATCTGCAAGATTCTGGACGAGCTGGTACCCTCAGAGAAGCTGAGCTCGTACACAGAACTCATTACCTATGTGACCGATCGTCCCGGCCACGATCTGCGCTATGCCATCGATGCTTCCAGGATTGAGCGGGAACTCGGCTGGATGCCCAAAGAGACCTTTGAGAGCGGGATCCGCAAGACTGTGGTGTGGTATCTGGAAAATCGCACCTGGTGGGAACATATCCAAGCCAAAAAATACAATCAGCAACGCCTCGGATTGGGAAAATAGCATCGAACAGGCTCCCGAAGCTATCTTATGAGCAATAAGAGTATCTTCTTTCTGGCCAGGCATTTCCTCAGCGGACAGAAGAGTAGATTTATCAGCAGGGGGCATATCCTCACCCTGTGTGGGATTACGCTCGGAGTCATGGCGCTCGTCATCGTATCCTCGGTGATGAACGGATTCCGCAGCGACATGCAGAGCCGCATTATCGGTACTCTCTCCGAGATTCGCATTAGCTCCAGAACCTCTGCCAGCATCGAGAACTATCAAGAGGTGCTGGATGCCTGCCGGGGGCTGGGCTATAGCGCTGCTCCTATTATCCGCAACGAACTGCTGCTCCGCCTGGATGATATCATCGAGCCGACTCTCAGCTTTGGGATAGATTATGAGCTCCAGCGGGAAGTGAGCCAGACTTTGAAGCCAATACCCGGGGCAGAGCTTGATTCTGCCAGGCAGGGCATGCTGGTAGGGGTGGTGAAACCTGAGGATTTTACCCAGGGCGGGATTCTCCTCGGCAGTGGACTGGCCTATCGCTTGAATGCCGTTCTGGGTGATGAGATTCAGATCCTCTCTCCCATGTTTACAGAACCCACCGCCTTTGGCCTCTTACCCCGGATCCGCAGTGTGAAGGTAATGGGCATCTTTGCCGCTGGAATGCCCGAGTACGACAACATGTACAGCTATATCCCCCTGGAGATGGCCTCTTACTTTCGGGGTAGCCCGGGGTTGGATTTTATCGAGATCAAGACTTCGAAGCCAGCGCAGATCAAGCGCAGCCGCGAAGCGCTCAGTAAAGCTCTGCCGGAGCTGGAGGTGAAGGACTGGAGCAGCTTTGATCCTTCGCTCTACAATGCCATCCGTTTTGAGAAGGCCATGATGTTTGTGATTATGCTCTTTATGTATATCATCGCCTCTTTCAATCTGACTGGGAATATGATGAAGACCATCGCCCAGAAACGGCAGGAACTGGGATTGCTAAAGGCTATTGGATACCGCGAGACGGAGCTGCGCCAGCTTTTCCTGCTCCAATCCCTGGTTCTCAGTACGATCGGGATCGTGGTCGGGATCGGGCTGGCTCTTCTGCTTCTGGGGCTGCAGATGCATTTCGACCTCGTCAAGCTCACCATCTCCGCCGGGGATTATATCTCCCTGCCGGTGGATCTGCAGATTCTGGATTTTATCCTGGTGATCGTGGTGGCCTATGCGATCAGCATCCTCAGTATCCTCTTTCCCCTGCGTCAATTGCATCATATCGATACTATCAAGCTGCTGCGCCGGAACGCTTAAAACGAACCCCTCTATCCCGATCCTGCCAGGGTAGCTAAAAACTATATTGACTTATTCTCTTTACTGTAGCATTTGGGTCTGAAAGCCAAATAAAGACTGTGAGGTACGAGATCATGGACAGAAAGGAAATCTTTCACATTGCCATTCAAGCCGAGATTATGTCGCAAAACCTGTACAAAAGCCTGGCCAAAAGCTTTAGTAAACCGGAAGCTAGCACCGTTTTTACCCAACTGATCCCCTACGAAGAAATGCACGAAGCCAAGCTGCGTGAGCTCTTCAGCCAGGAATACCCGGGAGCAAAATTGGAGCTGGACCTGGAACAGATGCCGGACTTCAAGCAGTTCAAGGTCGTAGAACCAAAGCAGATTCTGGATTTTGCCATCGAGCGGGAAGAGCTGGCCCACAATATCTATACCGAGATGGCAGCAGACACCAAAGACGAAACCACAAAGCAGCTACTCTTGAGCTTTGCTGAAGAAGAAGAGAACCACAAGACTATTCTCCTCACCGAGATACAGCGCCTCCAGGGGATGATAGAGTGGTTCGACCCCTCAGAGCTAAACGGCTTTATGGAAGACTAAAAACAAGATTTTGATGGCAGATCAATCCACTCTCTACGTAATGGCTACCCCGATCGGAAACGAGGGAGATATAAGCCTCCGGGCAGTAGGGATTTTGCACTCCATCGATGCTCTCATCTGCGAGGAATACAAGGAAGGTGCCAGGCTGCTCAAGGCTCATGGCAAAAAATGCCCGCTTCATACCCTGAACGAGCACAGTGATTTGGCCGCTATCAATGCCCTGTTTCAGGAGTTATTTGTAGATAAAAGCGGCACTTATGCCCTGGTTTCGGATGCCGGAACTCCCTGCTTTGCCGATCCCGGAGCGGAGCTGGTGCGTCTCTGTTACGAGCATCAAATCCCCGTAAGGAGCGTCCCCGGGGCTTCGTCTCTGATGACTGCCCTGATGCTGGCAGGTAAGAGATTTGAGAGATTTCTCTACTATGGCTTCCTGAGTGCCAATGCCGATACTCGCAAGAAAGAGCTGATCCAGATCCGGAACTCCCAGAGCTGTGACTATTTCTTTTTGGAAGCCCCCTATCGCCTCAAGGCCTTGATCCGGGATATGACAGTCGTGCTGGGTGCACACCGCAAAGTACGCCTCTTTTACAAGCTGAGTTACCCCGAAGAACAGGTCTGGATCTGCACTCTGGGCGAGCTTGATAAAACCGTGAAAGATATCCCCAAAGGGGAATTTGTCCTGCTTTTGGAAAAGTAAAATGGAATACACAATCCATCACCAGGGAGTTTACACAGCCGATCAGATCGAGATAGAGATTCTGCCTGGGAAGAAGCAGTATCCACTCCAGATCCGGGAACTTATCTCCGCAGCCTGGCAAAATGCCAGGCTCCAGCCCGATCTGCATATCTACAATGGCAAAGTCGCAGCTCTCTGCGGCTATCATACAGATGGAGACTCTCTCCGGGTATCAGTTCAAGAGACGGACTACAAGTCCTTTTACGGCACAAACGTCAAAAACGTGCACCAGATCCAGGACAAAGAGCACCTGGCAAATGCGGTTGCTGCCTGTGCCGTGGTAGAGACCACAGACGCCACCATCCTGGTGGGAAAACGCGGCTCCCGCATGGCTGAAGGCCGCGAACTGTGGCACATTCCCGGCGGAACTCTGGAATTCCCCAAGAGCCTCAAGATCCAAACAGAGCTGATCAAGTGCCTGGGCCTCCCTCTCCACAAAAGCTCTGCCCTAAACCCGGTTCTGACCATGGTAAGAGAGCTCAAAGAGGAGTTTAACCTCTCCCCCGGGGATATCCCCCACCGCCTCTGCCTGGGCTTGGGAGAGAACCTGCAAATGAAGAAGCCGGAATTCCTCTGTTATTTTCGCCTCAACCTCAGTTCCATGGAGGTCAAAAGCAAGATGGCCTCGGCCTCGGATGCAGACGAACACAGCCAGATCAGCTTTGTCCCGGTGGAAGAGATTCTGGACTTTGCCGAGGTGTACCCCTTTGCCCCGATCGGTAAAGCTGCCCTCCGGGTCTATTGGGACTTTATCTCCACGCTCTACAACCCCTCCGGAGCAGCATTATGAGAAAAGATCAGACCAATCTCTTTGAAGAACAGGAGCTTTTGAACAGAAAGACTCCCCTGGCCGAGAAGCTGCGTCCCCAGAGCATTGATCAATTGCGGGGGCAGGACAGCCTCGTGGCAGAAGGTTCTCTGCTGCTGCGGATGCTAGAGACGGGAATCTATCACTCTTTTATTCTCTGGGGTCCTCCCGGCACGGGTAAGACCACTATCGCCAGGATCATCGAACGCCATACCCCCCATCGCTTTGTCCATTTCTCGGCGGTTCTCTCCGGCATCGGCGACGTCAAAGGCGTCATGAAGGATGCGGACTATGCCCATAGAACGAAGAATGAGCCTACCGTCATCTTTATAGATGAGATTCATAGATTCAATAAATCCCAGCAGGACGCCTTTCTCCCCTTTGTCGAATCCGGCGCCGTGATCCTGATCGGAGCCACCACCGAGAATCCATCCTTCGAGGTGATTCCGGCCCTGCTCTCCAGATGTCACGTCTTTGTCTTGAGCATGCTCGCAGAAGAGGATCTGGCCGGGATTATCCGGAACGGGATGACGGAGCTGGAGCTGCCAGCATCTGAGGAGATCAGCGGTTGGTTGGCCCAGCAGTGTGGCGGAGATGCCAGGCGCGCGCTGAACTATCTGGAGCTGCTGGCCCCCTATATCAAAGAGAATCCAGAGGCCACAGTCGAGGCTCTGGCCAAGACTCTGGAAAAGAAAACCATGTTTTACGACAAGAACCGCGAGGAGCATTACAACCTGATCTCGGCTCTGCACAAATCGCTTCGCGGTTCCGATCCCCAAGCCGGGTTGTATTGGCTGGCCAGGATGCTGGAGGCCGGGGAGGATCCCCGCTATCTGGTGCGCAGACTGATCCGCTTTGCCAGTGAAGACATCGGCCTGGCAGATCCCAATGCGCTGGTACAGGCTATTGCCGTGAAAGATACGGTGCTGTTTTTGGGAGTCCCGGAATGCTCAAACGCTCTGGCCCAACTCGTGGTTTACCTCGCTACCGCCCCCAAGAGTAATGCCCTCTATGCAGCCTACAATACCGCCGCCAAAGAAGCCGTGAAGACCAGTCACTTCAGCGTTCCCCTCCATATCCGCAATGCCCCCACCAAGCTGATGAAAGAGCTGGATTATGGCAAAGAATACGCCTACGACCACGATTACGAAAATAAGTATCACTATCAGAAGTATTTTCCGGACCAGATGCCGGAGAAAGTCTATTACAAACCCGGTGAGTTTGGCTTTGAAAAGGAAATCGCCAAGCGCATCGAGTGGTGGAACAAACTAAAAAGAAACCAAAAAGGAGATTAGGACTTATGAAGAGATTTGTAGTATCTATAGTTTTTATCCTGCTTTGCCTGAGCATCTTTGCCCAGGATGTAAACGGAAGCATTCAGCAGATTGGGGACAAGAAAATCGTCCATGTCTGGGGCAATCACTACGAGCGCGGCTATGCCCAGGGTTACCTTTTGGCAGAGGAAACCTGGCAGATCTATCACAACTATTTTTTCCAATGGGTAGTATCCTCAAGCCCTACTGTTTATAGTAACTTAATGAACGTGATGCTGGCCCGTTTCGACTTTAACCCCCGCTACATCAGCGAAGCCAATGGCATCCTGGATGGAATGGAGAGCGCCGGGATCAACCCCTTCAATCCCATTCTAAATCGGGTAATAGACGTGGACGACATTATGCTCGCCAATGCTATCATCGATATCCGGGCCCTGCGTAATGAACTCCTGGGAAACGAACTGCAGCTCGGCTGTGCCTCCATCTCCAGTTGGGGAGTTTCTACCCAGGCTGATACCCTTTTGGCCGGGAATCTGGTGATCAGCCGCTTGATGGATTGGGACAGAGATAGCAATCTCCTGGCAAATCCAATCCTGATCGTGCATCATCCCGCCGAAGCCGATGAACAGAAATGGATGTCCTTTACCTATCCCGGCTTTATGGGAGCCCTCTCCGCCATCTCCCAGGGAGGCAGTGCCGCCTTCCTCAATGTGGCAAACGTGAGCTCCTATCAATATTCGACCGGGCTCAAACACATCCTCTTCAGCGTGCGGGATGGGATCGAACTGTGGGACTACAACCAGGACGGAGCTCACGATGGGACAGATATTTACAATTCCATAGATGACAATCGCCACCTCTCCGGCTCCCTGATCCATGCCGTCTCAGATTCCGATGGAGAACGCTTTGCTGGCATCGTGGAAAATAACTGGTGGGGCACTGCACTGCGTACCCAAGAGCAGAATGGCAGCATCCCCGGTGATCATCTGGCAGTCACAAACCACTTTCGCCTCCTCTACGGCCCCATCTGCTGCGGACGCTATGAAGCCATTGCCGATTCCTTGATTGCCAATCCAGAGATGACAGCCAAGCGACAGCTCACCCTGCTCGCAGGAGCAGCGGGCTGGGAAAACAATATGATGCAGATCCAGTATTCCCCCTCCACGGGACATATCCTCTGGTCAAACGCCAATTCTACCCTTCCAGCCTATGAGGCCCCGGCCTTATCTCTGGTTGCAGATGAAGTCTTCAGCTTTGTTACCGGGAATGACGACCCCACAAGCGTGTATCCCCTCAGCACTATAGCGCTCTACCCAAATCCCCTCAGGGCAGGACAGAGCCTCCAGATCAAAGCCGAAAATGGCCTGCAAAACGTGAGTATCTACAACCTCAAGGGTCAAAGAGTACGAAACCTCCCACTTTCCGGCAGCAAAAACATCAGCCTGGAGACTGAACTGCAGGGCCTGAGCCGCGGTATGTACATCCTGAAAGCCAGCCTGACAGATGGAAGCAGCCACAGCAAGAAAGTCCTGATCGGGTACTGATCGTGGAACGGAAATTGCGAGAGAATTCAAAACTCTAGAGAGATAGAAGTATGAAAAAAGTAATAATGCCTCTGATTGTGATCTTACTATTTGCCACGCTATTGCTGGCAGAAATCTGGCAAAACAGCAACGTGGGACAGATCCTGCTGGATAGACTCTTTACCACCGGCACTGCCAGTTTTGGGGTAAGGACTGTGACCTACAATGGAAATTATGCCCCTAGAAACGCGGGCGTGATCTGGGTTACGGATTCCAACAATCAGTTTGTAAAAACCATCAAAATCTGGGCCTCAAACTATCGCTATACCCTGATCCGCTGGATAGCAAGTTCCGGCCAGAACATGACAGGCGCCATCACCAGCGCTTCCCTCAATAGCCACCAGCTTCACAATGTCCAATGGGATGGTTACGACTGGCAAAATAGTCCCATGCCAGACGGTGAATACAAATTTAACATTGAGTTTACAGAACACAACGCCTCTGCTTCAAACCTGGGAAAATACAAGCAAGTGGTTTTTAGCAAGGGTACAGAACCAGTAGATCTGGTGATTCCAAACGAATCCTACTTCCAGAATATGAGCCTGGCCTGGACTCCAGTAGTGGCGGATGGCACGATTAGCGGCAGAGTCAGTAATATGGACGACAGCCCTATCCCCGGGGCCTTGATTGCCGCGGGTGGACAGAGCGCTACGACCAATGCAACAGGGGACTATACCTTGAGCCTCGCTCCGGGACAATATACTCTGAATTGTACAGCCTCAGGCTTCCATCCCTATATTATTAATGATGTAAACGTGATTTCCGGAGTGGATACAAACGTCGATATCGTCCTGGCTACTGTGTCACTTGTGGATCCGAATCAGATCACACCAGCTTTGCTCCTGGCAGTTCCTTATCCCAATCCCGCCACCAGTGGCAGCAGGATCAGCTTTTATAGCGGCAAGGCAGATGCTTATGAACTGCAGATCTTTAACCTGCGCGGACAGATGCTACGCAAGTATTCTGGAACCGCAGACGGTAAAAGCTGGAACGAAATCCTCTGGGATGGTCGGGATTCTGGAGCTAGCCAATGTCCCTCTGGCACCTACTATATCAGGCTTCGCAGCGGGGAGCAGCAAAGAATCCAAAAAGTATCGATCCAGCGCTAGTAAAAGTAATCAAAGCCGATTCCGATTTGTCTCCAGAGACTGGAATCGGCTAGCAATTCTCTGTATTGATAGCTGCCTGTCAGGGCGTTGTATGCCCCGATCCGCAGGGTAATTCTGGCTGTACCGGACGCATAGCCATCCGGACTGTAGATCACCTCTCCACCCAGCCACATGGGGCTAAAAACTTTCAGGTCGCTATTGAAGAGGATGGCGCTTGCCTCATTTTCCGGGCTGTATTTGAGGGCCAGGGTGGAAAACGAAGCTCCCGATTCGTCATAAGGATAGCTGTATTTCAGGTAGCCCCGCAGATTGTTTGAGATCAGCAGGATTTCACTGATTTTATCATCCGAGCAGAGATGATTGGCATAGCCAAGCCCGAGATTTAGCTGGGGCGTAAGGCTATACCGGATTCGGATCTTGCTGTTATAAAGGTTCCTGCGTTCCAGGGCGATGACGTCCGTCTGGCGATTTTGCCAATCCCAGGAAGCCTCGATATTGGCCTTGTAAGACAGCTTTTTCTGGTAGCCAAGGCCCACCTGGCTCTGGCCCAGAATGCTACGCTCTGCAGCATCGACATCGCTCTCATAATGAGAGTAGGCAGCAAACAGCTGGAAATCGTCTCCAATCGGGACTCTGCCGATCAATTCTGCCTGCAAATCCACAATCCGGTCATTCGGCTTTTCCTGTTTCAAAAGCTCAAAGGTCTCCAGATCAAAGCTGTATTCCCATGGCTTCAGATCCAGGGCTTTATACATCGCATTGAACTGGAGGCAAAGAGGTGCAAATTGCCTTTCCAACGACAGCCAGACCAGGTTTTGCATCTGTTTGTCATATACCATAAGTGGCTGCAGCACAGGGAACAAGGCCATTTCATCGGCATCACCATAAAGAGTGTTTCGCAGGCCAAGCCGGGCGCGGGTGACCCTGTCTTTGTAGCTGATGGAGCCAGCCAGACTGTTGTAAAACCTCAGATTTTGATCCTCTGCCTTATAGTCTCTGCGCAAAAAGTCATTACTAAAATCCCAACGCACTCCAGGGGATGAAAAATACGATACATAGAGCTGATCCCGAAAGATGAAATCCTGGGTCTCTACATCCCCGCTGTACCAAAGCTCACTGTGGTTTTGCAGGCGGATCTGGCCGCAAAGCAGCGAGAAACCGAGGGCGAAGACGATCAATATATAGCGCTGTTTGGACATGCTAACACACACTTTCCGCATTGCTGACATTTAGTCTGGTCTATTACTGCTTTTCCGGTCGAATCGAGATAGATCGCATCATGAGGACAGACCCGGATGCAGGTGGCACAGCCATTGCAGGAGTCTCTATCCACATTGTATTCCACGCCGGTAGATCTCTGACAGGCAAAGGCAAAAAAAAGGGTAAGCAAGAGCAGCGAGAGAGGAAATCCGCGCAGAAAGCTCTTCATTGAGGTGTCCTGATGGCACTGTGGGGACAGGTTTTTACGCATTGACGACAGTCTATGCAGAGGCTATCTGCAATCTCTGCCTTTTCTTCCACAATCTCAATCGCCTGGACGGGGCATGCCCTTACACAATCCTCACAGCCCACGCAGGCAGATTTGTCCACCACTGGCTTGTAGTGCCTCACGGCGATAATCCCCGCAGCAAATAAGACAAAAATCAGGAGAATTACAACGGCTCTTTTCATATATACCTCAAAATTTTAAGATGTGCTATCGGATCGTTGGGCTCAATAATAGTCAAGAGAAAAAGCCTGAGGCTACTGGGAGAGGTTAATACTGAATCTCAGGAGAAGGGGATACCCCGTAACGTAGCATTCCGATGCTACTTAAAGTTAATAAAGTTACAAGTTACAAGTGCTGCGCCATATCGATTTACAATTTACGATGAGCAATGTACGATTAGCTGCGCTCTATCGATAATCCCGTATCTACCAAACGTGTTAGTAGGGGCTCGGGGCCCCCGGGGCTGAACTTGTGAAGACCTGGAGTGCTCAGACGTGGCTCGCCCAAAAAGAATAGAACGCAGATCCCCAGGATCGCCAGGATCAGCGGGATCTTTTTTTTACCACCGAGAACACCGAAGGCAACGAAAACACCATCGACGTAGCCGATACCCGCAAGCATCGAAGATGCGACATAACCGGGCCCCCGCAGAGACACATCGTGGCTCTGTGGGGTGGTGTGTAGCGAGGGTGCGGAGCGCAGCGTAGCCCCTCGTTAAGAGGCAAGACACGTGATAGCCCTTGTGGGCGACACCTCGGCGAACGCATGAGTCCTGATAGCCCATTTGGTTTGCTGTAACACTTTAGTTTTAGCAATGGCTACATAACGCATAGGACTCATGCGAAAAGGCGAAGCTGTTGCTGGCCATAAAACCTCTGGAGATTTCATGTTACCGAAGCTTCCCTGCCCGGTAGCGTATCAAGCCCTTGACCAATGCAAGTCCCTGAAACCAGCAAGAATTACACCGTAACAGCATGGTATGATCCACCCAGAGATGCCAGATAAAAAAGCCCACCGCAATGGTGGGCTGGGAGCAGGATGAGTTCAATCTTTAGTTGATGACGATTTCCTTTTTGGGAGAGGGTTCCTTTTTCGGGATAATGAGCCGGAGAACGCCATCTTCCATTT